>JAKAZI010000001.1 GCA_021809495.1 Actinomycetes bacterium | reverse complement strand
GCCGGGCGTCACGCCGCCCACGATCTTGGTGCCGTAGTCGCGGTTGCGTAGTCCGTGGAAGCGGCCCTGGCCGCCGGTCAGTCCCTGGACGATGACCTTGGTGTTTTCGTCTACGAAGATGCTCATTATCGGTCCTTACTGGTTCGCGAAGGCCACGGCCCGACGGGCGGCGTCCAACATGGTCGGTTCGGTGAGAAGCCGGTCGTTGAGGTGCGGCTTCAAGATGGCGCGCCCCTCGACCGCGTTGGTGCCGTCGAGTCGCAGCACGATGGGCGAGGTGATCGTGACGCGCCCAAGGGCCTCGATGACGCCCTTGGCGACCTCGTCGACGCGCGTGATACCCCCGAAGATGTTGACGAAGATCACCTTGACCTTGGGGTCGGTGTTGATCACCTCGAGGGCAGCCGCCATGACGTCGGCGTTCGCGCCGCCGCCGATGTCCAGGAAGTTCGCGGCCGAGCCGCCGACCTGGTTCACGACGTCGAGCGTCGACATCGCGAGTCCGGCGCCGTTGGCGATGATCCCGACGGTTCCGTCGAGACCGATGTAGTTGAGGCCCTTCTCCTTGGCCATCTTCTCGCGCGGGTCCTCGGTCTCGGTAGCGCGGAACTCCTCCCACTCGGGGTGGCGGAACGACGCGTTCTCGTCCAGGGTGACCTTCGCGTCCAGGGCGTGCACCCGGCCGTCGGGGGTCAAGATGAGCGGGTTCACCTCCGCGAGGTCGCAGTCGCCCTCGACGTAGCAGGTGTAGAGCTTGACGAGCAGGTCGGCGGCCTGGACTCGCGCCTCCTCGTCGAGGCCCGCCTCGGCGACCCAGCGGCGCGCCGTGGCGACGTCGAGCCCGACGAGCGGGTCGATCTGGAGCATGGCGATCGCGTCGGGGCTCTCCTCGGCGACGACCTCGATCTCCACCCCGCCCTGGGCGCTCAGCATGCCGAGGTGGACCTTGTTCGGGCGGTCCAGGGTGAAGGACGCGTAGTACTCCTTGGCGATGTCGCTGGCGTGCTCGACCCAGAGCCGCTTGACGACGTGGCCCTTAATGTCGAGCCCGAGGATCGCCCCGGCGTGGGTGCGCACCTCGTCGTCACTGGTGGCGAGCTTCACGCCGCCGGCCTTGCCGCGCCCGCCGACCTTCACCTGGGCCTTGATGACCACGGGGTAGCCGACGCGCGCGGCCACGTCGAGCGCTTCGTCGACGGTGTCGGCGACCCCGCCGGGCGACACCGCGATGCCGAATCGCGAGAAGTACTGCTTCCCCTGATACTCAAAAAGGTCCATCGTCGTCCGCTTTCTCTGCCAGTACTGCCGAATAATCCGCTCAGGAGGTGTGCTCGCGCGCGTCGAGGGTGGCCTCGAGCCACGTCCCGATCTCACCGAGTGAGGCGCCCGGGGTAAAGACCCTCGCCACGCCCGCCGCCTCGAGGTCGGGGATGTCCGCGTCGGGGATGATCCCGCCGACCACCACGGTCACGTCCTCGCGCCCGGCCGCGGCGAGCAGGTCGATCACCCGCGGCACGAGCACCCGGTGCGCGCCTGAGAGCAGCGAGAGGCCCAGCGCGTCGGCGTCCTCTTGGACGACGGCGTGGGCGATCTGCTCGGGTGTTTGGTGTAGACCGGTGTAGACGACCTCGAATCCCGCGTCGCGCAGCGCCCGCGCGATCACCTTCGCACCGCGGTCGTGGCCGTCCAGGCCCGGCTTGGCCACCACCACTCGGTACGTGCGTTCCATCGGATGCCAGCATAGAACCCCCCAGGAAGGCTCCCCATCGCGCCGGAGTGCGCCGCACGGGGCGCGGCTAGCGTGGACCTGTGGCGAGCGACGTGGCGACTGCACGCGGAACTGTTCGCGCCCTGATCTCAGCGATGCGACCGGTCCAGTGGATCAAGAACGGGCTGATCGGCGTCGCCCCGGTCGCCGCGGGCGTCGCCACCCACGCCGACGTCGAGCGCCATACGGCGGCGGCCTTCATCTGTTTCTGCGCCCTCTCATCAGCGATCTACCTGCTCAACGACGTCCGCGACCTCGAGGCCGACCGACGACACCCCACCAAGCGCCACCGCGCCATCCCCGCGGGCCAGCTCAGCGTCGGCTGGGCGCTCGCGGCGGCGATCGTGCTCGCCCTGATCGCCTTCACCCTGCCGATGCTGCTCTGGCAGCCCGAGGGGCTCTACCTCATCCTCTCGCTCTACCTGGCGATCCACCTCGCGTACAACTTCGGCGTGAAGAACGTCGCGATCATCGAGCTCGGCTTCGTAGCGAGCGGCTTCTTCCTGCGCGCCTACGCCGGGGCCGCGGCCTCGCACATCTACGTCTCGGCCTGGTTCCTCGTCGTGATCTCCTTCGGGGCCCTGTTCCTCGTGGTCGGCAAGCGCTCCAGTGAGCTCCAGCAGGTCGGCGCCGGCGCGACGCGCAAGGTGCTCGCCGAGTACAGCCCGGACTTCTTGCACTCGGCGCTCACCATGACCGCGACCGTGGTGATCACCACCTACTGCCTGTGGGCCTTTGACACCTCCTACGGCGGGCTGTCGAGCCTGCGCCACCACATGGTGCCGATCCGGCTCACCGTGATCCCCGTCGTCTACGCGATGCTCTACATCATGCGCGCCGCCGAGGCCGGCGAGGGCCAGGCCCCCGAGGACCTGCTCTGGCGCAACCGGATCGTCCAGCTGCTGGGGCTGTCCTGGGCCGTGCTGCTCTTCATCGGGATCTACGCGTGAAGACCCGGCTCACCGGCTGGGGCCGCACGGCCGGCAGTCTCTGCGAGGTCGAGACCCCGAGCACCGAGGACGAGGTCGAACGGGCCCTGGTCGCCCCGGCGGTGATCGCGCGCGGGCTCGGACGCAGCTACGGCGACGCGGCCCAGGTGGGCGGCGGGCTCGTGCTCGACAACCGCGGGCTCGACGCGATCGGGCCGATCGGGCCCGACGGGATCGTCACGGTGGGCGCCGGGGTCTCGATCGAGGACCTGCTCGCGCTGTCGATCCCCCAGGGTTGGTTCGTCCCGGTCACCCCGGGCACCCGCCAGGTCTCGATCGGTGGCGCGGTCGCGGCCGACGTGCACGGCAAGAACCACCACGTCGACGGCTCCTTCGCGCGCCACGTGCGCTCGATGCGCCTGGTCACCCCGACCGGGGTGCACCAGCTCAGCCCCGAGGTCGAGCCGGCGCTCTTCTGGGCGACCTTTGGCGCCATGGGCCTCACCGGGGTGTTGAGCGAGGTCACCCTGCAACTGCTCGCCATCGAGAGCGACCAGGTCCTCGTGGACACCGACCGCTACGACGATCTCGACGAGGTCATGGCCGCCATGGTCGAGGGCGACAACGGGTACCGCTACTCGGTCGCCTGGGTCGACTGCATGGCGCGCGGGCGGCGCATGGGCCGCTCGATCCTGACCCGCGGCGACCACGCCACGCGCGACGACGTCACGAACGCCGCGCGCGTCGCCCCGCGCGCGGCGCGCCTCGCCGTGCCCGTGACCGCACCCCCCGGACTCTTGAACCCCTTCACGATCACCGCCTTTAACGAACTCTGGTTCCGCGCCGCGCCGCGACACCGCGTGGGCGAGGCGCAATCGATCGCCTCGTTCTTCCACCCCCTCGACGGACTGCGCGACTGGAACCGCCTCTACGGCCCCCGGGGCTTCGTGCAGTACCAGTTCTGCGTGCCCGACGACGGGGCCGAGGCGGTCACGCGCGTCATCGCCCGGCTCTCGCAGTCGCGCGTGCCGAGCTTCCTCGCGGTCCTGAAGCGCTTCGGCGCCGCGGACCCCGCGCCGCTGTCCTTCCCCCAGCCGGGCTGGACCCTGGCGCTCGACCTGCCGGTCGGGCCCGCGGCCCTCGCGCCGCTGCTCGACGAGCTCGACGAACTCGTGGTGCAAGCGCGGGGCCGGGTCTACCTCGCCAAGGACGCGCGCCTCTCGCCGTCGACCGTGCGCGCGATGTACCCCCGCCTCGGCGAGTTCGCCGCCATCGCCGATACGATCGACCCGCAACGCCACCTGACGAGCGACCTCGCCCGCCGGCTGCGCCTCAGAGAAGGATAAATCCATGGAGAACGCCTTCGGCCAACCCCAGACCATCGTCGTGCTCGGCGGCAGTTCGGACATCGCGCGCGCGGTCGTAAAGAAGCTCTGCGCGGCGCGCGCCCACAGCGTCGTGCTCGCGGGTCGCAACCAGGCGCTGCTCGACGAGGCGGCGGCCGAGGCCCGCGACTACGGCGCGACGACGACCCACACGGTCCTCTTTGACGCGACCGAGCCCCTCGACGCAGCCCGGGCGGTCTCGGCGTGCTTCGAGGCGCTCGGCGAGCCGGTGGACCTGGTGATCGAGGCCGTCGGGCTGCTCGGCAAACAGCTCGAGTACGAGGACGACCCGACGATGGCCGCGACCATGGCGATCGTGAACTACGCCTGGCCGGTCGCGGCGCTCAGCGAGGTTCGCCGGCGCCTGGTCGCCCAGGGCCACGGGCGGATCCTCGTGATGTCCTCGGTGGCCGCGATCCGCGTGCGGCGCATCTCGTATCTCTACTCGGGCGCCAAGGCCGGCCTCGACCGGCTCTGTGACGGGCTCGCCGACTCCCTCGAGGGAACCGGCGTTACCCTGCAGATCCTGCGCCCGGGGTTCGTTCGCTCCAAGATGACCACCGGTGAACCCGAGATCCCCTTCACGACGGGGGTCAACGAGGTCGCCGAGAACGTGGTGCACGGCCTCGCGGGCTCGACGCGGGTGATCTGGAGCCCGCCGATCCTGCGCTACGTGTTCTTCGCGCTGCGCCACCTGCCCGGACCGATCTGGCGCAAGGTCGCCAACCGCTAGCCCGCCGCGTCGTCCAGTCGTTCGACGAGGACGCTGAGGTGGAGCAGGTCGGCGTTGATCAGACACCTCGAACTCGCGAGTGACTCGACGCCGCGCGTGCGCGCGGCGCAGGTGCGCTCGCGCGCGTCGTACCACGAGCGTTCGGCGGTGATGAAGTCACGCGCCGCGTAGGGCGCGGCGTTGACGATCTCGGCGCGAAGCCGGTTGATGGTGGCGTCGAGCCTGAGGACGCGACGCTCCGCGCAGCCCTCGGCGCCGACGAGACCCGGGCGACACGGGGCGACGTGGAAGGTCTCGACCAGTCGCGGCGCGACCGGGGCGCTCGGCGAGTCGCTCGCGAGCCAGAGCGCCGCCACGATCATCAGCGCAGCCAGGCCCACGACGACCGCCACCAGCGTCTTGGTCCGCACGGCTCAAGTCTGACAGGTTCGAGCGGTTAGCCCTTGGACGAGGTGGCCGACGCGATCCCGGTGGTCTTGGGCACACTGCGCAGCGACATCGTGTAGAAGTCACGGTTCCACCAGGTTGCGAAGTACCGCGACGGCGGCCCGTTCATCGTCGAGAGCAGGCTGGTGCCGTTCGCGCCGGTGATGACGGCGTTCGGCGCCCCGGTGTAGGTCGAGTACTGGACCCAGTCGGTGTTGATGTCGAGCTGCATCCCGGTGACCGCGCCGGCGCGCACCAGCACGTTGGCGAGGTCGGTGATCGACAGCGCCGGACCGCCGACGTAGACGATGGCGCCGTCCTTGGTGACCCCGAGCCCCGAGCGCCAGACGTTGAAGGTCCCCCCGAGGGTCGCGCCCCAGAGGGCCGGGTTCGACAGGTCCGGGGCCGGCCGGCCGTTGATGACGAGCAGGTTGAGGTTCTGGCGCACCGAGGCGACCTGGTTGTTCATCGTGAAGCCCGGCGACCCCCACGCACCCACCGTCATCGTGCCGTCCTTGTAGACGACGACCGAGGCGCCACCCTTGCGCAGGGGCAGGATCATCTGGCCCTGGGTGTAGTAGCCGCCGTTAGCGTCCTGCATGCGAAAGCCGGCGTTGAAGGCCGCGACCAGCGAACGACTCGCGAAGGGGGTGATGGGCGCCGAGTAGATGAAGTGGTAGTTGCCCCCGGGGATGAACGAGCCCGAGTAGAGCTGGGCACGCAGCAGCGTCGTGTCCATCCAGGCGATGCCGACCACGTAGCTCGTGTGAACCGAGTCGGGGCGGATGAAGGCCTCGTAGACCGCGGGCACGCCGTTGGCGGTGCGCCCAGCCACGTGCCAGACGCCCTCACCAGGCAGCGGGTTCGCCGCGGGGCTGATCACGCGCGGCGGTTCGGGCAGGTGACCGGCGCTCGGCACCTTGACGGCGGTGACGCCCGAGCCGAAGGAATTCGCTTGCGGTTTGCCGCCGATCTTGGCCGGATTGAGCTTGTAGTACTCGGTCTCCACCCAGGTCACCAAGGGACCCAGGCCGTGCTGGCGGCCCCACTCGGCCCCGCGCGCCATGTAACTCACGCCGTAGGTCGGGTTACGCAACGCCATCGCGAGCGTGCCTCCCAGGTAGACCACGATCGTGAGCGAGATGGTCGCGAGCGCGACGATCGCGCGCCGGCGCCAGTAGACCCGCTCGGGCAGGCGGTGGTTGCGCGGCGCCGACGGCGGCCGGTAGACGGGGCGGGCGGCATCCATGAGGTTCCATTCTTCCACGACGGGTCTTAACGCCATTCAGCGTCATCAGGGTTTCTTAAGGACGTTTTAGAAACGACACGCGATCAGGTATCGGCGCGGCGAAGCGGGGTCATCGCGAGCACCAGTTGTTTGGTGCCGTGTTCGACGAAGGAGACCGTCGCGCGCGAGCGCGCGCCCTCACCTTCGACGCGCACCACAATCCCCGCGCCGTAGCGGTCGTGCACGACCCGCTCGCCCGCCGTGAGGCCGAGGGTCTCGGCCCCGGTCGAGCGCACCGGCGGGGCCGCCCCCGCGCCGATGGCGCGCCCGGCGGCGAACTCACTCGCCCGTCCGACGAACCCTTCTTCGAACTCGACCTCGCGGCGGCGCAGCGGCGCGCTGCGCGAGACGTCGTGGACGAGTTCGGGGGGGATCTCGGTGAGGAATCGACTCGGCAGCGCGTCCGTGCGCTGTCCCCACTGGGTTCGACTCCAGGCGTGGGTGAGCACGAGGTGGGACATCGCCCGGGTGATCCCGACGTAGCAGAGCCGTCGCTCCTCTTCGAGCTCGTCCTCGTCGGCGAGGGCCCGCCGGTGCGGGAAGATCGTCTCCTCGAGGCCGGTGATCGCGACGACGGGGAACTCGAGTCCCTTGGCGACGTGCAGGGTCATCAGCGAGACCGCGCCGGCGCCGCGGTCGAGCTGGTCCGAATCGGCGACCAGGGCGACGCGCTCGACGAAGTCGAGCATCGTCTCGTACTGCGCCGCGGCCGACGCCAACTCACCGAGGTTCTCGAGTCGACTCGCCGCCTCGTCGGGGGGTCCCTCGCGCAGCGCGTCGCCGAGTCCGGTCTCGGAGACGATGGCGTCGATCATCTCGCGCGGGGTGAGCTCGGTCAGACGCGCGCGCAGGTGGTCGAGGGCCATCGCGAAGCGCGTCGCGCCCGCCAGGGCCCGTCCGGTCAGTCCGGCCTCGGCCGCGTACCACGGCGTCTCGGCGAAGGAGATCGCGCGCTCGGCGCCGTAGGCGCCGAGCTTGGCCTGGGCGGCGTCTCCGACGCCGCGCTTGGGCTCGTTGATCACGCGCCGCGCCGAGGCTTCGTCACGCGGGTTCACCACGAGTCGCGCGTAGGCGAGGGCGGTCTTGACCTCTTTGCGGTTGTAGAAGGGCAGCCCGGCGATCACCCGGTAGGGCACGCCGGCGTGGAGGAACTCCTCTTCGAGCACGCGGCTCTGGGCGTTGGTGCGGTAGAAGACAGCCATGTCCTGCCACTCGAGACGGTGCTCGACGCGCAGCCGGCGCAGCTCGGTGGCGAGGTAGCGGCCCTCTTCGTACTCGTCCCCGGCCCGGTAGAGGCGAATCTTGGTGCCCTGGTCGCCCTCGGTGAAGAGGTGCTTCGCGCGCCGTCCGGGGTTCTTTGCGATCACGGCGTTCGCCGCGTCGAGGATCGTCTGGGTCGAGCGGAAGTTCTGTTCGAGCACGATCACGTCGGCGTCGGGGAAACGCTCCTCGAAGAGCAGGATGTTGCGCACGTCGGCCGCGCGGAACCGGTAGATCGACTGGTCGGCGTCACCGACCACGCACAGGTTGCGGTGGCGTTCGCTGAGCAGCAGCACGAGTTCGTTCTGGACCCCGTTGGTGTCCTGGAACTCGTCGACGAGCAGGTAGCGGAACCGGTCCTGGTAGCTCGCGCGCACCGTCTCGTCACGCTTCAGCAGTTCCAGGGCGTTCACGAGCAGGTCGTCGAAATCCATCGCGTTGGCGAGCCGCAGGCGCTTCTCGTAGTGCGCGAAGATCTCTGCGACACGACGGTGGAACGGGTCGTCCCCGTAGCGCTCGGCGTAGCGACTGGCGTTCACCGACTCGTTCTTCGCCGCCGAGATCGCCGAGGAGACGCTGCGCGGCGGCAGACGCTTCGGGTCGAGGTTGAGCTCTTTTAAGATCACCTCGACCGCCGAGCGCGCGTCCCCGGCGTCGTAGATCGAGAAACCCCGCTCGTAGCCGAGCAGGTCGGCGTGGCTGCGCAGGATCCGCAGGCAGGCCGAGTGGAAGGTCGAGACCCACATGCGCGTCGCCGCCTCGCCCACGAGCTCCACCACGCGCCGGCGCATCTCGTCGGCGGCCTTGTTGGTGAAGGTGATCGCCATAACCTCGTGGGGCCGGGCGTCACCGGTCGCGAGCAGGTGCGCGATGCGTCGAGTCAGTACACGAGTCTTGCCCGAACCCGCACCGGCCACCACGAGCAACGGTCCCCCGCGCTGGACGACGGCGGCGCGCTGGGGCTCGGTCAGGTCGCTCAGGAGCGCCGCGGGATCGGGCGCGGACGCCGGCTCGTCAAAGAGCGACTCGTCCGAGAAGTACCGCGTCACTCCCACTCGATGGTGCCCGGCGGCTTGCTCGTCACGTCGAGGGCCACGCGGTTCACGCCCTCGACCTCGCGGATCAGCCGGTTGGCGATCCGCTCGACGAGGTCGTAGGGCAGGCGGGCCCAGTCGGCGGTCATGGCGTCGTCACTGGTGACCGCCCGGATCACGATCGGGTAGGCGTAGGTGCGTCCGTCGCCCATCACCCCGACGGTTCGAACCACCGGCAGCACCGCGAAACTCTGCCAGAGCTCGCGGTAGAGCCCGGCGCGACGGATCTCGTCGACCACCACCGCGTCGGCGCGGCGCAGGATCTCGGCGCGCTCGCGGGTGACCTCGCCGACGATGCGCACCCCGAGGCCCGGGCCCGGGAAGGGCTGGCGCCAGACGATGCCCTCGGGCAGGCCGAGCTCCTCGCCGACGTGACGCACTTCGTCCTTGAAGAGCTTGCGCAACGGCTCAATGAGTGTGAACGAGAGGTCCGCCGGCAGTCCGCCGACGTTATGGTGGCTCTTGATCGTGGCGGCGTGGCCCGAGCCCGACTCGATGACGTCGGGGTAGAGCGTTCCCTGGACGAGGAACTTCGGCCCGTCGCCGCCGGCGCCGAGGTCGCGCGCGACGGCCTCGAACTCGCGGATGAAGAGCTCACCGATGATCTTGCGCTTCGCCTCGGGATCGGTGACCCCGGCGAGTGCGTCAAAGAAGCGGTCCTGGGCCTTGACGTGGATGAGTTCGACGCCGAACTGCTGGGTGAAGGTCGACTCGATCTGCTCGCCCTCGCCGAGGCGCATGAGACCGGTGTCGACGAAGACGCAGGTGAGCTGGGCGCCGATGGCGCGGATCACCAGCGCCGCGGCGACCGCGGAGTCGACCCCACCCGAGAGCGCACACAGCACCTTCGCGTCGCCCACCCGCTCGCGGATGGCGGCGACCTGTTCGTCGATGATCGAGGTGTTGGTCCACGTCGGCGCGACGCCGGCCAAGTCGTGCAGGAAGTGCGCAATCAGCTCCTGGCCGCGTTCGGTGTGGGCGACCTCGGGGTGGAACTGCACCGCGTAACGCCGCGCCGCGTCGTCCTCCATGACCGCGACCGGCGCGCCGGGCGACGAAGCCGTGACCACGAAGCCGTCGGGCGCGCGCGTGATCGCGTCGCCGTGACTCATCCAGCACGCACCGGTCTCGGGCCAAGCGTCAACGAGTGACGAGGCGCCAGTACGGGTGAGCTCGGTGCGGCCGTACTCACCCGAGCCAGTGTGGCCGACCTCGCCCCCGAGCTGCTGGGCCATGAGCTGGGCGCCGTAACAGATGCCGAGGATCGGCACGCCGAGGTCGTAGATGCCTGGGTCGAGGGTCGGCGCCGGGCTCTCGTAGACCGACTTGGGTCCACCCGACAGGATGATCGCGGCGGGCTTCTTGTTTCGAACCTCGGCCGCGCTGATCGACGCCGGGACGATCTCGGAATACGCGTGCGCTTCGCGCACGCGCCGCGCGATCAGCTGGGCGTACTGGGCACCGAAGTCGACGACGAGGACACTGGTCAATGGCCCATGCCCACACCCTGGGCGCGCTGGAGCGACTTACCCTCGGTCTGCAACGACGGCGCGAGCATGACCTCGGCCTTCTGGAACTCCTTTAACGTCTCGTAGCCGCACGTCGCCATCGAGGTGCGCAGCGCGCCGAAGAGGTTGAGCCGTCCGTCGTTCTCGTGGGCCGGTCCGAGCAGGATCTCCGACAGCGTGCCGCGCACCTGGGTGCGCACCCGCGTGCCGCGCGGCAGCGTCGGGTGGAAGGTGGCCATGCCCCAGTGGAAGCCCCGCGCCGGTGCCTCGACCGCGCTCGAGAGCGGCGAGCCGATCATGACGGCGTCCGCGCCACAGGCGATGGCCTTGGCGATGTCGCCGCCCTTGCTCATGCCGCCGTCGGCAATGACGTGGACATAGACACCGGTCTCGTCGAGGTGGCGCATGCGCGCGCCCGCGACGTCGGCGATCGCGGTCGCCTGGGGGACGCCGATGCCCAGCACGGCGCGTGACGTGCACGCGTTGCCCGGTCCGACGCCGACGAGCACGCCCGCGGCGCCGGTGCGCATGAGGTGCAGCGCCGCCTGGTAGCTCGCACAGCCGCCGACGATGACCGGGATCTCGAACTCGCGGATGAACTTCTTCAGGTTGAGCGGCTCGGCCGTGCGCGACACGTGCTCCGCCGAGACCACGGTGCCCTGGATCACGAGGATGTCGAGTCCCGAGTCGGTGATGGTCTTGGACATCCAGTCGGTGCGTTGGGGTGTCACGGATGCGGCGGTGACGATGCCGGCCTTCTTCATCTCACGGATCCGCTCGGCGACGAGCTCGAGCTTGATGGGCTCTAAGTACATCTGCTGCATGCGGGCAGTGGCCTTGTCGTCGTCGAGGTCGCGGATCTCCTCGAAGAGCGCCATCGGGTCCTCGTAGCGGGTCCAGAGTCCCTCGAGGTTCAAGACGCCCAGTCCGCCGAGCCGTCCGATCTCGATCGCGGTGGCCGGCGAGACGGCGCCGTCCATCGCCGAGCCGAGCATCGGCAGCTCGAACTTGTAGGCGTCGATCTGCCAGGAGATGTCCACGTCCTCGGGGTCGCGCGTGCGCCGTGAGGGCACGATGGCGATGTCGTCGAAACCGTACGCCTGTCGCGCCGATTTATAGATACCGATCTCTACTTCCGCCATGGTGTCCTCCGATACCGCCCCGGCCGGGGTTCTGGATCTCTCTAATCTACCGGAGTCAACCGTCGTCTTCACCGGCGACGCCGGTCGCGATCGCGAGCAACTCGACGAGGACCCGCGCCGTCGCGCCCCAGATGAGGTCCCCGGGCACCCGAAAGAAGTAGATCGGAAAGAAGCCGTCGTCGTCGGTCCCAGGCCGCGGACTCGAGCGGCGCCACCGCTCTTCGACGAAGACGTCGTCACCGAGCAGGTCCGCCAGTGCGACGCTGAAGACCCGGTCGACCTCACCGGGCTGGGCATGGAGCCGGGGCCGACCCTCGACTGTTCCCACCACCGGCCAGATCGCCGAGTTGGACACGATCGAGGCGATCGGGCTCAGCAGCGCAACCGGCGAGACCAGGGACGGGTCGAGTCCGATCTCCTCGTTCGCTTCGCGCAGCGCCGTCGCCACGGCGTCCTCGTCGCCGTCGCGGCGACCCCCGGGCAGGGCGATCTCACCACGGTGGTGGCGAAGCGAGAGGGACCGGCGCGTCAAGACGACGTGAGCCTCACCTTGGACGTCGAGCAGCGCCACCAGCACCGCCGAGGGACGGATCGTGAAGTCCGGGTCGCGCGAGAGAACCTGCAGTTCCTCGGAGAGTTCCGGGAGCCCCGACTCGAGGGATCGGCCCCGCTCGACGAGTTGCGTCACGACCGTCGACACCGACACCGAGCGGCGCGACTCGGCCGTAAGGCTCGCCCAGGGCGCCGCGCCACCCGGGCGTACCTCGTCTGGGTCGGGGATCACCTGGGGGTACTCGTGTCCCGGGAAACGCTCGAGGCGCGGCGACGTCACGAGCGGCGCACGTGCCTTGGCCAGCACCCCTGTACCTCTTGTATAATTGCGGTTCGCCTCATTGAGTCCAGGAGTGTCATGAAATCCCTCGCGCGCCTGGCGGTACGTCGCCGGTGGTACGTGCTCAGCGTATGGGTTGTACTGATCGTCATCATCAATCTCCTCGCCCACAGCGCGGGCTCGGCCTACGCCAACGCATTCAGTCTGCCCGGTACCAACTCCACCCACGCGGTCGAACTGCTCGCGAAGATCCCCGCCAAGGCCGGCGACGCCGACCAGATCGTCTTCCAGGCAAAAACGGGCACGCTCGACCAGCAGCGCGCGACGATCGACGCGATGCTGAAGAAGGTCGCCACACTGCCCGACGTGGCGGGCGTCGTCTCACCGTTCTGTCCGACGGCCGCGCCCTGCCCCGGCGCCGCGCAGATCGACCGCCAGCGAACCATCGCCTACGCCGTCGTGAACTTCAGCCAACAGGCCTTCCGCCTCCCCCTCGCTGATATCCGCGCCGTTCAGACGGTGGGCTCAAGTATCCGCTCGTCCAGTCTCAACGTCCAGTTCGGTGGCAACGCCTTCGGCCAGCTCGACGCGCCTACCGGCAGTCCCGGCGAGATCTTTGGGCTCATCGCGACCGCGCTGATCCTGCTCTTCGCCTTCGGCTCGTTCCTCGCGATGCTGCTGCCCCTCGGCGTGGCGCTCTTCGCGATCGGCGTCGCCTCAGCCGCGTCAACGCTGCTCAGCCACGTGATCAACATCGCCGACTTCGCTCCCATACTCGGATCCCTGATCGGACTCGGCGTGGGCATCGACTACGCGCTGTTCATCGTGACGCGCTCGCGCCAGGGTCTCAAACGCGGCCTCGGGGTCGAAGAGGCCATCGTGACCGCGATTAACACCTCGGGGCGCGCGGTGCTCTTCGCCGGCTCGACGGTGGTGGTCGCGCTCGCCGGCATGCTCGTGTTGCGCTTGTCATTCTTGAACGGCGTCGCCGTCTCGGCTTCGATCACCGTCGCGATCACGATGCTCGCCTCGCTCACCCTGCTGCCGGCGCTGCTCGCCTTCCAGAAGCACCGCGTCTTGAGTCGACGCGAGCGACGGGCCCTCGCCGAGCACGGCCCCGAGCCCGTCGTCGTCGCTGGACCCTGGCAGCGCTGGGCGTACTTCGTCTCGCGACACCCGCGCGTGCTCTCGGTAGCGGCCCTCGCGCTGATCGCGGTCGTCGCGTCACCCTACTTCTCACTGCACTTGGGCAGCTCGGACCAGGGGTCGAACCCGCCATCATCGACAACGCGCCAGGCCTACGACCTGCTCGCCAAGGGCTTCGGCCCGGGCTTTAACGGCCCCCTCGTGGTCGTGGGCGACCTGCACTCGACGGCCGACGTCGCCGCTATGCGCCGCCTAGACGCGAGCCTGGTCCACCGACCCGACGTGGCCGCGGTGACCCCGCTCGTGCTCGCCAACCGCGACACCATCGGCATCATCACCGTCGTGCCCGCGTCGAGCCCCCAGGCGACGGCCACCAACACCTTGATCAACTCGCTGCGCGACAATTACATCCCGCGGGTGACGGCATCGTCGCACACCGCGATCTACGTCGGTGGACTGACCGCGGTCTTCGCCGACTTCGCAACCGTTCTGTCAAGCAAGATTCCCCTCTTCATCGGGGTGATCGTGCTGCTCGGCTGCCTGCTGTTGATGGTGGCATTCCGAAGCGTGCTCGTGCCGCTCGTCGCGGCGGCGATGAACCTGCTCGCCGCGGGGGCGTCCTTCGGGCTCGTCGTCGCGGTCTTCCAATGGGGTTGGGGTAGCACCCTGCTCGGCGCGGGCACCGGACCCGTCGAGTCATTCCTGCCGATCATCATGATCGCTATCCTCTTCGGACTCTCGATGGACTATCAGGTCTTCCTGGTCTCACGCATGCACGAGGAGTGGCTCAATACTGCAGACAACGAAGAGGCGATCATCCGGGGTCAGGCCAACACCGGCCGCGTGATCACTGCGGCCGCCTTGATCATGATCTCGGTCTTCCTCTCCTTCGCCTTCGGCGGTCAGCGGATCATCGCCGAGTTCGGCGTCGGACTCGGCGGCGCGGTGCTGATGGACGCCTTCATCTTGCGCACCGTGCTCGTGCCGAGCCTGATGCACTTCGTCGGACGGGCTAACTGGTGGATGCCGAGTTGGCTCGACCGGATCGTACCCCACGTCGCAGTCGAAGCGACCGAGGACGAACTGGCCGTCGACCCGTCGCTGCCCTAGCGTTTGGGGTGACCGCGCAGCACGCCGAGGCAGAAGTCGCTCACCGCGGCGCTGTGCACGTCCAGACCCGAACGTCGCGGGATCACCGCCTGTCCGACCGACGCCGCCCAGAAGATCGCGACCAGCAGCCCGGAGTCGTAGGTGTCATCGAGCCAGCCGAGGTCCTTCGCATCGCTCAATACCGAGACCCAGCGCGCGTACTGCGCGTCGAGCATGTCCTTAAAGGCCTGACGGGTCCGCTCGTCGGCCCACACGTCGATCAGCAGGTTCATGATGCCCATCTGCTCATCGAATCCCCCGAGTGACCAGGCTTCCTCAATATCCCCGCGAAGCGCGTCGTTAAAGGCACCTTCGTCACGGTTGACCACAGCCACCACCGCGCTCGTGAAGTGGTCGCGCAGCCCGACCGTCAATTCGAAGTAGTTGGCGAGCTGGGCCTCCGCGATGACCTGTTCGCGCGAGGTGAAGTGATAGTAGATCGTCGGCACGCCGACATCGGCGCGGCTCGCGAGGTCACTGATATGAAAGCCCGACGCGCCGACCTCGCGCACCAACTGTGCCGCTACCTCAATGATGTGCGACTTGGTCAGCGAAATACGTTGAATCATGCCCGTCCTCACGCGCCGCGGCGGCTCACCCGTCGGGACTACGAGACTAGGTCACCGCGATCACGACGGCACTCCGCACACAACGAATGTCATTTCGAAATCTGACTCAGTTTACCGTCCATAACTGCGCCAGTTACCAAATCTCACCAGGTTAGACGAACGCCGTCAGTACCGCCTCGGCGGCGCGGCGGCCGCTTACCAACGCACCCTGGATCGACGGCGTCTGGAGGTAGTCGCCCGCGAGCACGACGTCGCCCCAGGTCGAGGGACGTGACAGCGACAGCGGCGCGGGCGTGTGAGCGAGCGCCTGGGCCACGACCGTCGTGGTGACGAGCTCCACATCGCTGACGCCGAGGTCGTAGATCCTCGCTACGTCCTCGCGCACCCCCGGCTCGTCGCCGGATCCGGCGATGCCGTTCGTGGCGGCCGCGACCAGTGACCGGCCCGGTCGAGCGCGCTCGGGTGCGACGGCGCTGACGTCGAGGGTCGAAGTGAGAAAGCCGCGCTGGCGGTCCAGCCGTAGCACCGCACCGTCTGCTAACCGCGGCGTCGCGTACCACCAGGTCGTCTGGGCACGCCAGCGCACGGGTGGAACCCCAACCAGCTCGTGGGCACTTGTCGCGTCGGTCGCCACGATCACGCGCTTCGCGCGATAGATCTGTGACGTGGTGGCGACCGTTGTCGCGTCAATCGCGTTCACCGATTCGCCGAGTCGAACGGTCCCCGTGGCGAGCCGGCCCGCGAGCGCCGCGGGCAGCGCCGCCACGCCCGTCGGGTAGGTGCCCGGACGCCCCCGCACGAAACTGCGAAGCAGTAACTGGGTGAAGCGCCACGAGGTCTCGAGGTCGTCGTCGAGCAGGGCCCCGCGCAGGAACGGCTGCAGGAACGCCTCAACGAACGCCTCGGAGACACCCCAGCGTTCGAGCGCACGTCGCGCCGGTTCATCGCGGCGCCGACGTATCCAACTGACCGGCGACAGCGCCGCTACGAGCGTGAGTACCCCCACCCGAGCCAGATCGAGCCAAGCGCCGTCGCCCGATCGCGCGATCGCGAGCGCGTCACGCCAGGGACCGCTCGAGCCGGGCAGCGTAAGGACGCGACCCGCGTCCACGTAGCGGACCACGCCGGGGAACCTGCGCAGGTCGGTATCGGCGCCCACGCCAGTCGCGATCAATTCGGGGTAGGCGGGGTTGACGAGTTGGAAGCCCTCGTCGACGATGAAACCATCGAGCGTACGGCTCGCGAGACGGCCACCGACTACCGGCGCTCGTTCAAGCACCAGCACTGAGCGGCCCGCGCCCTCGAGCACCTGGGCGGCGCGTAGTCCCGCCAGTCCCGCACCGACCACGATCACGTCAACGGGTTCCACGGGTCGGTACCCTACCAACCAACGACGAGAGCCGGGCCCAATGGCCCGGCTCTCGTCGTTGAGTCGCTGCGTGGCGACTCGTTACATCATGCCGCCCATACCACCCATGCCGCCGTCGCCCATGGGGGCACCGGCCGGCTCGGGCTTGTCGGCGACGATCGCCTCGGTCGTGAGCAAGAGCGCCGCAATGGACGCCGCGTTCTGCAGCGCCGAGCGGGTCACCTTGGCCGGGTCGATGACGCCCGCCTTCACCAGGTCGACGAGCTCGCCGGTGGCGGCGTTGAGCCCCACCGAGCCCTTCGCGTCGGCGACCTCTTGGACCTTGACGGCACCCTCGAAGCCCGCGTTGGCCGCAATGTGGCGCAGCGGGCTCGACAGCGACAGCGCGACGATCCGTGCGCCGGTCGCCTCGTCACCGTCGAGGGTTTCAATGAGTGCATCCACGTCGGCGCGCGCGCGCACCAGTGCCGTGCCACCGCCGGCGACGATGCCCTCGTCGATGGCGGCGCGCGTCGCGGACAGCGCGTCCTCGATGCGGTGCTTCTTCTCCTTCAGTTCGACCTCGGTCGCGGCGCCAACCTTGACGACCGCCACACCGCCGGCGAGCTTGGCGAGACGCTCCTGGAGCTTCTCGCGGTCCCAGTCCGAATCGGTCTCGTCGATCTCGCGCTTGATCTGGGCGACCCGGCCAGCGACCTCGGACGCCTCACCGGCACCGTCGACGATCGTGGTGGCGTCCTTCGTGACGACGACGCGCCGGGCGCGCCCGAGCAGGTCGACGGACGCGGTGTCGAGCTTGAGGCCAATCTCCTCGGAGATCACCGTCGCGCCCGTCAAGACGGCCATATCCTGAAGCATCGCCTTGCGACGCTCGCCGAACCCGGGCGCCTTGACGGCGACCGAGGTGAAGGTGCCACGGATCTTGTTCACGACCAAGGTCGCGAGCGCCTCACCGTCGACGTCCTCGGCGATGATCAACAACGCCCGGCCGGACTGCATGACCTTCTCCAAGACCGGCACGAGGTCGTGCACGGCCGAGATCTTGGCGCTGGTGAAGAGGATGTAAGGGTCCTCGAGCACCGCTTCCTGGCGCTCGGCGTCGGTCACGAAGTAGGGCGAGAGGTATCCCTTGTCGAACTGCATGCCCTCGGTGAGCTCGAGTTCGATCCCGAAGGTGTTGGACTCTTCGACTGTGACGGTGCCGTCCTTGCCGACCTTGTCGATGGCGTCGGCGATGACCTCGCCGATCGAGCTGTCCGCGGCCGAGATCGTTGCCACCTGGGCGATCTGATCCTTGCCCTCGACGACCTGGCTCTGCTTGGCGATCGACGCAACGGCGGCCTTCACGGCCAACTCGATGCCACGCTTCAGACCGGCCGGGTTCGCCCCGGCGGCCACGTTGCGCAGGCCCTCTTTGATGAGGGCCTGGGCGAGCACGGTGGCGGTCGTCGTGCCGTCACCGGCGACGTCGTTGGTCTTGGTGGCGACTTCCTTGACGAGCTGGGCGCCCATGTTCTCGAAGGGGTCTTCGAGTTCGACCTCTCGGGCGATGGAGACGCCGTCGTTGGTGATCGTGGGCGCGCCGAACTTCTTGCCGATCACCACGTTGCGGCCCTTGGGCCCGAGGGTGACCTTGACCGCGTCGGCGAGCTTGTCGACGCCGGCTTCGAGGCCGCGGCGGGCCTCTTCGTTGAATCTGAGAAGTTTGCTCATCGACGACTACTTCGTGATCGTCGCGAGGACGTCGCGGCTCGAGAGGATCAAGAGGTCCTCGCCGTCAACGGCGATCTCGGTCCCGCCGTACTTCGAGTAGACGACGGTGTCACCGACCGAAACACCGGTGGGGATCAACTCACCCGACGACTCAGCGCGACGGCCCGGTCCAACGGCGAGCACTTCACCCTGCTGGGGCTTCTCTTTGGCGGTATCGGGGATGACGAGGCCGGACGCCGTTGTGGCCTCGGCGACGTTCGGCCGGACGACGATCCGGTCCTCGAGGGGGTTGAGTTTCATGGTGACTGCCTCCTGTGCGTCTAGCACTCGAATAGTGCGACTGCCAATTTAGCAGACACAACCGCCGAGTGCCAACCGCCGCGCGTCGAGGGCCGCCGGTGCTGGCACGGGGCACCGTAGAGTCGACACCGGTGGGAACATCTTCGCAGTCAAACGAGTCCGGGGGGCTCACCGGGGCCCAGCGCCGCGACGTGGCACTGCTCGCGGTCTTTCGCGGCATCTCCTTCGTCGGTGACGGACTGGCCATGGTGGCGCTCTACCTGCGCGTCGCCCCGCTCGGGCACGCCTGGGCGGTCGCCGCCCTCGGCATCGCTGCCATGGCCCCGGTCGCCCTGCTCGCGCCGGTCGCCGGCCACGTGGTCGACCGGATCCGCGCCAAACCCCTCCTCATCGCCCTCGGCTGTGCCGAAGCCGTCGTCAGCGTCGGCCTCGGCTACTGGCACGCGATTCCCACCACCATCGCCCTCGTCGTGGTCTTGAACGTCTCGGTGTCGTTCTCCATGCCCGGCTACTCGGCCCTGCTGCCCGCGATCGTGGGTGACGAGCACGTGAACCGCGCGACCGGCACCCTCCAGGCGACCCAGGGCGTCGCCTTCATCCTCGGTCCCGTCCTCGGCGGGCTGCTGGTGGGCTGGACCGGCCAGAGCGTGCCGCTCTACCTCGACGCGGTGAGCTTCGCCCTCGGCACGGTCGGGACCGCCCTGCTGCACGCCGACCGGCGGCCCGTCGCGCACGAGGACGAGGAGGACCGGCGCATGACCGCGGGGTTGCGCCACGTCGCGCGCGACCGCGTCCTCGCGCCGGTCGTGCTCGACTTCTTCGTCTTCTTGCTCGCGCTCGGCATGGTGAACGTCGCGGAGGTCTTCTTCGTGATCCGCACCCTGCACGGCACGCCGCTCGACTACGGCGCGCTCGGCGCGGCCTTCGGCGCCGGGACGATCGTCGGTTCAGTTCTCGCCGGACGCCAGAGCCACGAGATCTACCCGCTCGTGCGACGCCTCATGCTGATGGTCGTGCTCGCGGGTCTGTCGGTGTCGGGGGTGAGCTTCGTCACCGACGTGGGCGAGATCTACCCCTTCATGGCGATCGCGGGCCTCGCGGTGGGGATCGTGAACGTGGCGGCGATGACCCTCTTCACGCTGCGAACCCCCGAGGCACTGCGCGGGCGGGCCTTCGCGGCGGTGAACGCGCTCACCCAGTCGGCCCAGGTCGGGGCCTTCCTCCTCGGTGGCGCCGCCCTCGGACTGCTCGCCCCGCGCAGCGTCTACCGGATGGGGGGACTCGCCTCGCTCGCGGCGGCACTCATCTTCGGCGCCCTCGCGCTACGCGCGGTGAGCGATCACCGGGTGACGAGCGACGTCCTCGAGTGACGAGCGCGGCGCGCTAGGGGTAGTGGCGCTCGATGCGCCACCCGTCGGGCGTCGCGGTGTACCAGAGCCGGTCGTGGAGCCGGTCGGCGCGCTGCTGGAAGAACTCGACGAACGTCGGGGTGAGCCGGTAGCCGCCCCAGTGCGCGGGGCGCGCGACGTCGCGGCCCGCGTAGCTCGCTTCGAGCTCCGCCACGCGTGCTTCGAGCGCCGCGCGGCTCGCGAGCGGTTCGCTCTGGCGGCTCGCGTGGGCGCCGATCTGGTGGCCGCGGGGTCGCTGGGCGAAGTACACGTCGGACTCGGCGTCGCTCATCGGTGCAACGAGCCCCTCGAAGCGCACCTGGCGGCCGAGGGGCTCGCAGTACCAGAGGATCGCGGCGTGGGGATTCTCGGCGAGCTGGCGGCCCTTGACGCTCTCGTAGTTCGTGTACCACCCGATCGAGGTCGCGTCGAGGTGGCGCAGCAGCACCATGCGCGCGCTCGGACGTCCGTCGGCGCTCGCGGTGACGAGCGCGACCGCTTCGCGGTCGACCATGACCGACCCCTCGTCGAACCAGCGCGCGAACTGGACCATCGGGTCGCGGTCGCAGTCGCCTTCGTCGAGGGCCACCCAGCGCGCCATCACGGCCTCACGTCGGCGAGCGCCCAGTTGGGATCGGCCGAGACGTCAAGTGGGCTCACGTGACCCCGGCCGAAGCGCGCGAGCCCGGCGGCCGCGATCATGGCGGCGTTGTCGGTGCACATGGCGAGGCTCGGCACGTGGGCGGCGATGCCCGCGTCCTTCGCGATCTGGGCGACCGCGGCGCGCAGCGCCGAGTTCGCGGCGACCCCGCCGGCGATCGCGACCCCCGCGACGTCGTAGCGCTCGAGGGCGCGGCGCAGCTTGCGGGTCAACTGCTCGACGGCGGCGCCCTGGAAGGCGGCCGCGACGTCGGCCACGACGAGATCGGGGCGCTTCTCGCCCGCGCGCACGACGGCGGACTTGAGGCCCGAGAACGAGAAGTCGAGGTCGTCGCCGGTCATCGAGACCGGCAGTCGCAGCGAGGTCGGGTCCCCGTCCCCGGCGAGTCGGTCGATGGGCGGACCCCCGGGGTAGCCGAGTCCGAGCCAGCGCGCGATCTTGTCGTAGGCCTCGCCCGCCGCGTCGTCGATCGTCTCGCCGATCACCTCGTGGTCGCCGGGACCGCGCTGGTAGACGAGCATCGTGTGCCCGCCCGAGACGAGCAGCGTCAACACCGGCCAGGCGAGGTCGGGCGTCTCGAGCAGGGGCGCGAACAGGTGGCCCTCGAGGTGGTTCACGGTCACGAGGGGCACGTCCCAGCTGAGCGCGTAGGCCTTCGCCGCGGCGAGGCCCACGAGCAGCGAGCCGATGAGCCCGGGACCCGCGGTCACCGCGACGGCGTCGATGGCCGGGTGGCGCACGTCGAGCCCGGCCGACTCGAGCGCGGCGCGCACGACCGGGACGATCGTGGCGACGTGGGCGCGCCCCGCGAGCTCGGGCACCACGCCACCGAAGTCACGATGCTGGTCGATCGAGGACTCGACGACCGAGCTGCGCACCCGCCACGCGTCGTCTACGACCGCGGCCGCGGTCTCGTCGCAACTCGTCTCGATGCCCAGCACGACGCTCACGGTTCCAGCGTAGGTCCGATCCCCCCGGGGACCTCCAGGTCCGCCCAGAGCACCAGGGCGTCCTCGTGGCTCTTCTCGTAGTAGTTCTTGCGCACGCCGACCGGCGCGAAGCCGTAGCGCGCGTAGAGGGCCTGGGCGCGCTTGTTGGAGACCGCGACCTCGAGCGTCGCGCGCGTGATCCCGCGCGCGGCCGCGTCGCCCCAGGCTTCGTCGAGCAGTGACGAGGCGACGCCGCGGCCCTCGAACTCGCGGCGAACCCCGATGGTGTTGACGTGCAGCTCGTCGAGCACGAACATCACCCCGAGGTAGCCGAGCACGACGCCGGCCTCGACGGCGACGGTGTAGCGGCGGGTGGCGACGTTGGCGAGTTCGTCGAGCAGCATCCCGCGCGACCACGGCTCGGGGAACTGCGCCTCTTCGATCTCGAGCAGCGCCGGCACGTCGCGGCGCTCGGCGAGACGGATCGTCCAGGTCGTCGGGCGATCGTTCACGCGCCGTCTCGCGTGACGAAGTTCGCGACCGCGTCGGCCTCGCGCAGGTAGAGCGGCGCGACCGGGCCCGGCTCGCGCCCGGCGAGTTCGAGCGCGGCGAGGACCGGCGGCACGAGCAGCGGGTGCACGGTGCCGTTGGGCACGGCGTCGAAGTCGCTCGCGTAGCGCGCCACCCCGTCGCCGGCGAAGGTGACGCGAACGCCGTTGGTCGCCCAGGCGATCACGACGTCGCGTGGTCGCTCGACCGCCGCGGCGCCGAGGGCGGCGACCTCGTCGCCGAGCTCGAAGCTCTGGGTGAAGACCTCACCGCGCCGGCCGTCGACCACGGCGACGAAACGCCCGCGAACGCCATCGCCGTGCGCGCCGTGCGCGAGCAGCTCGAGCGAGGTGACCCCGACGAGTCCGGCGCCCGTCGCGTCGGCGAGCGCGAGCGCCGTCGCGAGGCCGACGCGCAGTCCGGTGAACAGGCCGGGGCCCCGGTCCACCACCACCCGCTCGAGGTCGCTCGCGCGAAGCGAGCAGTCGGCGAGCAGCGCCTGGATGCCCGGGGCGAGGACCTCGACGTGTCGTCGATCCGAAGCGAGCAGGCGCGCCTCGCGTCGACTCCCGTCGACCAGTCCGATCGAGCAGGCCGTCGTCGCGGTCTCGATCGCGAGCGCGATCACGACGCCCACCGAGCGAGCGCCTCGGCGCGATCGCGCGCCCCGGCCCCGTCCGCGTCGATGGTGCGTCGGTCGTCGGACCCGACGCCGATGAAGACCGTGAGGACGTCCTCACCGAAGACCGGGGCCGCGAGTTCGCCCCACTCGACGACCGCGACGGCCGCCTCCTCGACGAGCTCGCCGAGCGCGAGGTCGACGACCTCGTCCAGGCTCTGGATCCGGTAGACGTCGGCGTGATGCAGGGTAACGATGCCGAGGTCGTTGTGGCAGCGGTGCTCGCGCACCATGGTGAACGTCGGGCTCGTCGCGCGCTCGAGCACGCCGAGTCCGCGCGCGAGGCCGCGTACGAAGGTGGTCTTGCCCGCGCCGAGCGGCCCCGAGAGCAGCACGACGTCGCCGGGGCGCAGCAGTCGCGCGAACTCCTCGCCCGCCCGTTCGGTCGCCGAGGGGTCGGCGGTGACGCGGCTCACGACGCCGCCACGAGGGTGCGCACGATCGCGAGGTCGGCGCGCATCACCGCGACGAGCGCGGGGTCGCGCAGCGCGGCCGCGGGGTGGTAGGTCGCGATCCCCGTGCCGGTGCCCAGGTGACGGGCGCGGCCGTGCACGGCCGACATCGACAGGGTGGCGCCGAGCACCTCGCGCGCCGCCGTCAGTCCGAGGGTGAGCGTCACGCGCGCGGACAGGTCGGCCAGCTGGTCGACGAGCCACGGCCGGCAGGCCTCGAGCTCGTCGCGCGCCGGCACGCGGTTGGCCGGGGGGCGGCACTTCACGGTGTTGGTGACGTAGCACTGCGCGCGCGTAAGGCCCACGACCTCCTCGATGAGTTTGAAGAGCAGCTGACCGCTGCGACCGATGAAGGGCTCGCCGCCCTCGTCCTCCTGGCGGCCCGGGGCCTCGCCGACGAGCACCAGCGCCGCGTCCGTTGGCCCGGTGCCGATGACCACGCGCGTGCGCGACTCGCTGAGCCGACAGCGCGTGCAGCTCGACAGGGCCGCGACGTCCAGGGACATCTAATCCACCAGGACCCGCGGCACCCGCGCGCCGATGCCACAGAGGATCTCCCACGTGATCGTGCCGGCGAGCGTCGCCCACTCGTCGGCGCTGATCAACTCGTCGCCCTGGCGACCGAGCAGCACGACGTCGTCGCCGACGGCGACCTCGTCGTCGCCGACGTCGATGAGCAACTGGTCCATCGTGACGGTGCCGGCGAGGGGGTAGCGCCGGGCGCCGATGAGCACGTTGGCACCGGCCTCGAAGAGCCGGCGCGGGTAGCCGTCGGCGTAGCCGAAGGGCACGGTCACGACCGTCGCCGCCTTCGTCAGCGCGCGGCGTCGACCGTAACTCGGCCGTTCACCGGACTCGAGGCGCCGGGCCGCGACGACCTGGGCGCGCAGAGTCAGGGCCGGCTCGAGTGTCACCCCCGCCTCGGCGAGGGTCGTCGCAAGCCACGGGTCGGGCAGGTAGCCGTAGAGGGCGAGCCCGACGCGCGCCATCGAGAGCCGCGAGGCGGGGTAGCCGAGCGCACCCGCCGAGTTGGCGGCGTGCACGATGCGCGGGTGAACGCCGCGCGCGTTAAGGCGCGCGATGACCCCCTCGAAGAGCGCAAGCTGTTGTCGCGTGAAGGCGCGGTCCTCGTCACTCGGGCCGTCGGCGGTCGAGAAGTGCGTGTAGACGCCCTCGAGGTCGATGGCCGACGACGCGAGCAGCACGTCCACGACCTCGTCGACCAGCTCGGGGGGCACGCCCATGCGATGCATGCCGGTGTCGATCTTCACGTGGACCCGGTGCAGTCCGCCGAGCCGCTCGGCCGCCGCCGCGGCGTGGCGGGCGCCTTGGAGCGAACCCACCGTCAGGGAGAGCGAGTGGCTGAGCGCGTCGGGGATCGTCTCGGGCGGGATCTCGGCGAGCAGCAGGATCGGCGCCGTCACCCCGCTGCCGCGCAGCTCGATGCCCTCGTCGACGATCGCGACGGCGAGCGCGTGGGCGCCACCGTCCAGGGCCGCGCGCGCCGCGAGCGGCGCGCCGTGGCCGTAGCCGTTGGCCTTGACGACGGCGCAGAGTTTGGTGTCACCGAGCACCCGCTGCAGGGCCGCGATGTTGTGCGCGAGCGCCGAGCGCGAGATCTCGGCCCAGGCCGGGCGGCGCACGCCCTCAACCGGCATCGTCGCTCCCGACGACCATGGCGATCGCGCTGAGGTCGCTGTGGGTCAGTGAGACGTGAAAGCGGGTCACCCCGCGGCGCGCGGCCAGCTCCGCGGCCGGCCCGTGGACCGCGATGGTCGGCGCACCACTCGCCAGTCGCACCACCTCGATCGACTGCCAGGGCACCGAGCCGACACCCACCCCAAGGGTCTTCATGACGGCTTCTTTGGCGGCGAAGCGCGCCGCGAGCCGCTCGGTCTTGCCGCGCGCGTCGCGCTGCTCGCCCTCGGTGAAGAGCCGCGTCACGATGCGCGGCCGGCGCGTCAGGGCCAACTGGAACCGCGCCACGTCCACGACGTCGACCCCCACACCGCGCACACCCACTATTCGACCGTCACCGTCTTAGCCAGGTTGCGCGGCCGGTCGACGTTACGCCCGAGCCCGCGGGCCGTCGCGTAGGCGAAGAGCTGCAGGGCGACGACGTCGACCATCGGCGAGAACATCGGCTCGGTGGCCGGCACGCGCAAGACGTAGTCCGCGACGGAGTCGATGGTCTCGTCGTCGTCCGTCGCGACCGCGACGACGGTGGCGCCGCGGGCCTTCACCTCGGCCAGGTTGGACAGCAGTTTCTCGTGCAGGGCGAGGTCGGTCGCGACCGCGACGACGACGACGCCCGGTTCGATCAGCGCGAGGGGTCCGTGTTTGAGCTCGCCGGCCGGGTAGCCCTCGGCGTGTCGGTACGAGATCTCCTTGAGCTTGAGGGCCCCTTCGAGGGCCGTCGGGAAGCCGACGTGGCGGCCGAGGAAGAAGAAGTCGCGCGCGTCCAAGAGCGCCGTGGCGACCTCGGTGACCGCGTCGCGACGCCCGAGGGCCTTGTCGACCAGTGCGCCCACGGCACCGAGGCCGCGCACCAGGGCGTCGATCTCCCCCTCGTCGAGGGACTGGCGCAACTGGGCGAGACGCAGCGCCAGCAGCTCGAGGGCGGCCACCTGGGCGACGAAGGACTTCGTGGAGGCGACCGAGACCTCGAGGCCCGCGCGGGTGTAGATCACGGCGTCGGCCTCGCGCGCGAGGCTCGAATCGACGATGTTGGCGATCGCCACGACGCGGGCGCCGCGACGCTTGGCCTCGCGCACCGCCTGGATGGTGTCGATGGTCTCGCCGCTCTGGGAGACCCCGATGACGAGCGTGCCGATCTCGACGACGGGGTCGCGGTAGCGATACTCGCTCGCGATGTCGACCTCGACGCTCAGTCGCGCCCAGCGCTCGATCGCGTACTTGGCCACGAGCGCCGCGTGATGCGACGTGCCCGCCGCGACGAGCACGACCCGCTTGACCGCGCGCAGCTCGTCGTCGCTCACGCGCAGCTCGTCGAAGGTGATCGTCCCGTCGGGACGGCGCCGGTCGAGCAGCGTCGCGCGCAGCGCGTCGGGCTGCTCGAGGATCTCCTTGGTCATGAAGTCGTCGTGACCGCCCTTCTCGGCGGTCTCGAGGTCCCAGTCGATGGTGAGCTGGTGCAGTCGCACCGGGGCGCCCTCGAGGTCGACGGCGCGAAACCCCTCGGGCCCGAGACGCACCACCTCGTCGTCGTTGACGGCGTAGAAGGCGCTCGCGCGATCGAGGATCGCCGGCACGTCACTCGCGAGGTAGGTGACCCCGGCCGCGGTGCCCACGACCAAGGGCGAGATCCGGCGCGCGGCGACGATGACGTCGGACTCGGTGGCGTCCATCGCGGCGAGCGCGAAGGCCCCGCGCACGACCGCGAGGGCGGCGCGCACCGCGTCGAGCAGCTCGAGTCCTTGGCCGCGGGCCTCTTCGATGAGGTGGGCGAGGACCTCGGAGTCGGTCACCGAGGTGAAGACGTGTCCGCGGGCCTCGAGTCCCTCCTGGAGTTCGGTATGGTTCTCGATGATGCCGTTGTGGATGATCGCGACGTTGCCCGAGCAGTCCAGGTGCGGGTGGGCGTTGACCGCCTCGGGGGCGCCGTGGGTGGCCCAGCGCGTGTGGCCGATGCCCGAACGGAAGCCCACCGGTGCGTCGTCACAGGCCAGACGCAGCGCCGCGACCGACTCGGTCCCGTCCGCGCAGCGCGCCCGCCAGGTCTCGCCGGGTCGCACCAGCGCGACGCCCGCCGAGTCGTAACCGCGGTACTCCAGACGCTCGAGGCCGGACAGGAGCGTCGAAACGGTGTCGGTATCGCCGACGACCCCGATGATGCCGCACATGGGCCCAGCCTACTCGGGGGTCCGCGACGGCCTTCTCGCTAGGCGGCGAAGGCCGCGCGCAACGCCGACGTGAACTCGTCGACGAAGTCGCCGTCGAGGGCCTCGACCATCACCCGCACGACGGGCTCGGTGCCCGAGGGACGCACGACCATTCGCCAGTCCTCGTCGGCGAGTCGATAGCGCGCGACGAGCTCCTCGCTCAGCCGGTCGACGACCGCGTCGTCGAAGTCCTCGCGCGCGACGTTCACCAGCGCCTGGGGCACCCGATGCCACGCGGCGCTCGCCTGTTCGGCGAGTGGCCCGCGACGCGCGATGAGGTCGAGCAGCAGCATGCCGGTGAGCAGGCCGTCGCCGGTGGGCGCGAGTTCACAGAAGATCAGGTGGCCGGACTGCTCGCCACCGAAGCACCACTGGCGGTCCTCGAGTGCGAGCAGGACGTTACGGTCCCCCACGTCGGTCTCCACGACGTCGAGGGCCGCCGCCTCGAGCGCGCGGCGCAGGCCAAGGTTGCTCATCGTGGTCACAACCACGCCACCGCCGAGCTCGCGCCGCCTCGCCAGGTCGAGCGCGAACAAGACCATGAGGTCGTCCCCGTCGCGGACCGTCCCGGTCGCGTCCACGGCGATGAGCCGGTCGGCGTCGCCGTCAAAGGCGAGTCCGACGTCCGCGCCGAGTTCGCGCACCGTCGCCACCAGGTCCTCGACGTGGGTCGAGCCGCAGTGGGCGTTGATGTTGGTGCCGTTGGGGGCGTCGTGGATCACGCTCACGCGCGCGCCGCTCGCGCGCATCAGCGCGGGTGCCACCTCGCTCGCGGCCCCGTTCGCGCAGTCGAGCACCACGTGCAACGCGCTGAAGTCGCCGGGCACGAGTTCGCGCAGCAGGTTGAGGTACTGACCCTGGGCCGCCTCGTCAACGCACACGTGGCGATCGAGGTCAGCGGGCGCGGGGGCGGCGGCCTCGAGGGCCGCGGCGAGCACCGCCTCGGTCAGGTGGTCGAGCTTGGACCCGCCCGGGCCGAGCACCTTCAGCCCGTTGTCGAAGTAGGGGTTGTGCGAGGCCGAGACGACGACGCCGACGCTGGCGCGCGCTCGCGCGACCACGGCCACGCCGGGGGTCGGGATGACCCCGAGGTCGGTGACCGCCGCCTCGCCGTCCACGAGTCCGGCCAGCACCGCGGTCGCGAGGACCGGCGAACTCTCACGGGTGTCGTAACCGACGACGACCGGGGCGTCAAAGACGGCGGCCACCGCGCGACCGAGCCGATAGGCGAGGTCGACGGAGACTTCGTCGTAGGCGCGTCCGCGGATGCCGTCCGTGCCGAATCGCACGGGCACCGACTAACGCTTCGAGTACTGAGGAGCCTTACGGGCCTTCTTGAGGCCGTACTTCTTGGTCTCCTTCTTGCGCGCGTCGCGCGTCAAGAGTCCGGCCTTCTTCAGCGCCGGGCGCACGGTCTCGTCGACCTCGAGCAGGGAGCGGGCGATGCCCAGGCGCAGCGCGCCGGCCTGCCCGGCGACGCCGCCACCTTCGATGGTGGCGTCGATGTCGTAGTTCTGCTGGACGTCGATGAGCCGCAGCGGCTCCATCACCATCTGGCGGTGCGTCGCCGAGGTGAAGTAGTTGTCAAAGGCCCGGTGGTTGATCGTGATGGTGCCGGTGCCCGGGCGCAGGCGCACGCGCGCCACCGCTTCCTTACGACGTCCGGTGGTCTGAATAGGCGTGGTCATCAGTCTCCTTAACCGCGGCGAATCGCTGAGGTGTCGAACGGAACGGGTTGCTGGGCCGCGTGCGGGTGCTTGGGGCCGGCGTAGACGAAGAGCTTCTCCATCTGGGCGCGACCGAGACGGTTGTGCGGGACCATGCCCTTCACGGCGTCAAAGACGAGCGTCGCGGGGTCCTCGGCGAGCAGCTTCGACCACGAGGTCGAGCGCAGTCCGCCCGGGTAACCCGAGTGGTGGTAGGCGAACTTCTGGGCCGCCTTGTTGGCCGTGAGCACGACCTTGTCGGCGTTGACGATCACGACGAAGTCACCGGTGTCCAAGTGCGGCGCGAAGTAGGTCCGGTGCTTGCCACGCAACAGCGAGGCGACGACGGTCGCGAGTCGACCGAGCACTAATCCTTCGGCGTCGATGACGTGCCAGGCACGTGTGATGTCGTTAGCTTTCGGGCTATAGGTACGCACAGTTCTTCCTTACCAGGCCCCGCCGCCACGACGGGCTCGGGGGACTCTCTAGCCTACAAACTCCGGGGGTCCCGAGGCAAGTTGACCTACCAGATCGCGACGCGCTCGCTCGGATCGAGCCACAAAGCGTCCCCCGGCGCGACCCCGAAGGCGTCGTAGAAGACGTCCAAATTCCGTACTACCTGGTTACAGCGGAATTCTGGCGGACTGTGGGGATCGATCGCGAGCAGGCGCTCGACCTCGGGCGGCCGGGCGATGTGGCGCCAGCTCACGGCCCAGGCGAACAGGAACCGCTCGGCGCTCGTGCGTCCGTCGATCACGGGGTCGGCGTCGGCGCACGCGAGCCGGTAGGCGCGCCACGCGATGGCCAGTCCGCCGAGGTCGCCGATGTTCTCGCCGATCGTGAGTCCCCCGTTCACGTGCTGGCCGGGGACCTCGCGCGGCACCAGGGCGTCGTACTGGTCGATCAGGGCCTTCGTGCGCGCCTCGAAGGCCGCGCGGTCCTCGTCGTCCCACCAGTCGGCGAGACGACCCGACCCGTCGAACTTCGAACCCTGGTCGTCGAAGCCGTGACCGATCTCGTGGCCAATCACGGCCCCGATCGCGCCGTAGTTGGCGGCGTCGTCGCGGTTCGCGTCGAAGAAGGGGGGCTGGAGGATCGCCGCGGGAAAGACGATCTCGTTCATCCCCGGGTTGTAGTAGGCGTTCACCGTCTGGGGGGTCATGAACCACTCGTCATGGTCGACCGGCTGGCCGATCTTGGCCATCTGGCGGTCGAACTCGAAGGCGCTGGCCGCGCGCACGCTGCCCATCAGGTCGCCCGCGGCGACGCTCAGCGCCGAGTAGTCCCGCCACCGCGGCGGGTAGCCGATCTTGGGGGTGAAGGCGTCGAGCTTGGCCAGGGCCCGCTCACGCGTCGCGGGTCCCATCCAGTCGAGTTGCGCGATCGACGCTCGGTAGGCCTCGATCAGGTTCGCCACGAGCTCGTCCATGCGGGCCTTGGCCTCGGGGGCGAAGTGTCGCTCCACGTAGAGGTGCCCGACCGCTTCGCCCATCGCGCCCTCGACGAGGGCGACGGCGCGCTTCCAGCGCGCGCGCAGCTCCGGTGCGCCGGTGAGGGTGCGGCCGTAGAAGTCGAAGTGGGCGTTGACGAAGTCCGCGGACAGGTACGGTGACGCGCCGCGCACCACCTGCCAGGTCAGCCAGTCGCGCCAGGACTCCAGGCGCGCCTCGTCGAGCATCGCCGCGAGGGTGGCGGTGAAGCTCGGCTGGCGAAGCACGAGTTCGCCAAAGGGTGCCGAGCCGACGGTGTCGACCCAGTCGGCGAGTACCGGTGCCTGGGCCAGCCAGGCGTCGCGGGTCACCAGGTTGTAGGTGGCGCTGACGTCGCGCGAGCGCACGGTGTCCCAGTGTCCGCCGGCCAGTTCGGTCTCGAGGGCCATCACCCGCTGCGCGCGCGCCGCGGCGTCGTCGAGCCCGGCGAGTTCCAGGCTGCGCGCGACGTGGGCGACGAAGGCGGCTCGAACCTCGGCGAAGTGCTCTTCGCGGTAGTAGCTCTCATCGGGCAGCGACAGGCCGCCCTGTTCGAGAAAGACGAGGTAGCGCGTGGGGTCGCCCGGGTCATTGTCCACGAAGAGTTGGTAGAAACCGGCGAGGCCCTCGCGCTCGAGCGAGCCGACCAGGGTGAGAAAACCAGGAATCGAGGTGAGGGCCTGTGCGGCCGCGAGCGTCGGTGCGATCGGTGCCACCCCCAGGGACTCGAGACGCGCCTCGTCGAGGAAGCTCGCGTAGAGGTCGCCGAGTTTGCGCGCTTCGGTCCCGGGCTGCGCGTCGCGCGCCGCCTCGACGATCTCGCGCACGCTGCGCTCGGCGGCCTCGGCGAGCAGCCAGAAGGTGCCGTAGCTGGCGCGGTCCTCGGGGATGGGTGTCGCGTCGAACCACCGCTGGTTGACGTGGCGAAAGAGGTCGTCCTGGGGCCGGATGGACGGGTCCAGGTCGAAGGTGTCGGTGCCGGGGGTCTCGAAAGTCACAAATGGGAGCCTACCGATACATGGCCATCACCGATCGACTCGTCGTCTCGGGTTCAGTCCCCTCGCGACCGAGCGCCGCTCGGGTGTTCCGCGCCCTCTAGATGAACAGGAGCTGGGCTCCGTCGGCGATTTCGATGAAGTCGCTCGCGTTGATAATCCCCTCGACGGCGTCGTAGAGATCGTCCTTTTCAAGCTTCATCATGTCCGCCGACATCTTGCACGCCCACAGGTGTCCGCCCGACGCCACGATCTGCTCGAGGAAGTCCGGCACCTCGGGCACGCCAACGGCCTCGATCTGCTTGCGCATCATCGCGGTCGCCATCGCCGTCACGCCCGGCACGCCGCCGAGTCCCTGGGGCATGTGCATCGCGGTGTTGCCGAGCGGCGTCAACTTCAGGTTGTTCATGCGCTTCTTGGTGATCATGTCGAATCCCCAGAAGGTGAAGAACAGGTGGACCTCGATGCCCTCACCGAGGGCGGCGTTGCCGAGCACCAGCCCGGGGTAGGCCATGTCGAGATTGCCCTTGGAACAGATGATGGCGAGTTTGCGATCCGTCTCGCCCCCATCGAAATTCGGTACCGGCGCGGTCGATTCGACCTTCTCTTCAGTCATTGCGTTGCCTCCTCTTTCGGTTGTTACACGCAGCCCCTCGGCTTGGGCAGTCCAGCGATGTAGGCCATCTTCTTCGCCGGCTTCTTCGGGAACAGTACGAACAGCCTCTTGGTGTCAAAGCCGCCCACCGTTGACGTGCGCCGGATCGTCGCCGTCTCGCCCTGGCGGGGGAAGTCCTCGCGCAGGAAGCGAATGACGTCCCAGTGCTCGTCGGTCAGCTCGATGCCGATGTTCGCGGCGAGCACCTGCGCCAGTTCCTCCGTCCACTCGTCGTAGTCGGTCAGGAAACCCTCCGCGTCGACGTGGACTTCGCTGCCGTTGATTGTCGCTGTGGTCATGATGACTACCTCCTCTTGCTCTTCTGATCAGGCGTCGCTTGCGTATCTGGCTCGCGTCGCCGGTTCGACTCCGCACCCACCGATCGCAGCGCGACGAGGGTCCGGGCGAGTCCGTGGCGCACCAGCGGGTCGCGGAACTGTCGCACGAGCCCGCGAAGCGACGGCGCCTCGGCCGCCGGCTCCTCTTGCTGCATGGTCAGCGCGGTGCGCGAAAGCATGCCCATGACCTCGGGTTGGGTCATCTGTCTGATCGTCTGGAGGATGAGCACGATGTTCTCGCCGAGCAACCTGACGTCCTCTTCGCTAAAGGAGGTCACCACGTTGTCCAGCACGTCGACGCTGCGCCGGGCGAAGGCGAAGTAGCCCCGCTCGTCGAGCTGCTGGAGTCGCTCGTTCAGACTGGCGACGGCGGGGGTGGCGAGCGGGGCCAGCTCCTCGGCCAGTGCCGACATCGAGCGCAGCGGGCCGATCCACGCCTCGAGCACCGACGCGTTGCGCGCGAAGGTGTGGGCGAGGTTGAACAGATTCTCCACGTCGCTCGAGTCGAGGTCGAGGTGGCTGATGGTGGTGGACATCGCCTGTTCGGCGAGTGGCGCGAGGTCGTCGAGCAGTTCCTGCCAGCGCTCGCGGCTCTCGCGCTGGCGGCGCAACTCGTCGGTGACCTCGGCGAGTTGCTCGGCCATGCGCTCGAGGCGTTCTTCCACGGTTGGCGAGGTCGTGACGCTCATGCGTGCACCTCGACCTCTTTGCCGGCCATCGACATCAGTGGCTCGAAGGGCATCTCCTTACCGGTGAGCAGCAGGTTCCAGTAGACCCAGCGGAAGGTCATCTTGCCCCAGTGGTTCGCCTCGGACTCGCGCAGCAGGCTGAACGGGCCGAAGCCGGGCAGTGGGTACTTGCCGGGCAGCGGCTCGGTGTCGTAGTTGAAGTCGATGAGCATGCCCTTGCCGTGGCCGGATTCGATGAAGCAGTTGGCGTGGCCGTCGAAGAGCTTGGTCATGGGACGACCGTGGATGTGGCTGATGAAGTTGTCCTCGAACAACTCGATCGAGAAGTGGGCGACCGAGCCGGCCTTGGAGGTCGGGATGTCCGAGGCGTCACCGAGCGCGAAGATGTTGTCGTAACCCTTGGCGAGCAGCGTCTGCTTGTCGACGGGCACGTAGTTGAGGTCGTCACCCAGACCCGAGCGCGCCACGTAGTCCGCGCCCATGTTGAGCGGGATGGTGACGAGCAGGTCGAAGGGGACCTCGCGCTCGTCAAAGGAGACGAGCGTCTTCGCGTCGGCGTCGATGCGTTCGACCATGAAGTCGCTCTCGAGGCTGACCCCGCGCTCCTCGAGGATTCCGCCGAGGTGCTTGGAGGCGATCGGCTTGGTGAACGCACCGTCGAGCGGCGTCACGAACACCAGTTCCACCCGGTCGCGCATCGCTCGTTCGGTGAAGAACGCGTCGGCGAGGAACGTGAACTCGAGCGGCGCGACGGGGCACTTGATGGGCATGTCCACGATGTGCACGACCATGCGCCCACCCTGCCAGTCGGCGAGCGTGTCGGCCAGGGCCGTCGCACCCTCGAGCGTGTAGAACTCGTGGATGCTCTTTCGCCACTGTGGCCCGAGCATGCCCGGCGTCTGGTCGGGGCGCGGCGAGGTGCCCGTGGCGATGATCAGGTAGTCGTAGGCGAGCACCCGCTCGTCGGCGAGCACGACGCGGTTGTCCTCGGGCTCGACGCGATCGATCTCGCCGAGCACCAGCTCCACCCCCTCGGGCAAGAACCGGCGACGCGGCTTCACCAGATCGTTCGGCTCGTAGATGCCAAAGGGCACGAACAGGTTCCCGGGTTGGTAGACGTGGGCCTCGTTCTGGTCCACGACCGTGATCTCCCATTCGGCGCGGTCGAGCCGCTTGCGAAGGCGGTTCGCCGCCATCGTTCCGGCAGTCCCGCCGCCCAGTATCAGAAGCCGTTTCATATGGTCCTCCCTGTCTCGACGCTCGTACGTGGTTGCGCCGCGAGCCGCGAAATCGCCGCGGCGACGGCCGGCAGGTACGTCAGCACCCGGGTCCGACCTTCGGCGTTGAGCCGATAGAGCGGTCGCTCGTCCTCGCCCGTCGGATCGATGCCGCCGACGAAGAGCATGCCGACGAGCTGCGTGCCCACCCGCACGAAGGTGCGCGCGCACTCGACGTTGAGCGGTCCGAGGTGGAAGCGGACGTCGAAGTCCGGGTCGTCGGCGAGCTGCTTCCAGTAGCCCAGGCAGGTCGACACGAAACCCTGGTCCTCGGCGTGCTGGGCGAACCACCCGCAGGGGTTGACGAGGTCGGTCACGGGCTGTCCGTCCATGTCGGTCGCGATCATCATGACCCCGAGCAGTTGGGCCGAGAGCTCGATCAGCGGCAGGGACGAACCGACCGCGCGCACCATGGCCTCGCGGTCTTCGCGGGTCGTTGCGCCGACGCGCTCACCGGTTCGCAGCAGGCGCTCGATCGCGGCGGCGGGGAACCGCCACTGTCGGCCCACCTTCACGGAGGGCAGTCCCCCGCTCTCGGCCATCCGATAGACCGTGGAACGATCGACCTTGAGCAACTGCCCTACCTCTTGCGCGCTCAGGAAGTCGCGTGCTGGTGCCAGGTGCTGCACACTCTGCCTGCTGCGTTGCATGTCTTGCATAAACCTGAGCGTACGAAGCCCGCTCTCGCGCGAACAGGGCCCAAAGTCCCATCATTGGTATTTGTCACGTCTTATAGTTTCTCCCTATTTATTACAGAGGAGATCCGCCACCCGTCAGCCGGTTGACAGCTCGGACGCCACCGCGCGTGCCGTTGTCGCGGCGCACTCGCGGACGCCCGGTGTCGTCGGCTCGACGACGGTCGGGCTCAGACGGGTCCGTCGCCGAGCCGCTCTCACCCTGGGCCCGAAGTACGCGAGCGTTTCGCCGTTGTCTGGTCAGCGGATCGGCGCGCCCGGGCCCGACGGACCGCCGTGGAGGTCGTCGTAGCCGACGCCCACGAGTGCCAGGCCGGCCGCCGGGGCCGGGGCCGGCAGTCGGCGCGCGTCACCGCTCTGCAGGCGCGCGGCGATCTCCTCGGGCTCCAGTTCACCTCGCCCGACCGCGACGAGCGATCCCACGAGGCGGCGCACCTGGTTGTGACAGAAGGCGTTCGCGCGGATACGAAAGACGACGAACCCCCCGGCGGCGGCGACGCCCAAACGGTCCGGTTCGTCGGTCCACGTGGCCTCGTACACGTGGCGAAGCAGGGGTTCGTCGGGCGTCTTGTCGGGGGCGCGTTTACAGAACGCCCGAAAGTCGTGCACGCCGACCAGACACGCCGAGGCGTCGTTCATCGCCGCGAGGTCGAGCGGTGCCGCCACCGCCCAGGCGAGGGCGCTCGTCGCAGCCAGGGCCGGCCCCGTCGCGACGAGGTAGCGATACTGACGCCACGTGGCGTCAAAGCGGGCGTGGAAGTCGTCGAGCACCCGCGCGCGCGCGACCACGACTCGTCCGCGCAGCTGGTGGTTGAGCGAGCGCAGGAACCAGTCGGTGCTGTCCTCGCTCAGAACCGCGGCCCCGAGGTCCAGTGAAATCACCTGGGCGAGCGCGTGCACGCCGGCGTCGGTGCGTCCGGCCCCGACAATGAAGGGCGCGGCGTCGAGGCGCAACGTCCTCGCGATCGCCTCACCGAGGGCCCCCACGACCGTGTCGCGCCCGGGTTGGGGCGCGAAACCGGCGAAGGCGGCGCCGTCGTAGGCGAGGTCCATCCGCCACCGACGGGTGGCGGTCAGCGATTGATCAGACGAACTCAATGCGCGCCATCGGGGCGTTGTCGCCCTGACGCGGCCCGAGCTTCAAGATCCGGGTGTAGCCACCGGGACGGTCGCTGTAGCGCGGCGCGATCTCGGTGAAGAGCTTCTGGGCCATGTCCTTGTCGCGGATGAACGCCACGACGCGGCGATGGGCGTGCACGGAGCCTTCGGGCGAGTTCTTCGCCGCGGTGACGACCTTCTCGACGATGGGGCGCAACGCCTTGGCCTTGGCCTCGGTCGTCACGATCGACTCGGCCGCGATCATCGAGGCCACGAGGTTACCCATCATGGCCTTCTGGTGGGCGTTGTCGCCCCCGAACCGCTTGCCCTTGGTAGGAGTCCCGCGCATGACTAGTCCTCTACTCGCAGTGAAAGACCGCGCTCGTCGAGACGGTCGGTGACGTCCTTCAGCGACGTGGCGCCGAAGTTGGTGATTGACGTGAGGTCCCGCTCGGTCGCGTTGATCAGCTGGGCCACGGTGTTGATGCCCGCGCGCTTCAGGCAGTTACGCGAGCGCTCGGTGAGACCGAGCTCCTCGATGCGGATGTCGAGCTCGCTGGCGGCGGCCTGGGCCGTGCCGACGTCGCCCAACTCGAGCGACGGCGCCTCTTCGTCGAAGTGGGCGATCAGGTCCACGAGCGCCCCGAGGGTCTTGCCGGCCGAGGACAGCGCCTCGGCGGGGCTGATCGACCCGTCGGTCTCGACCTCGATGACCAGGCGGTCGAAGTCCTTGGACTGCTCGACGCGTACCGGCTCGACTTCGAAGGACACGCGGCGAACGGGCGAGAAGATCGCGTCGAGGGGGATCACCCCGATCGTCGAGGTGCCCTTGTTGCCCTCGGCGCCGACGTAGCCCTTGCCACGCTCGACGGTCAGCTCGAAGCTGAGCGAGCCCTTGGCCGACGTCAGGTAGGCCAGGTGCAGGTCGCCGTTCAAGATCTCGACGTCAGCGGTCGTCGAGAGGTCCGAGGCGAGCACGGGACCCTCGCCGCGCTTGTCGAGGCGCAGCACGACCGGCTCGTCGCTGTGCACGCGCAAGAGCAGGTCCTTCAGGTTCAGGCAGATGTCCTGGACGTCTTCCTTCACGCCTTCGATCACACCGAACTCGTGCAGCACCGCGTCGAACTTCACGCGCGTCGCGGCCGCGCCGGGGATCGACGACAGCAGGGTCCGACGCAGCGAGTTACCCAGGGTGTGGCCGAAGCCGGGGTCGAGTGGTCCGATTCCAAAGGCCTGGCGGTTGTTCTCCTCGTCGCCGATGGCGTCGATGGTTGGTCGTTGGATGATCAGCATGCGGGCTCCTTCTGGGACTACGGACTGCGACTACTTCGAGTACAGCTCGACGATGAGCTGCTCGCGGATGGATTCGTCGATCTGCTCGCGCTGGGGAACGATGCGAACGGTGACGGCGAAGCCGTCCTCGCCCTTCTCCAGCCAACCCGGCACCGAGCGGTCCATGATGTCGAGGTTGCGCTTGACGTTGAAGTTCTCGCGGGTGGCGACCTTCAGGGTCACGACGTCACCGGGACGGACCCGGAAACTGGGGATGGTCACGCGCTTGGCGTTGACCATCACGTGGCCGTGGCGCACGAACTGGCGGGCCTGGGAGCGCGAGGCGCCCCACCCGGCACGGTAGGCCACGTTGTCGAGGCGAAGCTCGAGGAACTGCAGCAGGTTCGTCCCGGTGATGCCGGGGCGACGGCTGGCCTCTTCGTAGAGGTTGCGGAACTGCTTTTCGAGCAGACCGTAGATGCGCCGGGCCTTCTGCTTCTCGCGAAGCTGGGTCAGGTACTCCGAGCCCTGGCGCTGACGGTCACGACCGTGCATGCCGGGCGGGAAGGCGCGGGTCTGGCGGTCGGAGTTCTCCGACACGGGGCACTTCAGGGTGAAGCAGCGCTCCCCCTTCAGGTAGAGCTTGGTGCGCTCACGCCGACAGAGTCGGCAAACGGGACCGGTGTAACGAGCCATGATTCTTCCTTAGCCTCGACGACGCTTCTTCGGACGGCAGCCGTTGTGGGGCAACGGCGTCACGTCCTTGATGGCCACCACTTCGATACCGGCCGCGGCGAGCGAGCGGATCGCCGTCTCGCGGCCCGAGCCCGGTCCGCGGACCAGGACGTCGACCTTCTTCACGCCGTGTTCCATCGCGGCGCGCGCGCACTTCTCGGCGGCCAGCTGTGCGGCGAACGGCGTGGACTTGCGCGATCCCTTGAAGCCGACGTTGCCCGACGAGGCCCACGACAGGACGTTGCCCTCGGGGTCGGTGATCGACACGATCGTGTTGTTGAACGAGCTCTTGATGTGCGCGACGCCGAAGGCGACGTTCTTGCGCTCCTTGCGACGTCCCTTGCGAGCGTTGGTGGTGGGCTTCGCCATTACTTGGTTACCTTCTTCTTGCCGGCGACGGTGCGCTTGGGTCCCTTACGGGTGCGGGCGTTGGTGCGGGTGCGCTGACCGCGTACGGGCAGGCCCTTGCGGTGGCGGATCCCCTGGAGGCAGTTGATCTCCATCTTGCGCTTGATGTCCTGGGCGACGTCGCGGCGCAGGTCACCCTCGACCGTGACGTTCTGGTCGATGTAGGTGCGCAACTTGTTGACGTCACCATCGGTGAGGTCCTTCACGCGGATCGACTCGTCGATCCCCGTCGCCGCGCAGATCTGCTGGGCGGTCGTGGGACCAACGCCGAAAATGTACGTGAGCGAGATCACCGTGCGCTTCTCGCGCGGGATGTCGACACCGGCAATACGAGCCATCTTTTCTCTCCTAGCCCTGACGCTGCTTGTGACGCGGGTTCTCGCAGATCACGCGGACGTGACCGTTCCGTCTGATGACTTTGCACTTCTCACACATGGTCTTGACGCTGGCGCGAACCTTCATGTCTTCTCTCTCGACTCAGTCCCTGATTATTTGTAGCGATAGGTGATGCGGCCGCGGGTCATGTCGTAGGGCGTGATCTCCACCTGGACCTTGTCGCCGGGCAGGATGCGGATGCGGTGCATGCGCATCTTGCCCGAGCTGTGCGCGAGGACGGTGTACCCGTTCTCCAACTCGACACGAAACATGGCGTTCGGTAGTGGCTCGACGACCGTTCCCTCAACGGTGAACGCGTCTTCCTTCGGCTTACTCAGGTTCCTTCTCCTTGTTACGGCAATACGGCGACGAGCGGCTCGTCGCAGATGACCGTGGGCTCGCCCACAGGTCGGCTGACCATTCTACCGTTTTTTTCACCGAACGCAAAAGCGCGGACCCACGGGGCCGCGCACGCGCCGTCCACGGGTCCAAAAAGTGACCCCCGGCCCTAGTGAGGGTGGAGAAACTCGGTTCATGCTGGTTGCATGAGTGTACCGGGGGACCGCGTGCGACGCGCCACGATACCGCGCGACGAGTGCCTGGGCCTGCTGCGCCACGCCGACTACGCCCGGGTCGTGATCTCCGTGCGCTGCCTGCCCGCGGCCCTGCCGGCCCGCATCGCCGTGGTCGACGACCACGAACTCCTGCTCGCCAGCGCCGAGGAGGCCGTCGTGGTCGCCGCGCGACGCGGCGACGTCCTCTCGGTCCAGATCGACGGCCTCGAGCCCGACGGGGCCACCTGGGCGGTCATGGCCTCGGGGATCGCGGCGGTGCCCGCCGGGGAGCCCGCGCTCTCGGTGGCCCTCACCCGCGCGGTGGCCGGTGGGGCGTCGATCATCGCCCTGCCGCTCACGATCATCTCGGGGGAACGGATCGGGTAACCGCTACGCGGTGTGGGAGAATCGGGCGTGCCCTTTCATCGGATCACCGATCCTGCGAGGCTCCACGCGTTGATCGACGCGATCATGCTTATCGAGACCGACGCGGACCTCTCGGACCTGCTGACGCTGATCGTCGAGACCGCGAGCCAGCTCGTCGGGGCCCGCTACGGCGCCCTCGGCGTGGTCGGGAGAGACGGCGCTACCCTCTCGCGCTTCGTGACCTACGGCGTCGACGACGAACTGCGCGAACGCATCGGCGCCGCCCCCCACGGGCGCGGCGTGCTCGGCGAGACGATCCTCGGCGGCGCGCCGGTGCGCGTGGAGGACCTCGCGCACCACGGGGGCGCAGCCGGCTTCCCCGCGCACCACCCGGTGATGACCAACTTCCTCGGCGTTCCGGTCACGAGCGCCGACGGCCACGTCTTTGGCAACCTCTACCTGACCGATCGGACCGACGGACGACCCTTCGACGAGGAGGACGAGATCCTGGTCGAGGCCTTCGGCCGCGCGGCGGGCCTCGTGATCGACCAGGCCACGATCCGCCACCACCTGCGCGAGCTCACCCTCGGCGAAGAGCGCGAGCGACTCGCGCGCGACCTGCACGACACCGTGATCCAGCGGCTCTTCGGCGTCGGGCTCGCCCTGCAGATCACGCTGCGCTCCACCCTGAACGAGGCCGATCGCGAGCGGATCAACCGCGCGGTGGACGAACTGGACACGACCATCCACGAGATCCGCACGACGATCTTCGAGATCGACCAGGACGACGTGGACGGCACGAACCTCGTGGCGCGCCTGCGCGCGATGTCCGACGAGGTCGCCACGCGCCTCGGCATCAAGGTCACGCTGCGCCTGCCCAACGAGGCCGACCTCGAGCTCTCGACGCGCTGTGCCCGCCACGCCCTCCAGGCGCTGCGCGAGGCGCTCTCTAACGTCGCTCGCCACGCCCGCGCGAGCGAGGCCGAGGTCACCCTCGCCGTCGAGGGGCCGATGCTCGTGCTGAGCGTGCGCGACAACGGCGTCGGGTTCACCGCCCCCGTCGGCCCCGGACGGGGGCTTCGCAACATGCGCAGCCGGGCGCGCGAGCTCGGCGGCGACGCCACGTTCGAATCCGAGCCCGGGCGTGGCACACTGGTTCGATGGACCGCCCTCAGACAGGACTGACGTGATCCGGCTGCTCCTGGTCGACGACCACGAGATCGTGCGCCGGGGTCTGCGCGAGTTGCTCGAGGCCCACGACGACCTGTCGGTCGTGGCCGAGGCCGCCTCGGTCGAGGAGGCCGAGTCCGTCGACGTCGACGCCATCGACGTGGCCGTGCTCGACGTGCGCCTGCCCGACGGCAGCGGGGTCGACCTCTGTCGCACGCTGCGCGATCGGCGCATCGACCTCGCGTGCCTGATGCTCACGTCCTTCGCGGACAACGAGGCCATGTCGGCCTCGGTGCTCGCCGGGGCCAAGGGCTACGTCTTGAAGAACGTGCGCGGCGACGACCTGGTGGACTCGATTCGCCGCGTCGCCAACGGCGAGATGCTGCTCAGTAGCGACCAGATCGAACGGGCCCGCGAGCGCCTGCGCCGCCAGATCACCGAGGACATCCGCCTCGAGAGCCTGAGCCACCAGGAGCGCCGGATCCTGGAGCTGCTGAGTGAGGGCCTCTCCAACCGCGAGATCGCCGCCGAGATGTTCCTCGCGGAAAAGACCGTGAAGAACTACGTGTCGAACCTGCTCGCCAAGCTCGGCTTCCAGCGGCGCACCGAGGCCGCGCTCTTCGCCCAGCGCTACCACGACCGGGCCCACCCCGAGCCCTAGGTGCGCGTCGTCAGCCTGGTCCCCTCGGTGAGCGAGACCCTCGAGGCGTGGGGTCGGCGCCCGGTCGCCGTGACCCGGTTCTGTGACGTGGCGGGGGTGGCGCGCGTCGGGGGGACGAAGGACCCGGACCTCGAGGCCATCGTCGCGCTCGCGCCCGACCTCGTCGTGCTCGACGAGGAGGAGAACCGGCGCGAGGACTACGACGCCTTGCTCGCGCGGGGACTGGCCGTGCACGCGACGGCCGTGCGCAGCCTCGCCGACGTCGACCGTGAGCTGGCCGCGCTCGCCGAGGTGGTCGGCCACCCCTGGGCGGCGACGCGTCGGGCCGCACCCCGAGCGCCGCGCCACCGCGTGGTCGTGCCCATCTGGCGCCGGCCCTGGATCGCGCTCGGCGCGCCGACCTACGGATCGTCCCTGCTCGCCCACCTCGGATTCGAGAACGCCCTCGCGCACCGGGGGGCCTACCCGCACGTCGGCCTCGACGAGATGGCGGCGACCCGTCCCGACCTGGTGCTCGCGCCGAGCGAGCCCTACCCCTTCGCCGAGCGCCACCGCGCCGAACTCGAGACCGTGGCCCCGGTTCGCTACGTGGACGGCCGCGACCTCTTCTGGTGGGGCGAGCGAACCGCCGCCGCGATGGCGCGCCTCGCGAGCGTGCTCGGAGTCAGCGACTAGAGGACGGTGAAGACCTCGGGGCCGTCGTCGGTCACCGCGATGGTGTGTTCGAAGTGCGCCGACAGCGACCCGTCGGCCGTCATGACGCTCCAGCCGTCGTCGAGCGTGTAGGTGTCGTAGGTTCCGACGTTGACCATCGGCTCGATGGCGAAGACCATGCCACTCTTCAGGGTCGGACCGGGCGTGCCGGGCCAGTAGTTGGGCACCTGGGGGTTCTCGTGCATCTCGGTGCCGATGGCGTGGCCGACGTACTCGCGCACCACCCCGTACCCGGCCGCCTCGGCGACGCGCTGGACCGCGCGGCCGACCTCGTGGAGCCGGTTGCCGACCACGAGCTGGTCGATGCCGGCCCAGAGGGAACGCTCGGTCACCTCGATGAGGCGTTTCGCCTCGGCGCTGATCGCACCGACCCCGGTCGTGTAGGCGGCGTCGCCGTGGTAGCCCTCGACGATCGCGCCGCAGTCCACCGAGATGATGTCGCCCTCGTGCAGCACGACGTCGCCGGGGATCCCGTGGACGATCATGTCGTTGGGGCTCGTGCAGATCACCGCGGGAAAGCCGTTGTAGTTAAGAAAGTTCGAGCGCGCGTGGCGCTTCTCGAGCACGGCCGCGGCCACCTCGTTCAGCTCGGCCGTCGTGACGCCCGGGCGGATCGCGGCGCGGGTGGCCTCGTGGATCTCGGCGACGACCCGGCCGGCCTTGCGCATCTTGGCCAGTTCGTCGGGCGAACGCCTCATCGCGAGAGCCGTTCGTCGATCACGGCGAGGATCGACGCCGTGACCTCGTCGGGATCGAGCGAGCCGTCGACCGTGACGAGCAGGTCGCGCTCGGCGTAGAAGTCGAGCAGCGGCGCGGTGTCGCGCTCGTAGGCCTCGAGGCGGCTGCGGATGGCCCCGGGCTGGTCGTCGGCGCGCTGGACCACCTGGCCCCCGCAGTTCGAGCAGACGCCCGACACGGCCTCGGGGTCGGTGTCGGTGTAGATCGCCCCGCAGTCGACGCAGACCCGTCGCGCCGAAAGACGCCGGGTCACCAGTTCGACCGACACCTCGAGGTTCACGCAGAGCTTGACGCCGTCGGCACCGAGGATGGCCTCGAGGGCCGCGGCCTGGGCGAAGGTGCGCGGAAAGCCGTCGAGCAGGGCGCCCGCGGCCGCGTCGGGCTGGGCGAAGCGCTCTGCGACCAACCGGTTCACGAGGTCGTCCGAGACGAGCTCGCCGGCCTCGAGCACGGCGGCGACGTCACGCCCGACGGGCGTGCCGGCCTTCACGGCCGCGCGCAGCATGTCGCCGGTGGACACGTGCGGAATGGAGTACCGCTCGGCCAGCCGCTTGCACTGGGTGCCCTTACCGGCTCCCTGTTTACCCAGGACGACGAGGATCAACCGGGCCATGTCAGCGCTTGAGGAACCCTTCGTAGTTGCGCATCATGAGCTGGCTGTCGATCTGGCGCATCGTCTCGAGCGCGACGCCGACCGCGATCAGCAAGGTCGTGCCGTAGTACGGGAAGCGGTTGATGTGCCACAGCGCCATCAGGACCGCGGGCACCACCGCGACGCCGGCGAGGAAGACCGCGCCGACCGTGGTGATGCGCGAGAGCATCTTGGCGAAGTACTTCTCGGTCGGCAGGCCCGGGCGGATGCCCGGGACGAAGCCGCCCTGCTGGCGCAGCAACTCGGCCTGCTGGTGGGGCTCGAAGGCGATGTACACGTAGAAGAACGTGAAGGCCAAGATGAGCGCGAAGTCCGAGAGGATGTAGAAGAAGCTGGTCGGCTGCAACGACGAGTTGACGAAGTGCTGGAAGCCCGTCCACGGCACGACGTTGGACAACAGGACCGGGATGTAGAGCACCGAGGAGGCGAAGATGATCGGGATCACGCCCGACTGGTTCACCTTCAAGGGGATGTAGGTCGAATTACCGCCCATCTCCTTGCGCCCGACGACCCGTCGCGCGAAGGTGACCGGGATCCGGCGCTGGCCGTTGTCCATGAAGACGATGAGCACCAGCAGGGCGATCGAGATGACCACGATGGTGTAGAACTTGACCGGCCCGCCCTCGGCGTAGACCGCGCGACCGCCCGAGGGCAGGCCCGCCACGACGTTCGCGAAGATCAAGAGGCTCATCCCCTGGCCGACGCCGCGCTGGGTGATCAACTCGGCGAGCCACATCACGAAGGCCGTCCCGGCGGTCATGATGGCCACCATGAACAGGCCCAGCCACAGGTTGAACCGGGGGATCAGGTCGATGTTGAAGCCGAGCAGGGCCTGGTCGTGGCCGTGGAAGGCGTAGATCAGGCCGGTCGACTGCAGCAGCGCCAGGCCGATGGTGAGGTAGCGCGTCGTCTGGGTGATGCGCTTCTCGCCCACGGCGCCCTGGTCACGCCACTCGGTCAGCTTGGGGATGACGGTGGTGAGCAGCTGGATCACGATGGAGCTCGTGATGTAGGGCATGACCCCGAGGCCGAAGACCGCGAGGCGCGTGAGCGCCCCGCCACTGAACAGGTTCAAGAAGCCGAGCACGCCCGACGCGCCGGCCTTGGACTGGAGCACCTGGACCTGGGACCAACTGACCCCGGGGATGGGCAGGTTGGCGCCGAGCTGGTAGAGGCAGATGATCGCGACCGTGAAGATGACCTTGTTGCGAAGGTCCGGTACGCGAAAGATGTTCGCGAGTCGACGCAGCACGACGACGCCCTAGCGGTTCTGGTGCTGGTTGCCGGAGGCCGGCGGACGAACCGCGAAGGGCTTGTCCAAGACGGTGACGCTGCCACCGGCCGCCTCGATGGCGCTGCGAGCCGACGCCGAGAATCCGTGCGCCGAGATTGAGACCGCCTTGTCGAGTGAGCCGCGACCGAGCACCTTCACGAGGTCGTTCTTTCGCGCCAGCCCGTTGGCGACGAGCACCTCGGGCGTGACGACGTCGGCCCCGAGCGCGGTGATCGCGTCGAGGTTGACGGGCGTGTACTCCACGCGGAACGGGTTCGTGAAGCCCTTGAGCTTGGGGATGCGCTGCATCAGGGGCAGCTGGCCACCCTCGAAGCCCGCGGGGATCTGGCGGCGGGCCTTCTGACCCTTGGTGCCGCGGCCGGCGGTCTTGCCGCCGTGTCCGCCGATACCGCGACCGACGATCTTCTTGCGGTGCTTGGAGCCGGCGGGGGCCTGGAGATCGTGCAACTTCATTCAGCCACCTCTTCTACGGTGATCAGGTGCGGCACGCGGGCGATCATCCCGTGAATCTCGGGACGGTCGGGCAGCACGTTGGACTGGCCGATGCCGCGCAGCCCGAGCGCGCGCAGCGTGCCGCGGTGCTTGGGCTTGGTGGCGATCGACGATCGGACTTGGGTCACCTTCAACTTAGCCATGCGTGGTCTCCGTCTTGAACAGGTCGCCCTCACGCTGGCGTTCGCGGTAGGCGCGAAGCGTCCCCGACGGGATGACCTCGTCGAGGGCCTTTCCACGCTGGGCGGCGATGCGCTCGGGGCGGCGCAACTGCTTGAGCCCCTCGATGGTCGCGTGGGCGACGTTGATGCCGTTGGACGAGCCCAACGACTTGGCGATGATGTCCTTCACGCCGGCCATCTCGAGGATGGCGCGCGCGGCGCCGCCGGCGATCACACCGGTACCGGGCGCGGCGGGCTTCATCAGCACGCGACCGGCGCCGGAGCTGCCGATCACCGGGTAGACGATCGTGGACCCGGCGAGGGGCACCTCGAAGATGTTCTTGCGAGCCTCTTCGAGTCCCTTCTGCACGGCCAGACCGGCCTCCTTGGCCTTGCCGTAGCCCAGACCGACGCGGCCGTTGCCGTCACCGATCACCATCAATGCGGTGAAGGAGAACCGACGACCACCCTTGACGACCTTGGACACGCGGTTGACCTTGATGGTCCGCTCTTCGTACTGTTCCAGATCCATTAGAACTCCAGTCCGGCCTGACGCAGCGCGTCGGCGAAGGCGGCGACGCGCCCGTGGTAGTCGAAACCCCCGCGGTCAAAGACCACGGTGGTGATGTTGGCGGCCTGGGCCCGCTCGGCGAGCACCGCCGCGACGGCCTTGGCGCCCTCGATGTTGCCACCCGAGACGCTGCGCAGCGAGGTCTCCACCGACGAGGCGGCGGCGAGCGTGCGGCCCGCGTCGTCGTCGATGATCTGGGCCGAGATGTGGCGGTTGGAGCGGCTCAGGGCGACGCGGGGCCGCTCGGCCGTGCCGGCCAGGTGCTTGCGCAGTCGCCGGTGACGGCGCTGGCGGAGTTCACGAGTCGTACGGGCCATTACTTCGCCGCCTTTCCAGCCTTGCGCAGAACCTTCTCACCGAGGTAGCGCACACCCTTGCCCTTGTAGGGCTCGGGCTTACGAATCTTGCGGATGGTCGCGGCCACCTGGCCGACGACTTCCTTGTCGGCGCCCTTGACGACGACGCGCGTCGGCGTGGGGACCTCGAAGGTGACCCCGGCGGGCGCGGTGAACTTGACCGGGTGGCTGAAGCCGAGCGACAGGTCGAGCGCGTCGGCGCCCGAGGCGGCCGCGCGGTAACCGACGCCGATGATCTCGAGCTCCTTGGTCCAGCCGGTCGTCACGCCGACGACCATGTTGGCGACCAGGGTCCGGGTGAGTCCGTGCAGGGCACGGTACTGGGTCTCGTCGTTGCGACGCTCGACGGCGAGCACGTCCCCCTCGCGGGTGATCGTGATCCCGTCGGGCAGCGTGCGCGTCATCGTCCCGTTGGGGCCGGCGACCGTCACCACGCTGTCCACCACGTCGACGGTGACCGTCGAGGGGACCGTGATCGGGTTACGACCGATGCGCGACATGAGCTTCCTCCTGGTGATTCACGGGCCGGTTACCAGACATAACACAGCACCTCGCCGCCCAGCTTCGCCTTGCGGGCTTCGCGGTCGGTCATGAGACCGTGGCTCGTCGAGACGACGGCCACGCCCACGCCGCCGAGCACCTTGGGCATCTGGTCGGACTTCTTGTAGATACGCAGACCGGGCTTGGAGACGCGCTTCAAGCCCACGATGGTCTTCTGTCGGTCGGCCGAGTACTTCAGCTCGATGCGCAGGGTGGCGCCGGGCTTGCCCTCGGTGCGAGTCACGGTGAAGCTGTTGATGAAGCCCTCACGCTGGAGCAGCGTGGCGAGGTTCTCCTTCAACTTCGAACTCGGCATGGATACGTGGTCGAACATGGCCGCGTTCGCGTTGCGAATACGCGTGAGCATGTCGGCGATCGGGTCGGTCATCGTCATGAGATCTCCTACCAACTCGCCTTGGTGACACCCGGCACTTCACCCGCGTGCACCATTTGGCGCAGGCAGATGCGGCAGAGTCCGAACTTGCGGTACACCGAGCGCGGCCGGCCGCAGCGCTCGCAGCGCGTGTAGGCGCGCGTCGAGAACTTGGGGGTCTGCTGCTGCTTGATTCGAAGCGACTTCTTCGCCATGTCTATCGAGTCTCCTGCTTGAAGGGGAAGCCGTAGGCGCGCAGGAATGCGCGACCCTGCTCGTCGGTCGCGGCCGTGGTGACGATCGTGATGTCGAATCCACGCGGCGCATCGATCTTGTCGTAGTCGATCTCGGGGAAGATCAACTGGTCGTTGATGCCAAAGGTGTAGTTCCCGTGCCCGTCGAAGGACTTGGCCGACAGACCGCGGAAGTCACGGATGCGCGGGATCGCGAGGCTGATCAACCGGTCGAAGAACTCCCACGCCCGATCGCCGCGCAGCGTCACCTTGACGCCGATCGGCTGGGTCTCGCGCAGCTTGAAGCTCGCGATGGACTTCTTCGCGCGGGTGACGATCGGCTTCTGGCCCGTGATGAGCTCGAGGTCGCGCTGGGCGCCCTCGAGCAGCGAGGCCTGCTGGGTGGCGCGGCCGACGCCCGAGTTCAGGACGATCTTCTCGAGTCGTGGGACCTGCATGACGTTGGCCAGACCCAGCTCGGCCTGCAACGCCGCGCGGATCTCCTCGTCGTACCGGGTCTTCAGACGTGGACGTACGCTCACAGCGCCTCCCCACACTTGCGACAGACGCGCACCTTGGTGCCGTCCACTTCGGAGTAGCCGACCTTGGCCGGCCCCTTGTGACCGTCGCACCACAGCGCGACGTTGGACACGTGCATCGGCATGACCTTGTCGATGATCCCGGCCTGCATCATGGCGCCGGTCTGCTTGGTGTGCCGCTTGGCGATGTTCAGCCCGTCGAGCACGACCTTGTCACTCTGGGGCTTGGCCTCTTCGACGATGGCCCGCTCACCGCGGAACTTGCCGGCGAGCACGAGCACGTCGTCACCCTTACGAATCTTCATTACAACACCTCCGGCGCCAGCGAAATGATTCGCATGAACTTCTTGTCGCGCAGTTCGCGCCCGACGGGCCCGAAGATTCGGGTGCCGCGCGGCTGGAGCTGATCGTTGATCAGCACGGCCGCGTTCTCGTCGAACTTGATGTAGGAGCCGTCGGGACGACGCTTCTCCTTGGCGGTACGCACGACGACGCAGCGCACCACGTCACCCTTCTTCACCGCGGCGCCCGGGATGGCGTCCTTCACCGTGGCGATGAAGACGTCACCGATCGAGGCGTAGCGACGCCGCGATCCGCCGAGCACGCGAATGCACAGCACTTCCTTGGCGCCCGAGTTGTCGGCGACCTTGAGTCGGGATTCCTGCTGGATCATCGCGCACGCTCCACGATCTCGGTCAGGCGCCAGCGCTTCAGCTTGGACAGCGGACGGGTCTCTTGGACCCGAACCCGGTCGCCCACCTTGGCGTCATTGGCCGCGTCGTGCACGTACAGCTTCTTCGTGCGCTGGACCGTCTTGCCGTAGCGCGGGTGGCTCACCCGCTCGTTCACGGCGACGACCAGCGTCGCGTTCATCTTGTCCGACACGACGATGCCCTCGCGCACCTTGCGCGGGTTCTCGCGCTTCACGGGGTTGGTCTCGTCAGTCATCACTCACCTGCTTCCTGGGCCTCGGCGGCCGCGATCTCACGCTCGCGAACGAGGGTGGCGAGCCGGGCGATGTCCTTGCGGACCTCGCGCAACCGCGCGGAGTCGTCCAACTGGCCGGTGGCCAGCTGGAACCGGAGGTTGAACAACTCGCGCCGCGTCTCACCGAGACGCTCAACGAGTTCGTTGTCGCCGAGCTGACGCAGCTCGGCCCGACGCTCACTGGTCTTAGCCATCAGATCGTCACCTCCGGGGTGCCGTGGGTCCCGGGACGCACGACGAACTTCGCCTTGATCGGCAGCTTCTGGATGGCGCGCTCCATGGCGGCGCGCGCGAGGGCCTCGTCGACCCCACCCAGTTCGAACATCACGCGGCCGGGCTTGACGACGGCGACCCAGAACTCCGGGTTGCCCTTGCCCGAACCCATGCGGGTCTCGGCCGGCTTCTGGGTGACGGGCTTGTCCGGGAAGACCCGGATCCAGACCTTGCCACCACGGCGCACGTGGCGGGTCATCGCGATACGGGCGGCCTCAATCTGGCGCGCCGTGATCCACCCGGCCTCCAATGCCTGGATCCCGAAGTCACCGAAGATCAGCTCCGTGCCGCCCTTGGCCATTCCGGTCATGCGGCCGCGCTGCTGCTTGCGGTGCTTCACCTTGCGGGGCATCAACATGATTACTCCACGTCCTTTCGAAAGTGCGGCGTGTCGGTGTGATCCTGCGCCGTGCGACGCTCGATCTCCTCTTCGACACTCAACTGCCGTTCGACGTCCTCGGGGGCGACCAGCAGGTCGGCCGGGCGCTCCTCGACGACGACCGGGGCCACCGGGGCCTCGGCCTCGACCGCCCGGCGACGTCCGCCGCCGGCGCGCACGACGCCCTTGGGCGCGGCACCCGAGCCGACCGGGACCGCGTCGCCGGCCGCCATCGCGGCCTCGCGAACGATCTTCTCGTCGTTGGTCAACTGGTAGGGCAGGATGTCGCCCTTGTAGATCCAGACCTTCACACCGATGCGCCCCGTCGAGGTGCGCGCCTCGCGAAAGCCGTAGTCGATGTCCGCGCGCAGCGTGTGCAGCGGGACCCGGCCCTCACGGTAGGACTCGCGCCGCGACATCTCCGCGCCGCCGAGACGACCCGACGCCTGGATCTTCACGCCCAAGGCGCCGGCCTTCTGGACGGTCTGGATGCCCCGCTTCATCGCGCGGCGGAAGGCCACGCGACGGATCAGCTGGTCGCAGATCCCCTGGGCGATCAACGCCGCGTCGAGTTCGGGCTGCTTGATCTCCTGGATGTTCAGGGAGATCTTGTTCTTCTGACCCGTGATCTTCTCGAGGTCCTTCTTCAGGCGGTCGGCCTCGCCACCGCGACGGCCGATCACGATACCCGGACGGGCCGTGTGGATGTCGACGCGGATGCGGTCGGAGTTGCGCTCGATCTCGATGCGGCTCACGGCGGCGCTCTCGAGCTGGCGGGTCAGGTAGTCGCGGATCTTCCAGTCCTCGACGACGAGGTCCTTGTACCCCTTCTCCTTGAACCAACGCGACTTCCAGTCCGTCGTGATGCCGAGACGGAACCCGTAGGGATTTACCTTCTGACCCATTTACTTCTCCGTCTCTTCGGTCTCGACGACATCGGTCGCCTCGTCGCTCGCGTCCGTCTCGTCGGTCGCCTCGTCGCTCGTCTCGGTGGTCGTCTCGACGACGTCGGTCGTCGTGACGTCGGTCACGACGTCGGTCGTGACATCGGTCTCGACCTCGGTCGCCTCGGCCTCGAGCGCTTCGGCCTCTTGGGCCGCCTCGCGCTTGTTGAGGCTCGCCTGCTGGTCGGCGCGCTTGCGCGAGGACGCCACCCGGCGGCTGCGCGACGCGGTCGCCTGGGCGTTGCGCGCGGCGCGCAGCACCTCGAGTCGGTCTTCTTCGAGGCGTGACACGATCACCGTGATGTGACAGGCCCGCTTGAGGATCTTGCCGGCGCGACCGCGCGCACGGGGCGAGAACCGCTTCATCGTCACGCCCTCGTCGGCGAAGGCCGCCGAGACGTAGAGCTCGTCGGCCGACTGTCCGTCGTTGTTCACGGCGTTGGCGACGGCCGAGGCGAGCACCTTGCCGACGACGTCGGCTGCTTCACGGCTGGTGAGCGCGAGGATCTCGCGCGCCGTGTTCACGTCCTCGCCGCGGATGAGGTTGAGCACCACGCGGGCCTTGCTCGCCGACATGTGGTACCCGCGCAGTACCGCGCGGGTCCCGGGGCGTTCGTTGGTCTTCGGACCGGTCATTATCGCCTACCCGTCTTTTCCTGGCCCGCGTGGAACTTGAAGGTCCGCGTCGGGGCGAATTCGCCGAGCTTGTGGCCGACCATCGACTCGTTGACGAAGACCGGCACGTGGCGACGGCCGTCGTGGACGGCGAAGGTGTGCCCGACCATGTCGGGGATGACGGTCGAACGTCGGCTCCAGGTCTTGATGACCTTCTTCTCGTTGGCCGCGTTCATGGCATCCACCTTCTTCAACAGGTGGGCGTCGATGAACGGACCCTTCTTCAAGCTGCGTGACATTTCCTACCTCCGCGATCCGCGTCCGCGACGACGACGAATGATGAGCGCGTCCGAGGACTTCGGCAGACGCGTACGACCTTCTGGCTGACCCCACGGGGAGACCGGGTGGCGTCCACCCGAGGTCTTGCCCTCACCACCACCGAGCGGGTGGTCGACGGGGTTCATGGCCACACCACGAGTCTGGGGGCGGATGCCCTTCCAGCGGTTGCGACCGGCCTTGCCCACCTTGATGAGCTCGTGCTCGGAGTTGCCGATCTCGCCGAGCGTCGCGCGGCAGTCGATCGGGACGCGGCGCATCTCGGTCGAGGGCAGACGCAGGGTGGCGAAGCCGCCGTCCTTGGCCACGAGCTGGACGCTCATGCCGGCGCTGCGGGCCATCTTGCCGCCGCCGCCGGGGCGCAGCTCGACGTTGTGCACGGTCGAACCGGTCGGGATGAAGCGCATCGGCAGGGCGTTACCCGTACGGATGTCGGCCTTGGGACCCGAGGAGACGACGTCGCCGACCTTCAGGCCGTGGGCGGCGAGGATGTAGCGCTTCTCACCGTCGGCGTAGTGCAGCAGGGCGATGCGACACGAACGGTTCGGGTCGTACTCGATCGCCGCGACCGTGGCCGGCACGCCGTCCTTGTTTCGCTTGAAGTCGATGACGCGGTACTGCTGCTTGTGGCCGCCGCCGCGGTGACGCGACGTCTTGCGGCCGTAGCTGTTGCGTCCGCCCGTGCGGGGCTTGGGCTCGAGCAGCGACTTCTCGGGGTGGTCCTTGGTGATCTCGGCGAAGTCCGAGACCGTCTGGAACCGGCGGCCCGGGCTCGTGGGTTTGCGGTGACGCAGTGCCATGGCGTTCCTTAACTCTCGAAGAGGTTGATCGTGTCGCCCTGGCGCAGGGTGACGATGGCGCGCTTGGAGCCGGGACGCGAGCCGCGCACGCCGGTGCGCAGGTTGCGAGTCGACTTGCCCTTGCGGTTCAGGGTGTTGACGTTGACGACCTTCACGCTGAAGGCCTGCTCGACGGCGTTGCGCACGTCGATCTTGGTGGCGCGGGGGTCGACGACGAAGACGTAGGTGCCCCGGTCCATCAGGGCGTAGGTCTTCTCAGAGACCACCGGGCGAATCAGGATGCTCATGGCGTCGCGCATCAGTTGTCCTCCTTGGCGCGCGGCAGCGTGGCGTCGGTGAAGAGCACCCAGTCCGCCTCGAGCACGTCGTAAGCGTTGATCTCGCCCTCGTCGATGGTCTTGACGTGGTCGAGGTTGTTGAACGAGTAGTAGGCGACGGCGTCGCCGCGGTTGATCACGACGAGGATCTTGCCCTCGAGGCCCAGTGCGCTGAGCGCCCCGAGCGCGGTCTTGGTCTTGGGCTCGGTCCAGGTGTCAAAGGAGTCCACCAGCGCCACGCGCGACTCGGCCGCGCGATCCGACAGCGCCGAGTAGAGGGCCAGGCGGATCATCTTCTTGGGCGTCTTCTGGTCGTACTTGCGCGGCTTGGGCCCGAGCGCGATACCACCGCCGGGGTAGTGCGGCGCGCGGATGGTGCCCTGGCGGGCCCCGCCGGTGCCCTTCTGGCGGAACGGCTTCTTGCCACCACCCGAGACCTCTTTGCGGGTCTTGGTCGACTGGGTGCCCGAGCGCTTCGCGGCCAGCTGGGCCGTGACGACCTGGTGCAGCACGGCCATGTTGGGCTCGATGCCAAAGATCGTGGGCTCGAGCTCGACGGTGCCGAGCGTCGCGCCGTCGAGGCTGCGGCGCTCGACGCTGCGCGAGACGGGTGCGGGACGGTCCTTCTTCACGGGACCGCGCAGGGTAAAGACGTCGCTCATCGCAGACCTCCGGCCTTCATCGGGTTCTTCACCGAGGTGCGCAGCACCACGACCCCGCCGCGCGGGCCCGGAACGGCACCCTTGACGAGCACGAGGTGACGGTCGACGTCGACGCTGACCACCTCGAGGTTGGTCGTGGTCACCTGGGAGCCACCCATGCGCCCGGCCATGCGCGTGCCCTTGAACACGCGTCCCGGCGTCGCACAGGCGCCGATGGAGCCCGGCGCGCGGTGGTGCTTGTGGTTACCGTGCGCGCCGCCCTGGCCCTTGAAGTTGTGGCGCTTCATGCCACCGGCGAAGCCCTTGCCCTTGGCGACGGCCGTCGCGTCGATCTTCTCGCCCTTCTCGAAGGTGGACGCGAGGATCTCCTGGCCGACGACGTACCCGGCGACGTCGTCGAGGCGCAGCTCGACGAGCTTGGTGCCGGGCGCGACGCCCGCCTTCTCGAAGTGTCCGAGTTCGGGCTTGGTCAGCGTGTTCAGCCGACGCGTGCCCCAGGTCACCTGGACGGCGCTGTAGCCCTCCTTCTCCGGGGTCTTCACCTGGACGACGCGGGCCGGGCTCACCCGTACCACCGTGACGGGAACGGCCCGGTTCTGGTCATCCCAGATCTGGGTCATGCCCACCTTCTCGCCGACGATCGCTTTGGTCGCCACGTTTGCCTCTCTCTGCTGTTCTGAGCGTCGGATCCCGACACACAGACGCCCCGTTCAGGTGATAAACCCGAACGGAGCGCTCGACTGGTTCGGTTCAGCGTCCCTCCGCGGAGGCAACTGAACACATCACTTTTCCCACCCCGTAAGGCGGGCTACCTACCGTACACCATCGGACCCCGCCGGCGCAAAGGCCGGCGGGGTCGACGGTTCAACCCTGACGAATCTTGATCTCGATGTCCACGCCGGCCGGCAGGTCGAGACGCTGGAGCGAGTCGACCGTCTTGGCGGTGTGGTCCACGATGTCGAGCAGGCGCTTGTGCACGCGCATCTCGAAGTGCTCGCGACTGTCCTTGTGCTTGTGGGGACCGCGAACCACCGTGTAGCGGTGGGTCTCGGTCGGCAGCGGCACCGGTCCCTGGACGCGGGCGTTGGTCCGTTCGACCGTCTGGACGATCTTCGCCGTTGACTGGTCGAGGACTCCGTGGTCGAAGGCCTTCAGCCGGATCCGGATCATTTGACGGTTGTCGGCCACGACTACTTCACGATCTTCGTGACGCGGCCCGAACCCACCGTGCGGCCACCCTCGCGGATGGAGAAGGTGAGACCCTCTTCCATGGCGATCGGCTTGCCGAGGGTCACGACCATCTCGGTGTTGTCACCGGGCATGACCATCTCGGTGCCCGCGGGCAGCTCGATGGTGCCGGTCACGTCGGTGGTGCGGAAGTAGAACTGCGGACGGTAGTTCGCGAAGAACGGCTTGTGACGGCCGCCCTCTTCCTTGGTCAAGACGTAGACCGAGGCCTCGAAGACGGTGTGGGGCGTGATCGAGCCGGGCTTGCAGAGCACCTGGCCGCGCTCGACGTCTTCCTTCTTCGTGCCACGAAGCAGGGCGCCAAGGTTGTCACCGGCCTGACCCTGGTCGAGCAGCTTGCGGAACATCTCGATGCCGGTGACCGTGGTCTTGCTGGTCGGGCGCAGGCCCACCATCTCGACTTCGTCGCCGACCTTCACGATGCCCTGCTCGACCTTGCCGGTCACGACGGTGCCGCGGCCGGTGATGGACATGACGTCCTCGATGGACATGAGGAACGGCTTGTCGGTCGAACGCTGGGGCTCGGGGATGTAGCTGTCGACGGCGTCCATGAGCTCCATGATCTTGTCGCCCCACGCCTCGTCGCCCTCGAGGGCCTTCAGCGCCGACACGCGAACGATCGGGGTGTCGTCACCGGGGAAGTCGTAGCTGGTCAGCAGCTCGCGCACTTCCATCTCGACGAGCTCGAGCAGCTCCTCGTCCTCGACCATGTCGGCCTTGTTGAGGGCCACCACGATGTAGGGCACGCCCACCTGGCGCGCGAGCAGCACGTGCTCGCGGGTCTGGGGCATCGGGCCGTCGGTCGCCGAGACGACCAGGATGGCGCCGTCGACCTGGGCGGCGCCGGTGATCATGTTCTTGACGTAGTCGGCGTGACCGGGCATGTCGACGTGGGCGTAGTGACGGTTCGCCGTCTCGTACTCAACGTGGGCGATCGAAATGGTGATACCGCGCTGGCGCTCTTCGGGGGCCTTGTCGATCTGGTCGAACGGCGTGAAGGCCGTGCCGGGCAGACGGGTGGACAGTACCTTGGTGATCGCGGCCGTCAACGTGGTCTTGCCGTGGTCGATGTGACCCATCGTGCCGATGTTGACGTGCGGCTTCGTGCGCTCGAACTTCTGCTTTGCCATTGTCGGGGACTAACTTTCTCTCTCGTGACGGGCCCGCGGTGGGCACGTCTGGTTTCTTGCGGCCCGCCCCGACGACGGTTTGGACCTCAAATGCACTGGTTGCCCAGCCTCCTACGCGCCAGTGGCCTTCGCGACGATCTCCTTGGCGATCGCGTCTGGGACTTCCGCGTACGAGTGGAACTGCATGGTGTACGTCGCGCGCCCCTGGGTGCGCGAACGCAGGTCAGTAGCGTAGCCGAACATGTCGGCCAGTGGCACCAAGGCGCGAATTGCCTGACTGTTGCCCCTCTGCTCCATGCCCTCGATCCGGCCACGCCGGCTCGAAAGGTCACCGATGACGTCACCCATGTAGTCCTCGGGCGTGACGACCTCGACGGCCATCACGGGCTCGAGCAGGACGGGATTGGCCAGGCGGGCCGCCTTCTTGACCGCGATCGAACCGGCGATCTTGAAGGCCATCTCCGAGGAGTCGACGTCGTGGTAGCTACCGAAGGTGAGCCGCACGCGCACGTCCACGACCTGGTAACCGGCGAGCACGCCCGAGGTCAGCGCCTCGGTGATGCCCTGGTTGACCGGCTGGATGTACTCCTTGGGGATGACCCCGCCGGTGATCTCGTCGACGAACTCGTAGCCGCCGCCGGGCCCGGTGGGCTCGAGGGTGATCACGACGTGGCCGTACTGACCCTTACCACCGGTCTGGCGGACGTACTTCTCTTCGACCTTCTCGACCTTCTTGCGGATCGTCTCGCGGTAGGCCACCTGGGGCTTACCGACGTTGGCGTCGACCGAGAACTCGCGAAGCATGCGGTCCACCAGCACCTCGAGGTGCAGCTCGCCCATGCCCGAGATGACCGTCTGACCGGTCTCTTCGTCGGTGCGCACGCGGAACGTCGGGTCCTCCTCGGAGAGCGCGTAGAGCGCCTTGCCGAGCTTCTCCTGGTCGGCCTTGGTCTTGGGCTCGACGGCGACGTGGATGACCGGCTCGGGGAAGGTCAGCGTCTCGAGCTGGACGGGGCTCGAGGTGTCCGACAGGGTGTCACCGGTCGTGACCTGCTTGAGTCCCACCGCGGCGACGATGTCACCCGTGCGGATCGTGTCGAGGTCCTCGCGGTTGTTCGCGTGCATCAAGAGCAGGCGCCCGAGGCGCTCCTTCTTCATGCCCTTGGTGGTGTTGACGACCGTCTCGCCCTTCTCGAGCGAGCCCGAGTAGACGCGCAGGTAGGTGAGCTTGCCGACGTAGGGGTCGGTCATGATCTTGAAGGCGAGCGCCGAGAAGGGCTCGTCGTCGCTCGGCTTGCGCTCGACGACCTCGTCCTTGCCGGGCTTGGTCCCCTGGGTGGGGGGCAGGTCCACCGGCGAGGGCAGGTAGTCGACGACCGCGTCGAGCATGGGCTGGACGCCCTTGTTCTTGAAGGCGGTCCCGTTCAGGATCGGCACGCAGTGGTTCTCGAGGGTGCCCACGCGAAGCGCCCGGTGGATGTCGGCGGGGGTGATCGTCTCCTCGCCGAGGACCTTCTCCATGAGCTCGTCGTCAAAGGTCGTCAGCACGTCGAGCAGGGCCGTGTGGTACTGCTCGGCCTGGGCGCGCAGCGCCTCGGGGATCTCGACCTCGTCGTAGTTCTCGCCGCGGTCGTCGTCGTGCCAGACCAGGGCCTTCATGGTCGTGAGGTCGATGAGGCCCTCGTAGTTCGACTCGGCGCCGATCGGCAGCTGGATCACCGCGGGCACGCAGTCGAGGCGGTCGGCGATCATGTCGACGCAGCGGAAGAAGTCGGCCCCGACGCGGTCCATCTTGTTCACGAAGCAGATGCGCGGCACGTGGTACTTGTTGGCCTGGCGCCAGACCGTCTCGGTCTGGGGCTCCACGCCCGCCACGGCGTCAAAGACCGCCACGGCGCCGTCGAGCACGCGCAGCGAGCGCTCCACCTCGACGGTGAAGTCGACGTGGCCGGGGGTGTCGATGATGTTGATCCGGTGACCGTTCCAGTGGCAGGTGGTCGCGGCCGAGGTGATGGTGATACCACGCTCTTGCTCCTGGACCATCCAGTCCATGGTCGCCGCGCCCTCGTGGACCTCGCCGATCTTGTAGTTCTTGCCCGTGTAGAACAGGATCCGTTCGGTCGTCGTGGTCTTGCCGGCGTCGATGTGCGCCATGATGCCGATGTTGCGGACCTTGTCCAGGGGGATTTCACGTGCGGTCATAGTGATCGGGTTTTCTCTCTCGTTACCAGCGGTAGTGCGCGAAGGCCTTGTTGGACTCGGCCATCTTGGCCATGTCCTCGCGGCGCTTGACGGCCGCGCCGACGCCGTTGGCGGCGTCGATGATCTCATTGGCCAGGCGCTCGGCCATCGTCTTCTCGCGACGCTTCTTCGCGAAGTCGGTCAGCCAGCGGATGGCGAGGGTGGTCGCGCGACGGGGGCGGACCTCGACGGGGACCTGGTAGGTCGTGCCGCCGACGCGCCGGCTGCGTACCTCGAGCTCGGGACGGACGTTCTCCAGGGCGCGCTTCAGGGTCGCGACGGGGTCGCCGCCGGCCTTCTGCTCGACGGTCTCGAGGGCGCTGTAGACGATGCGCTCGGCGATGGTGCGCTTGCCGCGCTCCAGGATCTTGTTGGTCACCTGGGTCACCAGGACCGACTTGTAGATCGGGTCGGGCACCAGTTCACGGCGCTCGGCGGGTCCTTTGCGAGGCATTAGCTCTCCTTCTTGGCGCCGTAGCGGCTACGGGCCTGCTTGCGGTCGCGCACGCCAGAGGTGTCAAGGGCGCCGCGGATGATCTTGTAGCGAACACCCGGGAGGTCCTTCACACGGCCGCCGCGAACCAGGACGATCGAGTGCTCCTGGAGGTTGTGGCCGACGCCGGGGATGTAGGCCGTGACCTCGACCCCCGAGGTGAGCCGCACGCGGGCCACCTTGCGCAACGCCGAGTTCGGCTTCTTGGGCGTGACCGTGTGCACGCGGGTGCACACGCCGCGACGCTGGGGCGCGCCCTTCAGCGCTGGCGTCTTGGTCTTGGATACTTTGTCCTGCCGGCCCTTGCGGACCAGTTGCGCGATGGTGGGCACGCGAAACCTCTTCTCGATGTACTTCTTCGGGGCGTGCAGACAACGTCAGCACGCGGACTGTCAATTCTACGACACAGCGGCGGTCAACGGCAAACCGCCTAAATCGCCTGGGAGCCGCCCAACTGGTCTTCGGGGTTCGGCGCGTCCTCTTCGGGCAGCGCCGACTCGTCGTAGTTGGCGCCGATGTTCTGGAAGGCCGCGAGGTCAGCGTTGAAACTGTCCTCGTAGGTCTCCCCGAGCAGGCTCGCGAGGTCCATCTCATCGTCCGACTTCTGCACCCACGACGGGAGCAGCTCGGCGTTGGGCATCTCGAGGCGCAGGTTCGCGCGCTCGTAGTAGCTGAGGCCCGAACCGGCCGGGATCAGCTTGCCGATGATGATGTTCTCCTTCAGCCCGACCAGGTGGTCGCGCTTGCCCTCGATGGCGGCCTCGGTGAGCACGCGGGTCGTCTCCTGGAAGGAGGCGGCCGACAGCCACGAGTCCGTCGCGAGGGACGCCTTGGTGATCCCCATCAGCTGGGCGCGACCGTCGGCGACCTCGCGGGCGTTGGCCTCGAGGTCGTCGTTGGTGTCGTTGAAGAGCTTCACGTCGATCATCGCGCCGGGCAGCCAGGGCGAGTCCCCGGCGTCCACGATCTGCACCCGGCGGGTCATCTGGCGCACGATCAGCTCGATGTGCTTGTCGTGGATCGACACACCCTGGTCGCGGTAGACGTTCTGGACCTCTTCGACGAGGTACTGCTGGGTCTCGCGGGTGCCGCGGAACTTCATCATCAGCTTCGGGTCCAGGGGGCCGTCGTGCAGCGGGGTGCCGACCTCGACCTCCTGGCCGTCCTCGATGAGCAGGTGGCGGGCGATGGAGACGGACTCCTCTTGGATCTCGCCGTCGTTGCCGACGACGGTCACCTTGCGCTCACGGCCGATCAGCTCGACGCGCACGACGCCCGAACGCTCGGCCACCTTGGCCGCGCCCTTGGGGGTGCGCGCCTCGAAGAGCTCGACCACGCGCGGCAGCCCGTGGGTGATGTCGCTCTCGGTCACACCGCCGGAGTGGAAGGTCCGCATGGTCAGCTGGGTTCCCGGCTCACCGATGGACTGCGCGGCGATAACGCCGACGGCCTCGCCGAGCTCGACCAGCTGGTGGGTGGCGAGCGAGAGGCCGTAACAGGCGGCACAGACCCCCTGGACGGCGTCGCACGTGAGCGTGGTGCGCACGCGCACGCGCGTCACCGCCTCGTCGTCGCGCAGGCGCTCGACGTCGTCCATCATCAGCATCGTCCCGGACTCGACGACCGAGCCGTCGGACAGCGTGACGTCTTCGGCGACGACGCGGCCCCAGAGCTTGGTCTCGAGGTGGGCGCGCTGGGCGCGGGTGTCGGGCGCGACGTGCTCGATCCACATGCCGCGGGTCGTGGCGCAGTCGAACTCCTTGACGATGAGCTCCTGGGCGACGTCGACGAGTCGACGGGTCAGGTAGCCCGAGTCAGCGGTGCGAAGCGCCGTGTCGCCCAGGCCCTTGCGGGTGCCGTGGGTCGAGATGAAGTACTCCAGGACCGACAGACCCTCACGGAAGGAGGACTTGATCGGGCGAGGGATCATCTCACCGCGCGGGTTGGACACGAGGCCCTTCATCGCGGCGATCTGGCGGATCTGCTGGCTGTTGCCTCGAGCGCCCGAGTCCACCATCATGCGGATCGGGTTGTCGGCGATGGCGTTCATGGCGCGGTCGGTGGCGTCACCGACCTCCTTGTTCGCGTTCGTCCAGATCTCGATCTCCTGCTGGCGGCGCTCGTCGTCGACGATGACGCCCCGGCGGTAGTTGGTCTCGACCTTGGCGGCCTGCTCCTCGTACTTGTTGAGGATCGCGGCCTTCTCGTCGGTGGTGACGACGTCGTCGATCGAGATGGTGAGCCCGGACTGGGTCGCGAAGCGAAAGCCCAGCGACTTGATGGCGTCGAGCGACTCGGCGACCACCTGGCGGTTGTAGCCGCCCGAGATCTCCTCGACGATCGTGCCGATGGGTCGCGCGTTCTTGCCGATCAGCTCGTTGACGTAGCGGAAGCCCCGCGGGAGCGCCTCGTTGAAGAAGACGCGTCCGGCGGACGTGACGAGCGAGCGGCTCGAGCCGTTGGACTCGATGCCGGCCGCCTCGAGGCGCTCGTCGAGCGAGGAGTCGGCCTGGGGCCGGATCTCGATCGGCGTGCGCAGCCCGATCTGGCGGTCCGCCAGGGCGTTCTCGATCTCGAAGACGTGACGGAAGACTCGCGGGTGCTCGATCTCGACGTCGAAGGGCAGCGTCAGGTAGTAGGCGCCGAAGACCATGTCCTGGGAGGGCTCGGTGATCGGGCGACCGGTCGCGGGCGTGAAGATGTTGTTCGTCGACAGCATCAAGATCCGCGCCTCGGCCTGCGCCTCGGCCGACAGCGGCACGTGCACGGCCATCTGGTCACCGTCGAAGTCCGCGTTGAAGGCCTTGCAGACGAGCGGGTGGATCTGGATCGCCTTGCCGTCCACGAGGACCGGCTCGAAGGCCTGGATACCCAGTCGGTGCAGCGTCGGCGCGCGGTTCAACAGCACCGGGTGCTCGCGGATGACCTCTTCGAGCACGTCCCAGACGACCGTCTTGCGACGCTCGACCATGCGCTTGGCGCTCTTGATGTTCTGGGCGACCTGGGTCTCGATCAGGCGCTTCATGACGAAGGGCTTGAAGAGCTCGAGGGCCATCATCTTGGGCAGACCGCACTGGTGCAGCTTCAGCTGGGGGCCGACCACGATGACCGAACGGCCCGAGTAGTCGACGCGCTTGCCGAGCAGGTTCTGACGGAACCGGCCCTGCTTGCCCTTCAACATGTCCGAGAGGCTCTTGAGGGGCCGGCCGCTCTGACCGGCGACCGGGCGGCCGCGCCGTCCGTTGTCGAACAGGGCGTCCACGGCCTCTTGGAGCATGCGCTTCTCGTTGTTGACGATGATGTCGGGCGCGCCGAGGTCGAGCAGCCGCTTGAGGCGGTTGTTGCGGTTGATGACGCGACGGTAGAGGTCGTTCAGGTCGCTCGTGGCAAAACGGCCACCGTCGAGCTGGACCATCGGGCGAAGGTCCGGCGGGATGACCGGCACGGCCTCGAGGATCATGGCGCGCGGGTCGTTCAGCCGGCGGCCCTGGTCGTCGCGACGGTTAAAGGACTGCACGATCGCCAGGCGCTTGAGGAACTTCGCGTGACGCTGGGCGCTCAGGGGCTTGCGGCCGTCCTTCGCGTCGATCATCTCGCGCATGACGCGCTCTTCCTCGTCCAGGTCCATCCGGTCGATGAGCTGCAGGATGGCGTCGGCGCCCATGCCGCCCTCGAAGTACTCGCCGTAGCGGAACTCCATCTCGCGGTAGAGGACCTCGTCCTCGATGATCTGGCGCGAGTGCAGGCCCTCGAAGGTGTCAAAGGACTGGCGGGCGAGCTCTCGCTCTTCGGCGAAGCGCGTGCGCACCGCGTCGAGCTCCTTCTCGGTGCCGCGCTGCAGGGCGCGAAGCTCGGACTCCTTCGCGCCGTCGGCCTCGAGCTTCTCGGCGCGCGACTCGATGTCACGCAGCTTGTTCTCGATGGCGGTCGCCTCGCGCTCGTCGATCTCGAGCAGCTCGTCGGCGAGCCCCTGGCGCAGGTCGGCCAGGTCCTCGTGACGGCGGTCGACGTCCACGAACGTGACCATGTGGGCCGCGAAGTAGATGACCTTCTCGAGCTGCTTGGCCTTCAGCTCTTCCTTGGGGGCGGTGCCCATGAGCAGGTAGGCCAGCCACGAGCGGGTGCCGCGCAGGTACCAGATGTGCACCACGGGCGCGGAGAGCGCGATGTGGCCCATGCGCTCGCGGCGCACCTTGTCACTGGTGACCTCGACGCCGCAGCGCTCGCAGACGATGCCCTTGAAGCGCACCCGCTTGTACTTGCCGCACGCGCACTCCCAGGCCTTCTGGGGCCCGAAGATCTTCTCGCAGAAGAGTCCGTCCTTCTCGGGACGCAGGGTCCGGTAGTTGATCGTCTCGGGCTTCTTCACCTCACCCGAGGACCAGCTGCGGATGTTCTGCGCGGTCGCGAGCCCGATGGAGAGCTCGTTGAACTGGTTTACGTCGAGGGGACTCATGACAACTTCCTTTCGGCGGCACGGCGGGCGTCTTCTTCGTCACTACCGCGTTCGGGTCGACTGATGTCGATGCCGAGCTCGCGGGTCACCGAGAAGAAGTCCTCCTCGGTGTCGGCCAGGTCCACGTGGGCGCCGACCTTGTCGCGCACCTCGACGTTGAGACACAGCGACTGCATTTCCTTGATCAACACCTTGAACGACTCGGGGATCCCCGGCTCGGGCAGGTTCTGACCCTTGACGATCGACTCGTAGGCGCGCTCGCGGCCCTTCATGTCGTCGCTCTTGACGGTCAGCAGCTCCTGGAGCGCGTAAGCGGCGCCGTAGGCCTCGAGGGCCCAGACCTCCATCTCACCGAATCGCTGGCCACCGAACTGGGCCTTGCCACCGAGGGGCTGGGCCGTGATCATCGAGTACGGGCCGGTCGAGCGGGCGTGGATCTTGTCGTCGACCATGTGGGCGAGCTTCAAGATGTAGGCGTAGCCCACCGAGATCGGGTTGTCGTAGGCCTCGCCGGTGCGACCGTTGAAGAGGGTGACCTTGCCGTCGTTGTCCCCCGCGAGCAGTCGCTGACCGTGCGCGCCGTCGACGTTGAGCGTCGCGAAGGTCTCCTGGATCGTCGGCTTGTCCTTGGCGCGGTCGCGCTCGTCCCAGTGGGCGCCGTCAAAGGACGGGGTCGCCACGTAGACGGCCGGCTCGGTGCGCGGGCGGGTCTTGCGATAGGGCCGGTTGGCCGGATCGCTCTGGTCGTCGTGGCCCGAGGTGCCAACCGCGGGGTTGACCTCGATGCCGGCCCAGCCGTGACGCGCGGCGTAGCCCAGGTGACTCTCGAGGACCTGGCCCACGTTCATGCGGCTCGGCACGCCGAGCGGCGAGAGGATGATGTCCACCGGGGTGCCGTCTTCGAGGAACGGCATGTCCTCTTCGGGCAGCACCTTGGAGATGACGCCCTTGTTGCCGTGTCGTCCGGCGAGCTTGTCGCCCTCGGAGATCTTGCGCTTCTGGGCGACGTAGACCTTGACGAGCTGGTTGACGCCGGGCTGCATCTCGTGGTCTTCGTCGCGGCTGTAGACCTTGACGTCGATGACCTTGCCGGACTCGCCGTGGGGCACCTTCAGCGAAGTGTCTCGCACCTCGCGGGCCTTCTCGCCGAAGATGGCGCGAAGCAGTCGTTCCTCGGGGCTCTGCTCGGTCTCACCCTTCGGGGTGACCTTGCCGACGAGGATGTCGCCGGGCTGGACTTCGGCGCCGATGCGCACGATGCCGCGGTCGTCGAGGTCGGCCAGGATGTCGTCGGGCAGGTTCGGGATGTCCCGGGTGATCTCCTCGGCGCCAAGCTTGGTGTCGCGCGCGTCGATCTCGTACTCCTTGACGTGGATCGAGGTCAGCACGTCGTCGCGCACGAGGCGCTCGGACAGGATGATCGCGTCTTCGTAGTTGAAGCCCTCCCACGGCATGTAGGCCACGAGCAGGTTCTTGCCGAGCGCGAGCTCGCCGTGGCTGGTCGAGGTGCCGTCAGCCAGCAGGTCGCCCGACTTGACGACCTCGCCACCGAAGACGAGCGGCTTCTGGTTGATCGAGGTGTCCTGGTTCGAACGGCGGAACTTGTTGAGGTTGTACTGCTTCTTGCCGAGCGTGTTGCCGTAGCGGTCGGTCACGTGCTTCTCGTACTCGACGACGATGCGGTCGCCCGAGACCGAGCGCACGACGCCCTCGCCCTCCGCGATCAGCACGTCACCCGAGTCGAGCGCCGCGCGCGCCTCCATGCCGGTGCCCACGAAGGGGGCCTCGGGCATGACGAGCGGCACGGCCTGCTTTTGCATGTTGGCGCCCATGAGCGCGCGCTGGGCGTCGTCGTGCTCGACGAAGGGGATCAGCGAGGTGGCCACCGAGATGACCTGGCGGGTCGAGACGTCCATCAGCTCGACCTCGTCGGGCTTGACGAAGTCGATCTCCGAGGTCGTCGAGGACGACCGGTTCGACGAACCGACGCGCACGCCGGTGCCCACCGGGCCGCGACGAACGAGCACGCGGTCGGCGACCAGGTTGCCGGCTTCGTCGAGCTCGGTGTTGGCCTGGGCGATAACGAAGCGCTCCTCCTCGTCGGCGGTGAAGTACCGGACCTCGCCGGTGACCCGACCGCCTTCGACGACGCGGTAGGGCGTCTCGATGAAGCCGTACTCGTTGATGCGCGCGTAGTTGGCGAGGTAGCCGATCAGACCGACGTTCGGGCCCTCCGGGGTCTCGATCGGGCACATGCGGCCGTAGTGGGACGAGTGGACGTCACGCACTTCGAGGCCGGCGCGCTCGCGCGATAGACCGCCCGGTCCGAGCGCCGAGAGGCGACGCTTGTGGGTGAGTCCCGACAGGGGGTTGTTCTGGTCCATGAACTGGCTCAGCTGGGAGGTCGCGAAGAACTCCTTGATTGCCGACATGACGGGACGGATGTTGATCAGGGTCTGGGGCGCGATGGCCTCGACGTCCTGGGTGTTCATGCGCTCACGAACGACGCGCTCCATGCGCGACAGACCCGTGCGCAGGGCGTTTTGGATCAACTCGCCCACGCTGCGGATGCGGCGGTTCGCGAAGTGGTCCTGGTCGTCGATGTGGTAGGTCGTCTCCTTGGCGGTGCGGTCGCGCGCCAGGTTGAGCAGGTAGGTCGCCGTAGCGAGCACCTCGGCCTTGGCCAGCACGTGCAGGTCGGGGGTCGGACGCTCGAGCAGGTCGCCGAAGAGCTCGACGTTCTTCGCGACCTCGCCACCGAGCTTGCGGTCGAGCTTGTAGCGGCCCACGCGCGACAGGTCGTAGCGCTTGTCCGAGAAGAAGGCGCCCTCGAAGTACTGGCGGGCGGCCTCGACGGTCTGGACCTCGCCGGGACGGGCGCGGCGGTAGATCTCGAGCCAGGCGGTCTCCTGGCTGGCGCGCTGGAAGCCCTCGGGGCTGTCCTCGATGTTGTACTTGTCCATGTGACGCGCGATCTCGACGTGCGCCTTCTTCCAGTCCGCGTGGTACTGGTCCTCGAGGAACTCGAAGTGGGCCACGAACTTCTCGAAGAACGCTTCGTCGATCGCGGTGTCCAGGGCTCGCAGCAGCGAGAAGATCGACACGCGGCGCTTTCGCGCGATGCGCGCGCCGGCGTTGGCCGACTTGTTCTTCTTCTCTTCGAGGTCGACCTGGAGCCACTCGCCGCGGCTCGGGTGGATGGTGCCCTCGAAGGCCACCTTCTCGTCCTTGCCCGGCTGGAACAGCACGCCCGGTGAGCGCACCAGCTGGCTGACCACGACGCGCTCGGTGCCGTTGATGATGAAGGTGCCCTGCTCGGTCATGATGGGGAAGTCCCCCATGAAGACGGTCTGCTCCTTGATCTCACCGGTCTCGGAGTTGAGGAAGCGCGCGCGCACGAAGATCGGCTGGCTGAAGGTCGTGGCGCGTTGGCGGCACTCCTCCACCGTGAACTTCGGCGGGCTCTTCAGGTCCGCGTCGTCGGGGTCGAACTCGAGCTCGAGGCTCAGGCGACCGGTGAAGTCGGTGATCGGCGAGATGGCCGCGAAGGCCTCGCGCAATCCCTGGCGCATGAACAGGTCAAAACTGTCACGCTGAATTTCGAGCAGGTTGGGCAGCGGATACGCTTCACCCAGCGCTGAGAAGTTAAAGCGTTCCGGGCTAATGGACCGAGACGTCAACGGTCTATCCTCCGTGTCGTGGGTGGGTGAACCAGGCAGAAACGTGCGCGCGCAGCAGCAGCGACGACAACAGGGGACGACGAAGTGAGACGCAGGGGCACGGTCTTTCGACTCTAGTCCCTGGAGCGGGCGACGCGCAAGTGGCGCCCCCCACGGGGTACGCGGCCGCTAGGCGGTTGCGGCCACGTTAGGCAACTTCGCCCCCGCGGTCAAGTACCGCGGGAGCGAGACGGGCCCGGCCGAACGAATCGACCGGGCCCGTCTCGTAAATCCCCTGATTACTTGAGTTCGACGGTGGCGCCGGCGGCCTCGAGGGCGGCCTTGGCCTTCTCCGCGTCGGCCTTGGAGACCTTCTCCAGGACGGGCTTGGGGGCGCCGTCGACGAGGTCCTTGGCTTCCTTCAGGCCCAGGTTGGTCAAGGAACGCACTTCCTTGATGACCTGGATCTTCTTCTCGCCGCCGCTCACGAGGATGACGTCGAAGTCGCTCTTCTCCTCGACGGCCTCGTCCGCGCCACCACCGGCCGCGGCCGGTGCGGCGACGGCGACGGGCGCCGCGGCCGTGACGCCGAACTTCTCTTCGAACTCTTTAAGCAGTTCGCTCAACTCGATCACCGTCAGACCGGCGATTCCGTCGAGGATCTGCTCCTTGGTAAGGGTTGCAGCCATGATGTCTCCTTCTCTCTACTTCGTCGTGGTTGTTATTCGGCCGGTTCTTCGTTCGCGGCGTCCACTGCGGGCGCCTCGGGGGTTTCGGGTTCGGCGTCGGCGCTAGCCGCCGCCTCGTCCGCGACCTCCGCGACGGGTGCCGCGGCGTCGTCGCTCGCCGCTGGTGCGGCGTCCTCGACCCCGGCCGGAGTCTCGGTGGCCGGCGACTCGACCGACGCGGTGGCGGGGCCACCCTTGGCGTCGATCAGGGCCGCGAGGCCGTAGGCGAGGTTCTGCGGGACGGCCTTCAAGAGGCCGGCCATGGTGCGAAGCGGTGAGGCGATCAACCCGGCCAGCTGGGCGAGCAGCACGTCGCGGCTCGGCAGGTCGGCGAGGGCGGTGAGGTCCTTGGCCGACAGGGCCCGGCCGTCGAGCACGCCGCCCTTGACGATCAAGGCCGGCGCCTCCTTGGTGAAGTCGCGCAGCGCCTTGGCCACCGCTGAGACGTCACCGTCGATGAAGGCGATGGCGGTGGGACCCTGCAGGAAGGTGCCCATCGGCTCGACCGAGGTGCCGGCGATGGCGCGCAGCACGAGGGTGTTCTTGAAGACCTTGTAGTCCGCGCCCAGCGTGCGCAGGGTGCGCCGCAGGGTCGAGATCTGGGCGACGGTCAGTCCGCGGTACTCGGTGACCACGGCCGTCGCGGTCGATGAGACGCGCGAGGAGACCTCGTCGACGGTGGCGACCTTGTCGGGACGAATCTTGCTCATGGTGCTCCTCTCCGGATGCCGCCCGGTGCGGGCCAAGACATCCGAGAGGGCCGCGGCCCCGCTCGAACTCCTCGTCAGGCGGACCGTATGGTCCCTTGAGGGGTCTCCCCCACCGGATGTCTTCGGCGTTCTGTTACGACTGTCGCACCCGAGGGTGCCGGGTGGTCATGCTAGTGGGTCCGCGCCCACCACCGCAAAAGCTACGCGGTGGCGCTGGCGAGGACCTCGTCGGCGTCGCGGGCCCGCGACGGGTCGATCTTGACCCCGGGTCCCATCGTCGACGAGACGGTCACGCTCAGCATGTAGCGGCCCTTGGAGCTCGACGGCTTGGCGCGCACGAGCTCGTCCAAGACGGCGTGCACGTTGCGCACGAGGTCCGCGGTCGAGAAGCTCACCTTGCCCACGCGCAGCTGGACGTTGCCGATCTTGTCGGTGCGGTACTCGACGCGGCCACCCTTGAACTCGCCGACGGCGCGCGCCACGTCCATGGTGACGGTGCCCGTCTTCGGGTTCGGCATCAGACCGCGCGGTCCGAGCACGCGGCCCAGTCCGCCGACCTTGCCCATGAGGTCCGGCGTCGCGATCGCGACGTCGAAGTCGAGGAAGCCCCCGGCCACCTTGGCGACGAGGTCGTCGGCGCCGACCTCGTCGGCGCCCGCGTCGCGCGCGGCCTGCGCGGCCTCACCGGCGGCGAAGACCACGATCCGGTTCGTCTTGCCGGTGCCCGCGGGCAGCGAGAGCGTGCCGCGCACGATCTGCTCGGCGCGGCGCGGGTCGACCCCGAGGCGAACGGCGATCTCCACCGTCTCGTCGAACTTCGCCGTGGCGAGGGCCTTGACCTTCTCGATCGCCTCGGTCACGCCGACGAGGGACTCGCGGTCGACCTGGGCCAGTGCGTTCGTGTACTTTTTGCCGTGCTTCACTGTTCTATCTCCTAGCCCGCTACCGAGATGCCCATGGAGCGGGCCGTGCCCGCCACCTGCAGTTTGGCCATCTCGAGGTCGTCGGTGTTGAGGTCCTTGAGCTTGGTCTTGGCGATCTCCTCGACCTGGTCCATGGTGACCGACGCGACGGTCTCGCGACCCGCCGTGCGGGCCCCCTTGGCGACACCCGCGGCCTGGCGTAGCAACACCGGGGTCGGGGGGGTCTTGAGCACGAAGGTGAACGACCGGTCCTCGTAGATGGTGATGTCCACCGGGATGGTGGTGCCGCGCATCGACTCGGTGGCCGCGTTGTACTGCTTGCAGAACTCCATCGTCTGGATGCCGTGCGGCCCGAGCGCGGTACCGACCGGGGGCGCCGGCGTCGCGGCACCCGCCTCGAGTTGGATCTTGACGATCGCGGTGATCTTTTTCGCCATGGTGGTTCTCCTTAGTCCTAGAGCTTCGTGACCTGGGTGAAGTCGAGCTCCACCGGGGTCTCGCGGCCGAAGATGTCGACCAACACCTTGACCTTCAGCTGATCTTCGTTGATTTCGGCCACGTGGCCCGAGAAGGTCGCGAACGGACCCGTCTTGATCTGGACGGTGTCGTTGACCTCGAACTCGTGGCTCGGCATGCGGCGCTTCTGAGCCGGCTCCGCGCCCTCGACGTGGGGACGGATGATGTTGTCGACCTCGCGGCGGGTCAGCGCCGTCGGGCGCGTCTTCTCGGCGCCGACGAAGCCGGTGACCCCGGGCGTCGAGCCGATGACGTAGAAGATCTCGGGGTCCGGCTCGCAGCGGATCAGCAGGTAGCTCGGGAACATCCGCTTGGAGACGGTGACCTTCTTGCCGCCCTTGAACTCGGTGACGTCCTCTTCGGGCAGGTAGATCTCGTAGATGCTCTCGCCGAGCTCGCGACTCTTGATGATGTTGTTGAGCGCCCCGATGACCTTCTGCTCGTGGCCGGCGAAGGTGTGCACGATGTACCAGCGTCCGGGACGGTCGAAGGCGCTCTCGACGGCGTCGACGACCTCGTCGTCAAAGACGTCCTCAAGGCCAGCGTCGTGCTCGTCGTGCTCGGTCGTGGACATATCGCTCATGCTGCCTACTTCTGGAAGAAGAACGTGACGAATTTGGAGAATCCCGCGCCCAACCCGAAGATGAGGGCGGTCATGAAGACGAGCACGAAGAAGACGATGGTCGTGTAGTTGATGACCTCGGGCCGCTTGGGCCAGGCGACCTGACGCATCTCGTCGCGAACCTCGCGCAGGAACTGACGGGGTCTGGTCCGCTCGCTGCGGCGCCGCTGGAGATCCTGGGCCGAGGTGGCGCGACGGGTGGAGGCGCCGTCGGCGCCCACCTGGCCCTGTCGCTGCATCATGCGCTTCTGTTCGCGGTTCATCTCGTCTCGTTCACTGATCTGGTACTGCGGTTCTCAAGAATCTCCGAGCAGGGCAGGAGGGACTCGAACCCCCAACCCCCGGTTTTGGAGACCGGTGCTCTACCAATTGAGCCACTGCCCTTAGGCCCACGGCCGCAAGGAGTGTCTAGCCTACCACCAACCCCGGGGAACGTCCCTATCGGGTCTCTTTGTGCAGCGTGTGACGCCGCTCGAACCGGCAGTACTTCTTCATCTCGATGCGTTCGCGGTCGTTCACCTTGTTCTTCATCGTGATGTAGTTCCGCCGTTTGCAGTCCTCGCAGGCGAGGGTCACCTGCACTCGCTTCTCGTTCTTCGCCATCGTCTTCTCGCTTTCCTACTGGTACTGCCGGTAACCGTGCCTGGTAGCGGCGGCGGGAGTCGAACCCGCGACACCACGATTATGAGCCGTGTGCTCTAACCACCTGAGCTACGCCGCCTGGCGAGCCCTCTGTCGGGATTGAACCGACGACCCCTTCCTTACCATGGAAGTGCTCTACCACTGAGCTAAGAGGGCGACACGCCGTAAACGACGCGAAGGGGAATTGTAGTGCCCCGGGGCCCTCGCTTTCCACCCGGGCCGCACTACCCTTGGTGCATGCGCATCCGCCTGGTCGACGAGAGCGACGCCGCGGCCCTGATGAACATCTACAACCCCGAGGTCGTCGAGACGACGGTGACCTTCGACCTCGTCGCGCGAACCTACGACGAGCAGGTCGCCTGGATCCGCCGGCACCGCGCGACCCACCCCTGTCTCGTGGCGGTGAACGAGGACGACGAAGTCGGCGAAACGGGCGCCGGTGGGGACCGGATCATCGGTTTCGCCCTGGTCTCGCCCTTTCGCGAGCGTCCGGCCTACCTCACGACGGTCGAGAACTCGGTCTACGTCCACCGCGGGGCCCGCGGGCGCGGCGTGGGCGAACTGCTGTTGCGCGAGCTGATCGCCGTCGCCCAGGAGTCGGGCTTTCACTCGCTGATCGCGCGGATCGTCGGGGAGAACGACGGGTCGATCCGGCTCCACGAGAAGTGTGGCTTCACCCTGGTCGGAACCGAGATCGAAGTCGGCCGCAAGCACGGGACGTGGCTCGACGTCGTCGAGTACCAGTACGTGATGCCCGATCGGCCCTAACTGACGAGGGCGCGTTCCTCGGGCCAGGACCACTGGGTCCAGCGCCCCATCGGCGCGACGAGCACGCCCCCGAGTATGGCCACCGCGACCGCGATGAGCAGGGGATTCGCGTGGACGAGCCCCGTGAGCAGCTGGCGGCCGCCGGGTAGTCCGATGAACGGTCCGGTGATCGTGAGCGCGAGCAGCCAGAAGTGCTCGCGGCCCCGATAGCTGGCGGCGAGCAGCACCAGTCCCCAGGCGAGGTACCACGGCTGGACGACCGGGCCGAGCTCGACCACGAGCACGAGCGACACCCCGAGGGAGCGGACCCACCCGCGCCGCTCGCCGTGCCAGAGCAGCCAGATGGCGAAGGCCCCCGCGACGGCGAGCCCGATGAACCGGGTCCCCGAGAGCACTGACGTGGTCGAGACGGCGTGCAGGCCCAGCGCGTGCAGGGTGTTGCCGAGCGCCATCCCGAGGGCCGTCGCCGGGGCGGCCCACGATCGCACGGTGCCGTTGGAGAGAAGGTTCTGGACCCACCCGAAGCCGAACCCGGCGATCCACGAGGAGAACCCGAGGGTCGCCGCCGCGACGAGGGTCGCCTTGGCGATGGGCACGAGGCGCGCCTTGATGCTCGCCGAGGACCCGAGCCAGGTCCAGGCGACGTAGGCGAGCCCGAGGGCCGCCGGCGCCTTGATCGCGGTGGCGGCCGAGCAGAACAACAGCGCCAGCCACGGTTGTCGTCGCACGGCGAAGGCGATGCCGATGACGAGCAGGGCCGTCATGATCGCGTCGTTGTGGGCGCCGCCGATCAGCGTCAACAGGACCAGGGGGTTCATCGCGCCCAGAACGAACGCCTCGCCGGGGTCGCGTCCGAGCGCGCGCGCCAGCATGATCAGGCCGAGTCCGATCAGCGCGACGGCGATGACCTCGAGCAGGCGCAGCCCGACGACGGTCGCGAGCTGGTGGTGGCCGCTCAGGCGGGCGATGCTGCCGTCGAGGAACAAGAAGAGCGGGCCGTAGGGGGCGGGGGCGTTGCCCCAGAGCGGGTCCACGGGGTTGACGTAGGGACTCGAGCCGAGCGAGAAGGGCCCGAGCACGTAGGGACTGAGGTGGTGACTGGTCATCTCACCCTGGGCCGCGTAGCTGAAGACGTCGCGCGAGAACATCGGCGGGGCGATGATCATGGGCAGGCTCCAGAGGATCAGCATGATCCACAGGCGCCGGGTCGGCGAGCCGGGGTGGATCTTCATCACCTCGGCTAGTCGCAGCCACACCCGCATCAACAGCAGCAGCCCCCCGTAGACGAGCACGATCGCGACCAGGGACTTGGTCTCACTGGGCGTACCCGTGGCGTTGAGCGACGGCTCGCCGAAGAACCACGTGCCGGCCATGTTGAACTTGAAGGGCGAATTCGTGAACGTGCCGCCCGCGAGGATCAGGCTCATGGCGAGCAGGCCGAGCAGGGCCGGCTGCCAGAGGAACGACCAGCCCTCGAACGGGCCGGGCGTGAAGCGACCGAGCGGGGTGTAGCGCCGCTCGAGCACCTGGACGCCCGTTTCGAAAGAGTTCGCGACGCGCTCGTAGTGGTGGCGGATTCGCGCGGTCAACGCCCGGACTCGATGCACACCACTCCTCTCGACGACTCGCGCGCTTTGGCGGAAGAACACTGACGGCCGACCCCGCCAGTGGCGGGGTCGGCCATGGTGGGCCGGGAGGGATTTGAACCCCCGTAGGCAAAGCCGTCTGGTTTACAGCCAGATCCCATTGGCCGCTCGGGCACCGACCCGTCGAGCATCCTACAAGACCGCCGACCCCACCGTCGCCTCGGCCCTGTCCGTCTTCTACCATGGGGTCATGCCGAGTTTCGACGTCGTCTCCGAGATCGACCTGCAAGAGGTGCGCAACGCGGTCGACCAGGCCAACCGCGAAGCCACCACCCGCTTTGACTTCAAGAACACCAACGCGCTCATCGAGTTCTCCGAAAAGGAGCTCTCGCTCAGCGCGAGTACCGAGGACCGGCTGCGCGCGTTGTACTCGCTGCTCGAAGAGAAGTTGGTCAAGCGAAGCGTCTCGCTCAAGTCACTGGACCCGGGCAAGGTCGACGAGGCGAGCCACGGGTCGGCCCGTCAGAAGGTCTCGCTGCGCGCGGGGATCTCCCAGGAAGTCGGCAAGCAGATCAACAAGCTCGTCAAGGAGATGGGCGTCAAGAGCCTCAGCTCCTCGATCCAGGGCGATCAGGTCCGCGTCACGGGCAAACAGCGCGACGACCTCCAGACGGCGATCGCGCACCTGAAGGAGGCCGACCTCACGGTCCCCCTGCAGTTCACCAACTTTCGCGACTAGCGGCGGGCCTCTTCGACGCTGAGGTGCTCGTCCATCTCCTCGAGCGTGTGGTCGTGGAAGATGCGGTTAAAGACCATCATCTTCAAGACCCAGAACAGGCCGAAGCTCACGAGGTTGGTCGACGACACGAGGGCGGTGTTGACAATGTGGGCCCAGTGGTGGTCCTTGACCATGTCCTTGGCCCAGCTCGCGCCCAGCATCGAGACCCCGATCCCGAGGAACGACATCGCCCAGAAGGGCACGATCTCGGTGCGGAAGTGGCTGCGGCCGCGCTTGCCCCAGGTCCAGTTGCGGTTCAGGTAGTACGACGGCAGGGTGGCGATGAGGTTCCCGTAGACCGTCGCGTAGATGACGCCCTTGACGATGTGGAACCCGTAGAGCACCGAGATGGACGTGAAGGACACCACGGTCGAGACGACCGAGACTGACGTGAAACGGATGATCTTGCGACCCTCGTGGGTCTTGGACCACGCCCACAGGGCGCGTAACCGTTCAATCATCTGGACCAGCCTACCCGGCGGCGCCCGCCCGGGTATCGCAGCGGCGGTGCCACAATGGAGCATGTCCGAAGCGCTCGACTTTCTACTCACGCTGCTCGACCTCGAGACCATCGAGGTCAACACCTACCGGGGCCAGCACCCCAAGGAGGAGCGCCAGCGGACCTTCGGCGGTCAGGTCGCGGCCCAGGCGCTGATGGCGGCGGGGCGCACCGTCGAGCGCGGCCGGGTGCACTCGCTGCACTCCTACTTCCTGCGGCCCGGTGACCCGAGCACGCCGATCCTCTACGAGGTCGACCGCATCCGAGACGGACGAAGCTTCACGACCCGACGGGTCGTGGCGATCCAACACGGCCGGGCGATCTACAACATGCAGGCGAGCTTCCACACCGACGAGGTCAGTCTCGAGCACCAGTTCCCGATGCCCGAGGTCCCCGGACCCGAGACCATCGAGCGGCTGTCGGTGCGCGTGCAGAACGAGTTCGGCGACATCGACGAGTGGTTCAAGCGCAACCACCCCATCGACCAGCGCTTCATCGGCGAACTGCCGTGGAGCCCCCATCGCAACCGTGAACCGCGCCAGCGCCTCTGGATCAAGGCCGACGGCGCCCTGCCCGACGACCCGCTTCTGCACGCCTGCGTGGTGACCTACGCGAGTGACATGAGCCTGTTCGACGCCATCCTGGCCCCGCACGCCGTGCGCTGGGACGACGGCACCTTCATGGGCGCGAGTCTCGATCACTGCATGTGGTTCCACCGCGACCTGAAGGCCGACCAGTGGCTCCTCTACGACACCGACTCCCCCATCGCCCACGGCGGACGAGGGCTCGCCCGCGGCTTCCTGTTCAACCAGGCGGGCCAGTTGGTGGTGTCGATGGTGCAAGAAGGACTCACCCGGGTCATCGATCCGACCACGACGAAAGGCTGAACATGGGACTCACCGAACGAATCGCCGACTACGCGGCCGGCACCGACCACTTCCTCGCGGCGCTCGCGCCGGTCACGCCCGAGAACCTCGACCGTCACGTCCCCGACGGCTGGAGCGCCCGCCAGGTGATCCACCACGTCGCCGACAGCGAGGCCCAGTCCTACGCCCGACTGCGCCGACTCTTGGCCGAGCCGGTCGGCTCGATCATCCAGGGCTACGACGAAGCCGCGTGGGCCGAGTGCGCCACCCTGGGGTACCGGGACCTGGCGATCGAGAACTCCGTGGCGGTCTTTCGCGCGGTGCGCCACGCCTCGCTCGACGTCCTGGGACGCATCGCCCCGAGCGACCTCGAGCGCTACGGCGAGCACAGCGAGGTCGGGCGCTACACCCTCGACCGGTGGCTCGACGTCTACACGCGCCACCCGCACGACCACGCGGCCCAACTCACCGAGGCGATCAACGCCTCGCGCTAGCCCTACGGGCGCTGGGTCATCGGCACGTAGTCACGCACGTCGGACCCGATGTAGAGCTGGCGCGGCCGGGTGATCTTGAGGTCCTGGTCGAGCAGCTCCTGGAAGTGCGCGAGCCAGCCCGACGTGCGCGGGATCGCGAACAGCACCGTGAACATCTCCATCGGGAAGCCCATCGCCTGGTAGATCAGACCCGAGTAGAAGTCGACGTTCGGGTAGAGGCGACGCGAGATGAAGTAGTCGTCCTTCAGCGCGATCTCCTCGAGCTTGAGCGCGATGTCGAGCAACGGGTTCTTGCCCGTGACCGAGAAGACCGAGTCGGCGGTCTCCTTGATGATCTTGGCCCGCGGGTCGTAGTTCTTGTAGACGCGGTGGCCGAAGCCCTCGAGCATCACCTGACCCTGCTTCACCGATTCGATGTACGCCGGGATGTTCTCGTAGCTGCCGATCTTCGCGAGCATCTTCAAGACGGCCTCGTTGGCCCCGCCGTGGCGCGGGCCGTAGAGGGCCGCGGTGGCCGCCGCGGTGGCGACGTAGGGGTCGCCGTGGGACGAGCCGACGGTGCGCATCGACGTCGTGCCGCAGTTCTGTTCGTGGTCCGCGTGCAGGATGAACAGCACGTCGAGCGCGTGCGCCAGGATCGGGTTCGCCTCGTAGCGGGGCTCGGCGACCTTCCACATCATCGAGAGGAAGTTCTGGGTGTAGTCGAGGCCGTTGTCGGGGTAGACGAAGGGCATCCCCACCGAGAACCGGTGCGCCGCGGCCGCGAGCGTCGGCATCTTGGCGATGAGACGCACCACCTGCTTGTGCAGGACCTCGGGGTCCGAGAGCACCTTGGCGTCCTTGTAGTAGGTCGACAGGGCCGCGACCGCCGAGACCAGCATGCCCATCGGGTGCGCGTCGTAGTTGAAGCCCTCGAGGAACCGCTTGCGCACGTTCTCGTGGATGAAGGTGTGGTACGTGACCTCGCGCTTCCACACGTCGAACTGCTCGGCGGTGGGCAGTTCGCCGTAGTTGAGCAGGTAGGCGACCTCGAGGTACGTCGACTTCTCGGCGAGCTGTTCGATCGGGTAGCCGCGGTAGCGCAGGATGCCCGCGTCGCCGTCGAGGTACGTGATCGCCGACTCGGCGGCCGCGGTGGCCATGAAACCCGGGTCGAAGAACCAGACGCCCGGCACCGCCTTTTGAAATTCCTTCGCGGCGATGCCGCCATTGTTGATCGGGATCTCGTGAACTTCACCCGTCCGATTGTCGGTCACAGTAATTGACTCGGTCACGGTTCCTCACTTCCTTAATGGCCCTTGCTCACATTAGGTCAACGTCGGCGAAGTCAAATCATCACCCGGCGCCCGACGGCGCCATCGTCACCAGGTAGGTCCGCGTCGTTGACCACCCCCGGCGACTGGGCGCGCCGCTCGCGACGATGCGCAAGGTGAAACGCTCGCTCGGTACGGTCGCGAGGTCGTGGAAGACGAACCCGTAGGAGTCGAGCGAGCCGAGGGTTACCGACATCACCTGGCGCTGGGCCGTGCCGAGTCGGCCGATCGGGGTCACGCTCACCGTGACGCTCACCGGCTGGGTGGCGACCGCCGCGTTCGAGACCGTCACCGCGAGGTGCACCAGCGTGACCGGCGCCAGCACGAGCTGTCCGGCCGGGGCGGGCAGCGGGGCGGGCGTCACCGCGACCGCGGTGATACCGATACCCCGCGTGAGTACGAGTGAGGGCGACGAGGCGAGTGCCGAGACGGCGGCTCGCAGCGGCACCGTGGCGAGCGCACCGCTCAGCGCGTCCAGGTGCACCAGGCCCGGTTCGTGGACGAGGCCCCAGCGCGCCACCGACCAGGTGGCTCCGGTCTGGGCGAGCGACTGCTGGGCGCTCACCCAGGACTCGGGCACGGTCGCTACCGGCGTCCAGGGCAGGTGCAGGGCCTGGGCGAGCGTGTCGATGATCGTCGCGTCGTCGTTCACCCGCTGCGCCATGAGGTCGGCGATCGTCGAGTTGAGTCCGTGGGCGATCCTCGGGCGACGCAGCAGTCGCGCGTCGTTCGCCCAGCCCGGCAACTGCTGGGCGATCTGGCTGAGCCGGGCGAGCAGCACCGAGCGGCTCAGGGTCTCGCCGTGGCCGAAGAGGTAGGCGAGTCGGGCCTCGGCGGTGTTCTCCTCGGTGATGAGTCGATTGGCCAGCGCGCCGAAGGTCCGGTTCTCACTGCGCCGGGGCGAGCGTGACTCGCGCCCGGACTGGGCGACGTCGTTCGCGAAGACGAGTACCAGCACGGTGGCTACGAGGGCGAACCCCACCAGCACCTGGTAGCGACGGCGCTGCGCGCGAGTACGGGCCACGACGCTCCAACTTACTCACTGGATCGCGCAACACAACCGCTCAGGTCTCTGGGTCCTGCACGTCCTCGACCACCTCGAACTCCTCGGCGCCGAGTTCGTCGGACTCGAGCTCGAGCACCTCGAGGTCCGACAGTTCCGGTACCGGGGACGGGTCGATCCCCCAGCGCTGGGGATCGAGCCCCGCGGCCAGGGTCGTCACCTCGGCCAGGTCGGGCACCGGCTTCGCGGCCGAGGCCACGCGCAGCCGGCGCATCGTGCGCGCGGCGGGGATCAGGCGGCTCTCGACCGACGAGATCATCTTGTTGTAGGCCTTGGTCGCGTCGTTGAGGGCCTTGCCGACCGACTCGATGGGTCCAGCGACCACGCGGATCCGGTCGTAGACGGTCTCGGCGACGCGCAGGATCTCTTCGGCGTTGACCGCCACCTCGTGCTGGCGCAACACCATCTGCACCGACCAGAGCAGAGCGAGCAGATTCGTCGGACCGGCGATCAGCACGCGCTCGCGCGTCGCGTACGCGTGCAGTTCGACGTCCACGCTGAAGGCGGCCGTCACCGCGGCGTCGCTCGGCACGAAGCAGACGACGAACTCGGGTGACGGAGCCACCACTTCCCAGTAGGACTTCTCGCGCAGGGTCTTCACGTGGCCGCGCAGCGCCTGGGCGTGCTCGCGGTAGAGGGCGTCGCGCGCCTCCGGCTCGGCCGACACCGCCTCCTCGAAGCGGTCGAAGGGGAACTTCGCGTCGATCGCCACCCGCCCGTTGGGCAGGGTCACCACGCAGTCGGGCCGTCGCAGGCGACCCGCGTCCGAGACCGCCGAGACCTGCAACTCGAAGTCGAGACCCTCGACGAGCCCCGAGGCCCGCAGGACGTTGGCCAGCTGGACCTCGCCCCAGTGTCCGCGCTGGCTCGAGCGTCCGAGCAACTGATTGAGGCGCTGGGTCTCGGCCTGGGTGCGCCGTTGGGCCTCGAGCAGTTCGTTCGCGCTCTGGCGCACCGAGGCCAGCGCGCCGACGTGCTCCTTGTCAAAGGTCGTGAGGTTGCGCTGATACGCGTCGAGGGCGTCGCGCAGCGGCTGCAGGGTGGTGTCGAGTCGGGCGTCGCGTTCTCGCTGGACCTCGGTCTGGGTCTGATTGAACGCCTCGACCGTCTGGGCGAGCACGCGCCGCGACAGACTCTCGAACTGGGACTCGGCGTCGGTCATGGCGCGCTCGTGGTCCAGCCGCTCGCGCTCGGCGACCTCTCGAGCGTTCGCGATCTCACTCTCGCGCACGGCCACCGCCGCGCGAGACGCCGCCAGCTCGTCGCGCACCGCTTGGATCCGACGCGCGGACCACCCCGCGGTGACGAGCACCCCCACCAACAACCCGACCACCGCACTGATCGCGACCATGACGCCTCCTCGTTCCAACCATAGGGAAAGGCCGTGACACGGCGGTAGCCTGGACCGATGAATCGACGTTTTGGCATCTCGCACCGATCACCGGCCCCGATCGTGCCGACGTCGGTGACCCCGGTGATGCACCAGTCGGTCGTGCGGGTGTTCGCCATGGTCGGCGAGGCGATGGCCGAGGCGACCCACTCCCTGCTCGCCGGCGACCGGGAGCTGGCCAAGCGGGTCGTCGAGCAGGACGACGCGATCGACACCCTGGTCAACGAGATCGTCGCCACCGTCGAAGCGCAGTTGCTCGAGAGCGACGCCTTGTCCGTCGAGACGCGCCGCACCCTCTTGACCCTGCTTCGGGTGCTACCCGAGGTCGAGCGCAACGGCGACCTCGCCGAGCACATCGCCCGGCGCGCCGCGCGCGGGCTCGGCACCGAGATGTCCCCGCGCAGCCGCGGACTGATCGAGCGCATGGGCGAGGTCGCCTCCACGATCTGGCGTGAGGCGACCGACGTCGTGATCGACGGCAAGCTCGAAGCCACCGGCGCCATCGAGGACATCGACGACGAACTCGACGAGCTGCACGTGGCCCTGACCGCTGAACTGGTGTCGGGCTCGATGGCGCTGCCCGTCGCGGTGGAGGTCTCGCTGCTCGCTCGGTTCTACGAACGCTTCGGCGACCACTGCGTCAACCTCGCGCGGCGCCAGGTCGGACGAGACGGCGCCGACTGATCAGACCGAGGCCGCCGCCCAGGCCTCGGCGATCTGGACCGCGTTCAGGGCCGCCCCCTTGCGCAGGTTGTCCCCCGCCACGAAGAACGACAGGCCGTTCGCCACGGTCTCGGCGCGACGGATGCGCCCGACGTAACTCGGATCGCGCCCGGCGACGAGGCGCGGCGTGGGCACGTCTTCCAGCACGACGCCCGGTGCGCCCTCGAGCAGCGCGATCGCCTCGGCGGGCGTGATCGGTCGTTCGAAACTCGCGGTGATCGACAGCGAGTGTCCGGTGAAGACCGGGACGCGCACGCACGTCGCGTCCACGAGCAGGCCGGGGATCTCGAGGATCTTGCGGCTCTCGTCGCGCAGCTTCTGCTCCTCGCCGGTCTCGCCCGAACCGTCGTTCACGTACGAACCGGCCATGGGCACGACGTTGTGGGCGATGGTCACCGGGAACTTGACCCCGGCCCCGAGCGGCAGGGCCGAACCATCGAAGGTGAGCACGCGAACGTCGCGTTCGCGCGTGGACTCGAGTTCGTCGAAGAGTTCGTCGACGCCCTCGCGGCCCGCGCCGCTCACCGCTTGGTACGTGGCCACGACCATCGAGGCCAGTCCGGCGGCGGCGTGCAGCGGCTTCAAGACCGGCATCGCCGCCATCGTCGTGCAGTTGGGGTTGGCCACGATGCCCTTGGGGATCGAAGCCAGGGCGTGGGCGTTCACCTCGGGCACGACGAGGGGGACGTCGGGGTCCATCCGCCAGGCCGAGGAGTTGTCGATGACGATGGCCCCGGCCTCGGCGATGCGCGGGGCGAGGACCCGCGAGGCGGTCGCCCCCGAGGACATCAACGCGACGTCGATGCCGGTGAAGTCCGCCGTGGCCGCGTCTTCGACGACCACCGCCGTGCCGTTCCAGTCCAGGGTGGTCCCGGCCGAACGCGACGAGCCGAAGAAGCGGATCTCGTCGACGGGGAAGTTTCGCTCGCGCAGGACGGCGCGCATGACCGTCCCGACCTGTCCAGTGGCGCCAACAATCGCAATTCGCATGGCGAAAGTCTAAACGGCGTCGAGACCGAACGCGGTGTGCAGGTGCCGAACGGCCTCGGCCACCCGGTCGGCGCGCACGACGCACGAGATGCGGATCGAACTCGTCGAGATCATCTCGATGTTGATCCCGTTGGCCGAGAGCGTCTCGAACATCAGGGCCGTGATGCCGGGGCTGGACTTCATCCCGGCGCCCACGATGGTGACGCGTCCGATCTTGTCGTCGGTCGTGACCTCGGCGGCGCCGATCTCGTCCTTCACGGCCGTGCAGGCGTCGCGCGCGGCGTCAAGGTCGGTCATCGCCACGGTGAAGGAGATGTCGGTGAGTCCGTTCGCGCCGGTGTTCTGGACGATCATGTCGACGTTGATCGAGCGATCGGCGAGCGCGCGGAACAGGTGGGCCGCGATACCGGGTCGGTCGGGGACTCCACCCACGGTGATCTTGGCCTCCGAGGTGTCGTCGGTCACGGCCGAGACGACTGCTTCTTCCATGGTGGGGTCCTCCTCCACGATCCAGGTACCTGGCTCCCAGGTGAAACTCGAACGAACGTGCAACGGCACCTGATGCCGACGGGCGAACTCGACCGAGCGCAGCATCAGAACGCGGCCGCCGGTCGCGGCCATCTCGAGCATCTCGTCAAAGGAGACCTTGGCCAGCCGCCGGGCGCACGAGACGACCCGCGGGTCGGCGGAGAAGACGCCGGTCACGTCGGTGTAGATCTCGCAGACGTCGGCCTTCAGCGCCGCCGCGAGCGCGACCGCGGTCACGTCCGAACCGCCCCGGCCGAGGGTCGTGATGTCGCGATCCGTGGACACCCCCTGGAAGCCGGCGACCACGGGAACCAGACCGGCGTCGAGCGCCTCGCGGATCCGATCGGGGCGCATCTCGAGGATCTTGGCCTTGGTGTGGTCGCTGTCGGTGATGATCCCGGCCTGGGAACCGGTGAAGGAGGCCGAATCGACGCCGCAGGCCGCCAGCGCCATCGAAACCAGGGCCATCGAGATCCGCTCGCCGGCGGTGAGCAGCATGTCCAACTCGCGCGGCGGCCGAGTCGGTGAGACGTCGTCGGCCAGGCGGATCAGGTCGTCGGTGAACTTACCCATCGCCGAGACGACGACTACGACGTCGTGGCCCGCGGCACGGGTCCGCGCCACGTGATCAGCGACGGCGCGGATGCGCTCGGCGTCACCGACCGACGTGCCGCCGTACTTCTGAACTACCAGTGCCATGCATCAACGATAGTTGACCGACCGACGACCGTTCGTGGGCCAAGTAAAGTCGCACCCATGGCAACTGCGAAGCGAGAGCGACAGAAGGCGGCCCGTCGCCAAAAGATTGAGGCCCAACAACGCGCCGCGAAGCGGCGTAAGACCATCCAACGCACGTCGATCGTCGTCGTCGTCGCGGTCGCGATCGTCGTCTCGGCGGCGTTGCTGTTCCGCGGCAAGTCCACGCCGAGCACCTCCGCCGCCGCGACCACCACCACCAGCGTGGGGTCCACCACCACGGCGCCGACCACCACGACCAGCACGGCCGCGGTGCACTTCGCTCCCGTCGCCAGCCCCTCGCCCGCGGGCACCTTCGGCAAGGCGCCGACGGTCATCGTGCCCGCCGGCGCGCCACCCACCACGCCCGAGATGAGCGACCTCATCACCGGTACCGGTCCCGCGGCGAAGATCGGCCAGAAGTTGACGGTGCAGTACGTCCTCGCCACGTACTCGACGCGCAAGGTCATCCAGTCGTCCTGGACGGCCCAGCTCTTCACCTTCACCCTCGGCGCCGGCCAGGTCATCACCGGCTGGGACAAGGGAATGGTGGGCATGCGCGTCGGTGGACGTCGTGAGCTCATCCTGCCGCCGTCACTCGGCTACGGCTCGGTCGCGCGCGGTGGCGGCATCGCGGCGAACGACACCCTCGTGTTCGTCGTCGACCTCTTGAAGATCAGTTAACCAACCACGA
>JAKAZI010000080.1 GCA_021809495.1 Actinomycetes bacterium | reverse complement strand
GGGGTACCCTTCGCGGTCGAGGCCGTCGTGTTCGTCGTCGTGACCGCGGCCACGCTGTTCACGCTACGCCCGAGCATCATGCGGCGCTTCGCCCGCGCCGACGTGGTGGACTTGACGGTTCCCGCGCCGAGCAGTCTCGCGAACCTGACGGGGTTCGTCGAGGTTGCCGTGGGCGATGAGGGTCACCCGGGCCGCGTGAAGATCAAGGGCGAGTCGTGGCGAGCGGTCACCGAACACGCCACCCCGATCGCGAGCGGTGTCCAGGTGATCGTCACCAAGGCGTACGGCACGACCCTGTGGGTCGAACCGGTTGAAAGCGACTAGGTCCTAGATACTGGGCGTCGCCGTGGCGCCGGGTACGTTACTCATCACGCTCTTGATGGCCTGCGCGGCGCCGAGCAGCGCGGCGCTCTCGGCGGGGATGATGAGCTTGGTGTTCTCGCTCGCGGCGAACTTCGCCAGGGTGTCGAGTTGGAGGATCGCGATGAGCGATGGGCTCGGGTTCTGTTGGGCGATCGCGGCGTAGACCGACGTGATGGCCTGGGCTCGGCCCTCGGCTTCGAGGATGAGCGCCTGGCGTTGACCCTCCGCGCGTAGGATCGCCGACTGCTGGGCGCCTTCGGCCTCTTTGATCGCCGCCTGGCGCTGGCCGTCGGCGACGTTGACGGCGGACTGCTGTTGACCCTCGGACTCGAGGATCCGGGCGCGCTTCTCCTGGTCCGCCTGCTTCTGTAGGGCCATCGCCTGGAGGATCTGCTCGGGCGGGGTGATCTCGAGGACCTCGACGCGGTTGATGCGCACGCCCCACTTGTCGGTCGCCTCTTCCATCTGGGTCTGGAGCAGGGTGCCGATACGTTCGCGCTGGGAGAAGGCCTCATCGAGCGTGATGCTGCCAAAGACCGCGCGCACCGAGGTGCGCGCGAGGTTGTCGACGCTCACGAGGTAGTCCGAGTTGGTGAACAGCGCGAGGCGCACGTCCACCACCTGACTGAAGATCGTGGCGTTCACGATGACCGCGACGTTGTCGCGCGTGATCACCTGCTGGCGGTCCCCGGTGCGCGGGGTCTCGCGAACGTCGACGATGCGCATCTGCTCGATGAAGGGGAAGATGAAGGTGAGTCCGGGGTTCTTGATGTCCTTGAACTCCCCGAAGCGCGTCACCACGCCCTCGTAGCCCTGTTGGACGATCCGCACCGACTTGATGATGGTCGCGATCACGAGCAAGACGATGATCGCGGCGATGATGGCGAGAACGATACCCGTGACCATGTGGCCTCCTACGCGGCTGGAACCGGACGGTGCCGCTATGGCGGAGTGTACCGTCCAATTCGCGAGGGCATCGGGTAGAGACCTACGCGGTGGGCTGATCGTGCTACTTCGCGCTGACCGTTTTCGGTGCCTCGGTTAGGTGGTGGGCTTCGATGACGACCCGTCCACGTCCGCCGGTGAGTCGTCGAAGGTCGAGGCCGTAGCGGATCAACTCGGCCTCGGGGACGTGAGCGACGATGACGACGTCGCCATCGTCGGACTGGTCGGTGCCGATGACGCGCCCGCGACGGCTCGACAGGTCGGTGAGGACGTCGCCGAGGTACTCGGCGGGCACGGTCGCGGTGACCTCCATGATTCGCTCGAGCAGCGCGCAGCCGGCCTGCTCGAGGGCGGCGCGCAGCGCCAGGGATCCCGCCGTCTCGAAGGCGGCCTCAGACGAGTCGACGCTGTGGGCCTTGCCGTCGAACAGGGTGGCGCGCACGCCCACTACCGGCTGGCCGTTCGGACCGCCGTGGGCCATTGCGCGTTCGATGCCGTTTCGCACCGCGCCGATGTACTGGCGAGGCACGGAACCACCGACGACGGCGTCGACGAACTCGAAGGTCGTCATCGGGTCGAGGGGCTCGATCGTGACGTTCACCACGGCGTACTGGCCGTGCCCGCCGGTCTGCTTCTTGAGTCGTCCCTCGACCGTGGCCGGGGCGAGGATCGTCTCGTACAGGGGAACGGGCGGCGGTGTCGTCGTGAGCTCGAGGTTGAAGCGGCGGCGCAGGCGCTCGAGCGTGACCTGGAGGTGCATCTCACCCATCACGTCGATGACCAGGTGGCGCGAGATCGGGTCGTGGCGAACGTGAAGCGCCGCGTCCTCCTCGGTCAGGCGGTGCAGCGCCGTGGCGATCTTCTCGTCGTCGCTCGCCGCCCCGATGATCGCGACGGACATCGCGGGGGTGTGCGCGGACGCGGGTGCGGGGTGGAGGTTGCGACCGCGCTTGGCGAGGATGTCACCGACGAGGACGTGGTTGAGTTTGGCGACCGCGACGACGTCGCCGGTCACGGCGACCTCCGTCGGGGTCATCTTGGAGCCGACGAGGTAGCCCATGCCGTGGATCCGCTCCTCGGTCTGTGTGCGGGTGTTGGTGAGTACCACGTCACCACGAAGGGATCCGGAGACGACTTCGAACACGACGATCCGCCCGACGTAGGGGTCGACGATCACCTTGAAGGCGCGCAGCACCACGTCGGCGTCGGGGTCGCGCACGAGCGTCACCGGCGCACCAGCCTCGAGCGCGGGGATCGGTCGACTCTCGGCGATCTCGTCGAGCAACGTGGTGAGGCGGTCGACGCCGATGCCGCGCACCGCGGATCCGAGGACGACGGGCACGATACGGCCCTCGGCCATGAGGTGACCGAGCGTCGTCTCGAGTTCGTCGAGGTTGGGTTCGTCGCCTTCGAGGTACTGCTCGGTGAGACGGTCGTCGCCCACGACGATCGCCTCGAGGAGACTCGCGCGCACGCGCTGCTCGAGGTCGGCGAGCCCGTCGGGCACCGGACCGCGAGTCGCCTTGGCGTCGCTGTAGCGCAGTGCCTCGTTGGTGAGCAGGTCCACCACTCCCGCGAACTCGGCGCCGACGCCGATCGGTAGTTCCACCGGGGCCAAGGACGGACCAACCAGGTGTTCGAGCGCGCTGAGCGTGGTGTCGAAGTTCGCGCGCTCCGCGTCGAGGGCGTTCACGAAGATGACGACGGGCACGCCCGCCTCGCGCGCGAGGCGCCACAGGACCATCGTGTCGTTCTGGACGGTGTCGACGGCGGTGACGACGAGGACCGCCACGTCGGCGACTTCTAGTGCCTGTTCGACCTCGCCGTAGAAGTCCACGAGTCCGGGGGTGTCGAGCATCGTTAGTTTGTCGTCGCCGATCCACACTGGAGCCATCGCGATTGCGAGTGAGGTCTGGTGTCGTCGCTCCTCGGGGTCGATCCCACAGACCGTCGTTCCCTCTTCGACGCGTCCGGGACGAACCAGAGCGCCGGCGGAAACGAGCATCGCTTCGAGCAACGTGGTCTTTCCCACGCCGCTTCGCCCGAGTAGGGCGACGGTACGGGCCTTGGGGTGGCGTGTGGCCATGGCACCTCGATTCGTCGAGTCTCTTCGAATCAACGTACTCCTAGTGTCACGGTGGCGTCGCGAGAAAACCGGGGTGGTCCGGCACGGGCCGAAACCGAGGGTCGCAGCGCGACCGGGTGAACCGGACTACGTCGCGTGTCTGGCTGGCGGATGGTCGGAGCGACCGACTTGCGGTGTGGAGAACGTCAGCGATGCGACGAGACCCGCTACCATTCGGCCATGGCATCGCTCCTTGGACTCCGCACGGTTATCTACCCCACTGAGGACATCGTCGCGTCGACGGCGTGGTGGACGAACTTCCTCGGCTTCGAGCCGTACTTCAACGAAGAGTTCTACGTCGGTTTCGAGGTCGCCGGCTACGAACTCGGCCTGATTCCGAGCGACGAGGGCGGCGACGCCCACGCCTATTGGGGGGTGGAGGACGTTCGCGCCGCGATCGATCAGGCGCTCGAAGAGGGCGCCAGTCTCGAAGAGGACGCCAACGATGTTGGCGAGGGCATCATCGTCGGGGCGGTCATCACCCCGGACGGCTCGTACGTCGGGTTCATCGAGAACCCGCACTTCGACGCCGGATCAGCCGAAGAGTAACGGTCAGATCGCCGGAGGCGTTTCCGCGCGAACACTGACGTCGCCTCCGGCGACCCCGAGCCGTTCGCCGATGGCGGTGACGTGCGCGTGCAACTCGTCGAGCAGGTCCGTGTTGTGCTTCACTTCCTGGGTGAGCTCGGTATTTTCAGCGAGCAGCCGCTTGATGTCGTCAGTGTTGTCCGCGGTGTGGATCGCGACCTCCGAGGCGATTGCATCGGCCCGCTTGGCGGCGATCAAGAGCGCCGCCGCCTGGACGCCCGCCATCATGGACAAGAACAGGTTCAACAGGATGTAGGGGTAGGGATCGAAGGCCCGGTGGTGCAGGATCCGCTGGAGCAGCACGGTATTGGTCACCGCCCAGGCGATCATCACCGCGAAGAAGGCGAAGACGAACGGCCACGAGCCCATCGCGTTGCGCATCCTGTCGGCTGCGCGCTCGCCGAGGGACAGTTGGTCGCCGGTGCGTACGCCCGGGTGTCGGTGCCACTTGGTCTGCCAGCTCGTCTTCACGGGAGCCATCGTGACACAGCGCGAACGATCAGACGTGCCACGTTCGCCGTGACTGATCTGCTGGCGCCGATTTAGGGCCGGAAGACACTTGACGTCACGACGTCGCTGTGCCAATCTGCACGGATTGATAGCCACCTGCAACCGGTGGGGGGTGACGTCGTAACGCGACGAGCGATGGGTGGCGTCCCCAAACCGGTGGTGGCCGATCGTGGCGCGCCGCGGCGCCGGACGCGTCATCGCCGCTGGCTCGTCATCGTGGCCACCCTGATCGGTCCCGGCATGCTCGTCATGCTCGCCGACACCGACGCGGGCAGCGTGATCACCGCCGCCCAGTCCGGGGCGCTCTACCGATTCGGGTTCGTGCTCCCCGAGCTCTTGCTCATCCCAATCCTCTACGTCGTCCAGGAGATCACGGTGCGCGTTGGGCTCTCCACGGGTAAGGGTCACGGGGCCCTGATTCGCGAGTACTTCGGCGCGCCGTGGGCCTACGCCGCGGCGGTGACCCTGCTCGTGGCGTGCGCGGGCGCGCTCGTGACCGAATTCGCCGGCGTCGCCGGGGTCGGACTCCTCGTCGGACTGCCCAAGGCGGTCACGGTCGGCG
>JAKAZI010000016.1 GCA_021809495.1 Actinomycetes bacterium | reverse complement strand
GTCGGCGGCGCCCCCGCCCAGGGTGTCGACTTCCTGCACGCCATCTATGGGATCTTTCCCTGGCTGGTGCTCGCAGCGTTGCTGCTCGTCCTCGTCGCGCTCGCGTGGGCCTTTGGCTCGACGCTCGCCGCCCTGATCGCGATCGGCCTTGACCTCGTCTCGGTGGCCGTCGCCTACGGCGTGCTGGTGTGGCTCTTTCGCCTCGGGCTCGGGGCCGACCTCGTGGGCACCTACCGGGTCGGCCAGATCGAGGGCTGGGTGCCCGTCTTCATCTTCGCCGTGCTCTTCGGGCTGTCCATGGACTACGAGGTCTTCATCCTCGCGCGCATCCGCGAAGCCCACGACCTCGGCCGTTCCACCCCCGAGGCGATCGTCGAGGGCCTCGCGAGCACCGGCGGCGTCGTGACTAGCGCGGCCGTGATCATGGTCGGCGCCCTCGCCGGCTTCGTGGTCGGGCACGTCGCGGGACTCCAAGAACTCGGCGCGGGACTCGCGCTCGGGGTACTCGTGGACGCGACGATCGTTCGCGGACTCTTGTTACCTGGTCTGCTCGCACTCGCCGGGGATCGGCTGTGGCGCCGTGACTAGCGCGAGTGGACCATGGCGCGCACCACGAGGACGAGGAGCCCCACCACGCTGACCGCCATCACGGCGCCTATCGCGACGTGACCGACGACGACGAACCGGTTGAGCCAGCCGATCGACCGTCCTCGCCGGCGGCGCACCGCGGCGAGAAGGTCAAGGGCCACCACGGCCACGACGACAGCGGCGGTTGCGAATACGGCGGTTGCATTCACCCGCCCTCCCTCGAACGAGACGACGTGAATGTACCTCATTGCCTCGTCTAGCGTTCGGGTGGGCCTCGCGCCCGGACATGTCAGTGCCTCGCCCCCTGCGCACGGGGGGCGAGGCACTGGCACTCGCAGTTGGGAACTTGCGACTTATTTAACGATGGTTATCGCGAAGTGCATGGACGGCACCTGGTAGCCAAGGGCGAGACCAGGAATGTTGTTCTGGTAGCTCAGGATCGGCAACATGCCACCCTGGGTGTTCGCGAACGAGGGCTGCTGGGTGTACAGCAGCGGGTAGAAGTCGATCAGGTGCACACCCGGACCGCCGGTCGCGCGAAGGTGCACGACCATGTACCCGTTGGAGTTGAAGCCGCAACCGTAACCAATGAAGCTGTTGTCGTAGTCGACCGCCAACGTGTTGTCGAGCTGAGTCCAGCCGACGCCCTTCAGGCTGATGGTGAACTCCTGACCTTCTTTGAAGGTGTAGGTGCCGGTGCCGGATTGCCCCGCAGCGATCGCCGCTGGCGTCGCAGCGTCATTCGCCGTGGCCACACCCATGCTCAGCAACTTGCCAGCCGAATTGTAGAACGGAACGATGCTCTCCTTCACGTAGAAGGGGACCTGCGCTTCGACCTTGGAGCCATTCATCACTTGAATCACGTGCCATCCGCCGAGACCGTCGGGAATCGTCACCGACGCGGACAGCGCGCCGTTGGTGATCGCCGCGGACCCGAGAGGTACCGATTCGAAGTTCCAGCACGAACTGGTCGGACAGTTGACGCGACTCCCGATCACCGTCGACCACACCAGCTGGTCGGTCCCAGACCCCGAAAGTCCCGTCGCCTTGACGGTCACCTTGGTGAGGATTGGTCCACTGGTCTGGGAGAGCGTGGCGACAGCGGTGCTCGACGGGTCTAGGCCCGCGGTCTGCAGGGTCGTGCGCTCACTCACCGTCGGCGTGATGTTGTCGGGCCACGTTATGGATGGCGTGAGGTCGACCTTGCCACGGGTTACCGTGAAAATCGCTGACCCACCGTTGAGGTAGGGAACCGGTGACTGGACCACGTTGAGGTACGACACACCCATGCCGTCCTCGATCGTCACGACGTGTTGACCGATCGGACCCGTGGCGCGAATGGTCACCGTCGCGGTACCGCGAGTCCAGTTTCCTGACATGTTGCCGACAAACCGGTTGTCCCAGAGCACGACGCCACCGCTGCCGTAGAGCGACGAGCCGAGTGCGGTGTAGGTGATGTGGATCGGCGTGCCGATCGGGCCACTCTTGGGCGACACCGTTACGGTGCGGAACATCTCATAGCCGCCGTGGTCGACTTCGACTCCGTTGACCACTGCGTAGATGTCGTGAATGCCACCGAAATCGACGGGTACCGTCGTGGCGAAGGTGAAGTTGCCACTTGAGTCCGTGGTGACGTTAGCCAACACCACGTTGAAGTTGGTCGAAGTGCGACCAAGCCAGTTGACCGTGTTGGGCTCGACGTCGGCGATCCACGATGCGGTCGCCGTGCTCCACGTGAGCTCAACGCTGGTGTTCGCGGGCAGTCCACTACCCGAAATCGTGAAGGGTTGTCCCTCGGTCCCCACGTTTGGACTGACCGTGAGATTACCGATTGTTGGTGAGAGGGTGGCGGGCGCCGCCGTGACACCCGTGAAGGGCAATGAGGGGGCGCCCGGGATGACCGGGGTGGGGAGCGTCATGCCAGTGGGTGTCGTCGTGCTAGCCGCACCGCTACTCGTGGCAACGACAGCTAACGGCAAGAGGGCACCAACGGCCGCGAGCACAATGGCTCGTCTCACGGCGCGAGATGACAGGTTCATGGAGATTCCTTTCGGGGGGGGTAGCCTTTCGTGGCCAGCGAAGTGAATGTCGTTGGTGCCGCACGGCGCCCTCGGACTTGTCCGAGGGCGCCGTGTCCACTCGCTTACTTAAGCGACCGGCACCGCATTCATAGTGAGCTGCGATGACGCGGGTGTTCCGGCCTGGGAGTACGTCCACACCTTCGACGGAACGCCGGGCTTCACGATGACGCGCTTGCGTACGATCTTGGATCCCTGCTTGACGCGCACGATCTTCGTGACCGCGGGAATCGCCTTGGTCGTCAGCGTGATGGTGAAGTGAACGACACCAAGCGGTGTCGCAGCGGTGGTGTGCCAGCCGGCGCTCCAGAAGGCAGTCGTCCCGTGGTTGCCGTAGTCCATTGTCAGTGGAGCCTCACCAGGGATCGTGATGACCACGCTCTTGGTGTTGGTCGCCGTGAGTGGTGTACCACCCGCCGCGACGTTGACCGCGGACATCCGGAAGACAACCGCCTGACCCACCAGGAACTCATTACTCTGAGCGCAGCCGTACGCCGGCTTGAGCGGGCCCGAACCGCCGCCGGCGGTCACGGTGTCTACCTGCATGTAGACCGGCACAGGATTGGTGCCTTGGATCGGCGGACCGAGTGTCGTCGTCGTCGTCGGCGCCACTGTGGTCGTCGTCGGCGGCGCCGTGGTGGTCGTGGTGGTATCTGCCGACGCCGCCCCGACTCCTACCAGTGCCACCCCGCTCAGGGACAACATCCCTGCGGTTACAACTGCTACTACTCGCTTCATACCTCTTCCTCCTCTATCGATTGGTCGGATCACTACTTCTTGATGCTCAACACGCCATTCAGCGCGGCGGTGAACGCGTCGCTCTCGCTGGATCCAGCGGTGGTTGACTTGATGGAGAACGACCCGGTGAACTTCAAGACCCCCGAGACGCCCTTGTACTTGCCGAACCCGTTGATGACCTTGGCGATGCCCTTGACGCTCACCGAGGTCGGTGCCGACTGACCCGCGGCACAGGCCTGGGACGTCGTCGGGGCGATGATCTTGAGGATGAGCTTGCTCCCCGCACCGACGAGCGTGCCGGTGCCGGTGAGCGGGTCGCAGGTATTGGACGCAGGCGCCGAACCGGCTCCCGAGAGCTTGCTCGACCCGAGATACGTTCCCGTTCCCGTTCCCGTCACGGCCGTCGCCTTCACGCCGGTCGAGGACCAGAGCATGGCGATCGTCCCTCTGTAGGTGCCTTTGAAGGCGATCTTCACGATCTTGGGCTTTACCGCGTGGGCGGCGACGCTCGTAGTGGACTGATTGATAGTGGTGGCTCCCACGCTCGGGGCGTAACCCATCGCCGAAACGGTGAGCGCGCCAACTAGCACGGGGGCTGAAATCAACTTGAATGTGCGCATAAAATCAATATAAAGTTCACAACTATAGATTTCCAATTGATTGTTTCGGTTACTTTGATAGGTTTGTTCTATGTTTTCCGCACGTGATCTCACCATTCAGCAGTTGCGCTGCTTCGTCGCCGTCGCCGACGAGGGCCAGTTCACGGCCGCGGCCGACGAGTTACGACTCGCCCAGCCCTCCATCAGCGCCCAGATCCACCGGCTGGAGCAGGTCCTGGGAGTTTCGCTCTTTCACCGTGGGCGTCGCCCGATCTCGTTGACCGATGCGGGTGCGACACTGCTGCCGCTGGCCCGACGGGTTCTGCGTGGCGTCGATGAGTTCTTCCAAGGCGCCGACGAACTCGAGGGACTGCGTCGGGGCCACGTGACAATCGGCACGACGCCGAGCATTGGTGCGACCCTGCTGCCCCTGGTCTTGGCCCGCTTTCGCGCGCGTTACCCCCACGTCTCGATCTCCTTCGTCGAGCGACACTCCGAGGAGATTGCCCAATTAATCGAGGCGGGAACTCTCGACCTCGCAATCGTGGTCGGCCCACTCGCCCACGACAACCTGAAACAGACGACGCTCGCGGTTGAACGCATGGTGGTCGTGGTTGGCACTGATCACGAGCTCGCCACGCGCACCACGATCTCAATGTCGGAGCTACGCGAGGTGCCGCTAATCATGTTCCATGAAGGCTATGACGTGCGCGCTGCCACCTTCGCCGCCTTCGAGAAGGCGGGATTCACGCCGACTATCGCCATCGACGGCGCCGAAATCGCAACCGCCCACTCTTTCGTGGCGGCAGGTATCGGGGCGGCAATCGTGCCCAGCATTGTCGCGACGATGAACGACGACCTGCACGTTGTGCACATCGACGACCAGATAATGGAACGGAGCATCTGCCTCGTGCACGACGAGCGCCACACTCTCTCGCGCGCCGCACTCGCCCTGCGCGACGAGATCCTCGACTATCTCGGCACTGGCGCGTGGCCGGCCACCGCCCACGGCGATCTGCACCTCACGATGCACGACGCGTCTAGCGAGCCGACATCGTGATGAAATCGCGACTGTAGGTGGGTTCGAAGAATCGCGCGGGCGTCTGGATCATGGTCGCCAGCAGATCGGTACCGTTCGCGGGACTCGCAAACCCCAACGGTGTCGGCGGGTCGTAGGTCGCGAACACCGGCCACAGCGGGTTCATATCGAGCACCATGGCTCGCACCGCACCAGCGCGCATCAGCACTTGAGCCAGTTCTACGATCGTCATCGGCCCGGCGACGTAGATCGATTCTCCCGCAGCGTTCATCCCCAAACCGGACCGCCAGGTGTTCGCGACATTGTTGAGCGCGGCGCCCCAGACTGAAGTGTCCGCAGATGAGAGTCCAGCGACCACTCGCCCGTTGTCAATGAGCAGACTCAGGTTCTGACGTACCGCGACGACGCGTGGGGTGATTACGACCTCACGACCCCACGCACCAATCGACCAAGACCCGTTCGCGTAGATCACGAGCGAAGCCGCCCCGGCGCGCAACGGCGCTACGAGACGCCCCTCGCTCAGGTAGCCACCGTGGGATGCCGAGAGCAGAAATCCACCCGCGAAGGCGGCAACGAGCGTGCGAGCGGTGGCTAGTTGGATCGGTGCGCTGTAGCGCCAACCGAAGCCACCGGGGCTGAGACTGCCCGAGTAGAGCCGGGCGCGCAGCAGCCGAGGATTCATCCACGCGACGCCCGCCATTGCCGCCGGGTCGGCCGGTAGCCGCACAGTCGTCTCGTACACGGCCGCACGACCCTGTACGAGACGGCCGGCCGGGTGCCACATGCCCTCACCCGGTCGACCGGGCCAGAACGGAACAATTCGAACCGGCCTAGACGTCAGGGTCGACGACGATGACGGACCGGGCCACACCATCACGGCCCCGAACGCAACGGCCATCGCGAGAATCGCTCGACGCCACATTCCACGTCGTTCTCGGGTTAGACAAGCCACGGCGAAGTCCTCGTCGACCATCCCCTACCACCCATCGTTCCTCCGAAATTGACACCCGATTGGGTCACGATACCGGTTGACAATGGTTGCACGCAGCGATAACTCAGAGCCTGAGACACCACCGGCGGAGCCGACTCCTTCGTAAGAGTTCGAGATCATGAGAGTCACCACTGTCACGTCACACGACGTTTCACCGGGGAAGTAACGCGGCGATCGCGTCAGCGATCACCTGATATCCCTTGTCGTTAGGGTGCAGATTCGGCCCGGTCGGTGCACCGTGACACATCCACGTCAGTGCGCAGATTTGCGCCAGATTCTCGCCGACCACACCGATACCGCCAACACGCACCCGAGTCTCATCGGACGTGCGAAAACTGGCCGCCACGTCCGCAACCGGGATCGAATTCTGGGAGTAGATCGTTGCCAGAGTCGAATTCAACAAGTCAATCACCGGGACGCTCGCGTCGGCGAATGCGCTCCCTGTCGAGCTGGTGAGCGCGGCCGCGAGATAGGGATTGTAGTGATTGATACCGACAAATGTCACGTGAGGCCCAGCGACCGACTTGAGCACCGCGATGATCTGATTCAGCTCGAATCTCAGCAGATTCATCCGAGCGTTGACACAGGTTGTGTCGAAGTTCCGATAGTGAACACAACCGTGCAAGTTATTGAATCCGAGATCCAGGGTAACGACGCCGCTCTGGTTCGCGTGGGTCCGCAAGAACGCTACGGCGCGCCGTAACTGGGATTCGCCGGGTGCGTAGCAGTGGTCGCCGCCGAGGAGCACCTGCTGAGTGGTCTCACCAGGACAGCCCGTTTGGATTAGGTGCACCGCGGTTCCCTCGTTGGCCCACATCGCGACGAGATCGTTCGCGTACCCCTGGTTCGTAGGTTGACCGTACGTGGAGCGCGGCGTCGGCTGCACGCCCACCGAGACCGAAGCGCCAATGGCGAGCAAGAATGTCGAGTCAGCTGCCGGGGTTTCGGTCGCGGACGATGGTGATGCAATTGCCATCAGACCCGTGATGGCGACGAGCGTGCTCATCGCCGCCGCCGACGTCACCCACCAGTTTGCGCGCGACATCATCGGCCGCGTTTCGATGTTGTCGTGTGTTGTCTGGACAGGCGTCGTACAGTCCAGCGGGCCAGTGGAACGACCTCAAAGCTGATGGAGTCATTACTAAGTTCCCTGGCTATGGAGAATCCCGGCTCGCGGAGTGATACCCATGAGAAACCCGTAGGGATGGAGAGCAGGACTAAAGGGGCTGCTGAAACAACAGACACCGCTACGTCTGCGACGCCAGACGCGTGTCGATGGGATCGATGTCGACGACGAGAATCAGCCCGATCGCCTCCAACCGCGTTGGCCACTCTCGCGACCGAACTATACGGGTGCGGACTCCTCGCCGAACTCGCATCCACCGTCGTTCGAAAATCGAAAAAATCTCGCCACGCCGACACATCGAGCGTGACGGCCGTCCTGACGACTTGGACAATACCGGGTCTTTCCGTAATGAGGAGAGTGGGCGTGCGACGTATGCGACTCGTCGTCGCCCCGAGGTAACGAGAAGACGAGTTACGAATACCAATGTCAACTTCGGCACCAATTCCAATCAAGGGCGCCGCGGCAGGCGCCGCGAATCGGCGGTGGTGGCCCAAGCGATGAATGGGTTCGTTCGTCATGTTGCCCTAACTCCGGGGGATGCCTCGTGATTCACGGCGGTGACCAATCACTCAACCTTGACGCCTAACGCCTGAGAATCACATGAGAGGCGCTGTGAAACATTGCGGACCGTCACCTCATCCGCTCCACTCGCTCGACGTGGCGCTCAGTGGCAATCTCTCTCGCCTGCGATTCACGGGCCCGATGTTGATGCCCTCCATGGTGGACACGGTTCGCGATGGATCCCTCGAAGTTCATCGCCCTGTTTCGTGAACTTCCTGACGAGGACGAAGTGACGTTCAGGTGGGGGCCATCTCATCCCGGAAACGATTGATCGACTCCATTAACAAGATCGTTCCAGGACTACTGGAGTCATCAATCAAAGTCGTACGCTTCCTGAGTGTCTCGTCGAGACGTTTCACGGTGTAGGCGACTGGTCACCGCCAACTCTCACCCGAGTTGAATTCGTCGCGCAACCTCGCACGCTGCGTTGGGTCTACCGCTCGAACGAACGCAAATTTAGGTGACCGCAGCGAGTTCCACGCGGAATGTCGTTTCCGCCGTCTCGACGTCGAGTCGCACGGTCCCACCATGTTCGCGAATCGTTTCGGCCACGATTGCGAGACCGAGTCCACTCGCGCCGTCACGGGGACTGCGCGCGGCGTCAAGGCGCGTAAAACGCTCGAAGATGCGTGATCGATCACTCGGCGCGATTCTTGGTCCGTCGTTACAGATCAGAAGCGTTACCACCGACTCTCTCGCGTCAAGGGAGACCGTGATTCGCGACGTCGCATGTGCATTGGCGTTCTCCAACAGGTTGCGCACCACCCGGGCGAGGGCGTCACGGTCGCCGAGCACGCGAGCTCCCGACACTCGCGAGACGTCAAGGGATACCCGAGCGCGGCGTTGCAACGATGCACACTCGGCGAAAACAACGTCGTCGAGATCCATCGGCAGTCGCCGTAGATCGACTCCTTCGTCAAAGCGAGCGAGCGTCAACAGGTCGTCAAGGATTCGACGTACGCGCTCGAGATCATCGAGCACCAGGTGGGCCACGCCCGGCCACGCGACCGCCCGGTCGCGCAGTGCCACCTCCAGTTCCGTGCGCGCCGCGGCGATAGGACTCTTGAGTTCGTGTGAGGCGTCGGCGACAAAGGTGCGCTGTCGCAGGTCGGCGGCGTCAAGACGCTCGAGCATGTCGTTCATCGTCGTGGCCAATCGATTGATCTCAGCGGGCATCGCGTCAGTGCCGACTCGCGCGCGTTTCTCCCTCGTGGCGAGTGCAGCGACGTCCGTGCGTAGTCGTTCGACGGCTCCAAGTGCCGAACCGACCAGCCACCAAACGACGAGCGCGACGAGCGTGAGAAGAACGGGGAGCCCGATACCGAGAGCCACAAGGAGGTCATTAGTGGTCTGTACAACCGAGCCGAGCGAAACAGCCACCACGACTCGGTCGATGCCCCGTGACGTTACGACTAGTTGGGAGGACACCCGAAAGGGTTCGTCGCCGCCCACGGGGAGGTGCGCGAACGACTGAATGCGACCGGATCGAATTGCGACACCGATGGCGGGTTCGCCCGCGATACTCGCACTCTGGGCCACGATTCGCCCCCGTGCGTCAGTGATCTGGACGAGAGCGATGCCCGGCGGATTGACCAGGACGCCGCTCACCCGTCCCGTCGAACGAAGTTGGTTCGTCACGGCGTTAGACGCACTACGAAGTGACTGATCGATCGCGCCGACCTGGGCGGCGCGCACGGCGAACACCAGCACGACGCCCACCACGACCAGTGCTATGGCCAAAGTTCCGGCCGCCGTCGCCACGGTCCGGGACCGAATCGACCAACGTCGTCGCCGGCGGACCTTACCCATCGCGAACCAACCGGTAGCCCACTCCCGCCACGGTCTCAATTGTGACCACCTCAAAGGGGCGATCGATCTTCTTACGCAGATAACTGACGTATACCTCAGCGATATTGGCACTGCCGACGAAGTCGACCCCCCAGACGTGATCGAGCAGCTCATCCTTAGTGACGACCCGCCCGGCGTGGTGCATGAGATACTCCAACACCGAGAACTCACGTGGCGTGAGACTTACGGCTGCGTCGCCCCGTCGACAGACCCGCGTTGCAGGATCGAGTTGCAGCGATCCGACCGTGAGAATGGCGGGACGCTCACGAACACCTCGACGCAGTAGCGCGCGCAATCGAGCGAGGAGAACCTCATAGGAGAACGGTTTCATGAGAAAGTCGTCGGCGCCGGTGTCGAGCGCCTCGATCTCGTCGTACTCGCCAGTCTTGGCGGTCAGGACGAGAATCGGCGCCCACACGGCCGCGTCGCGTAGGCGTCGACAGACTTCAAAGCCGTTCATGCCGGGCAGCATGAGGTCGAGCACAACGACGTCCACTTCGCTCGCGAGTGCGATTGCTAGTCCGGTAGACCCATCGCCCGCGACGTCGACGACGAAGCCATCGCCCGTAAGTCCCCGGAGCAGACTTGACGCCTGACGGGGATCGTCTTCGATGAGCAATACGCGCACTCGAGCCCCTTTGGTCGCCACGTTAGCGACCACCTGAACCTTCAGTCAGGGCCTCTCATGGATCTCTCAGGCCGTCACCGGCAGAGTCGAAACGTCACCGATCACCGTGATCGGTCACGAGAGATAGGAACCACCATGAAAATTCCACGATCGGTCACCGTCGGCACGGTCAGCCTTGTTGCACTGGGCGCGTCCATCTTCGGACTCGTTGCCTCCTCCGGGGCGGGTGCAGCGGGCAACGTCGCGCTAGCGCCGAGCGTCGTAACAGCGAGCGCGTCCTCCACCACGAGCCAGGCGAGTCTTCAGGTTGAGTCGGGACCCAACGACCAGGTCGGGCTCGACAGTGTCGAAACCATGTCCAGCGACGTTGCGCGAACCGAGACGGCGACTGAACTAACTTCATCGAGCGCCGACCCGGCGGGTGGTGCGAATCTCGACCTCCAGGTCGGGGGTCAGACGACCGACGCCGCTGGGACCACGAGCAACTAATTCCCCGTGAGGCGGCTCCGTCGTCACCCCGGTGACCGCGGGGCCGCCTCGTCGCACACTTCAAACCCCCGTGGACGTCGTGCCTACAATAGAAATCGTTGTGGCAGGCGAGCCGATGCTCGCGACGATGAGATCGAGGAGAACCGGTGGCAGCCATTGAAAGTGCGACAAAGGTTGAGTTGGGAGGGGTCCGCGGCGGACCTGACGTCTCGACTCTTCGAAATGACCGCTGGTGGCTCCAGCCGGTAGTCACCGTTTCGATTCTCACTGCCTTCGTCGTGTACTCGACGTGGGCGGCGTTCCAGAACCAGAACTACTACGTCGGTGCCGCCGCGCACCGCGACTTGATCAGCCCCTTCTATTCGCCGTGTCTCACCACGACGTGCGTGCCCGGGTCGGGTTCCGGATTCGCCATTCACGGCTGGGGCCTGTCACCGGCCCTGATCATCTTGATCTTTCCCCTCGGCTTCCGACTGACCTGCTACTACTACCGTCGCAGTTACTACCGTGCCTTCTGGTGGTCGCCACCGGCCTGCGCCGTGGCCGACGGACACGGTTCGTACTCCGGTGAGACGAAGTTCCCCCTGATCATGCACAACGCGCACCGGTACTTCTTCTTCGCCGGGCTCGTCTTTAACACGCTGCTCACCTACGACGCGATCCGCGCCTTCCACCAGCCGGGACTGGGCTGGGGCGTCACGGTAGGCACCGTCGTGCTCGTCATCAACGCGGTACTGCTGTGGTCCTACTCGCTCACCTGCCACGCCTGTCGACACCTCTGCGGCGGCGGGCTCAAGTCGTTCTCCCAGCACAAGGCTCGCTACCGGACCTGGAAGTTCCTGTCGCGCTACAACTCCAAGCACATGAACTTCGCCTGGGCGTCGCTCATCTTCGTCGCACTCACCGACGTCTACGTGCGCCTCGTCGCATCAGGCGCACTCACCGACTACAAACTCTTCTAAAGGACCGACCGTGACCACGTCTCCCTACGAACACCACGAATACGACGTACTGATCATCGGCGCCGGTGGCGCCGGCCTTCGCGCCGCGATCGAAGCCAAGCAGCGCGGGCTCTCGGTCGGCATCGTCACCAAGTCCCTTCTCGGCAAGGCCCACACGGTCATGGCCGAGGGCGGCATGGCCGCGGCGATGGGCAACGTCTCTTCCGAGGACAACTGGCAGGTCCACTTCCGCGACACCATGCGCGGCGGCAAGATGCTCAACAACTACCGCATGGCCGAGTTGCACGCGAAGGAGTCCCCGGACCGGGTCCGCGAGCTCGAGCAGTGGGGGGCGCTCTTTGACCGGACCAAGGACGGCAAGATCCTCCAGCGCGACTTCGGTGGCCACCGCTACGCGCGCCTCGCGCACGTGGGCGACCGCACCGGCCTCGAGTTGATCCGCACGCTCCAGCAGAAGGTCGTCTCGATGGGCACCGACGTGTTCATGGAGTGCAAGGTCCTCCAACTCGTCCACGACGAGTCGGGACGGATCGCCGGCGCGGTCGCCTACTGGCGCCCGACCGGTGAGTTCGTCACGTTCGCCGCGAAGTCTGTCATCCTCGCCAGCGGCGGCGTCGGCAAGTCCTGGAAGTTCACGTCGAACTCCTGGGAGAGCACCGGTGACGGTCACGCGATGGCCCTGTGGGCCGGGGCCGAACTCATCGACATGGAGTGCATCCAGTTCCACCCGACCGGCATGGTCTGGCCGCTCAGTGTGCGCGGCCTGCTCGTGACCGAGGGCGTGCGCGGTGACGGCGGGGTGTTGCGCAACTCCGATGGTGAGCGCTTCATGTTCAACTACGTCGCCGACATGTTCCGCGCCGAGACCGCCGAGTCCGAAGAGGAGGGCGACCGCTGGTACGAGGACCACTCGGCCGGTCGTCGTCCCCCCGAACTCCTGCCGCGCGACGAGGTCGCACGGGCCATCAACGCCGAGGTCAAGGCCGGCCGAGGGACCCCCCACGGCGGCGTCTACCTCGATATCGGCACGCGCCGTAGCGCTGAGTACATCCGTCGGCGCCTGCCCTCGATGTACCACCAGTTCATGGAGCTCGCCGGGGTCGACATCACCCGCGAGGCGATGGAGATCGGGCCGACCTGCCACTACATCATGGGTGGGGTCAAGGTCGACGCCGACACCGCGGCGACCAAGGTCGCCGGACTTTACGCCGCCGGCGAGGTCGCGGGCGGGATGCACGGCGCGAACCGGCTCGGTGGCAACTCGCTTTCGGACCTCGTGGTCTTCGGACGGCGCGCCGGGCTTGCCGCCTCGGACTACGTCGAGGGCGGCGCCGGCCCGAGCGGCTTCAACTGGGGTGAGGTGGAGTCGGCCGTTGCGCGCGCGCTCGCGCCCTTCGAGAACGAGGGCGGCGAGAACCCCTACGACATCCAGCGCGACCTCCAGGAGATGATGCAGGCCAACGTCGGCATCATCCGCACCGGTAGCGAAATCGACCTCGCGATCAGCGAGCTCGAGACCTTCACCGAGCGCGTGAAGAACATCTCGGTCAAGGGCGGACGGGCCTATAACCCCGGCTGGAACCTCGCCACCGACCTGCCGAGCATGCTCACCGTCTCCAAGTGCACGTCGCGCGGGGCGCGCGACCGCAAGGAGTCACGCGGCGGGCACACTCGCGAGGACTTCCCCAAGGCCAGCGCCGAGTTCGGCACGTTCAACCTGGCCCACACCATCGCGGGCGGCGCCTGGGATGGCGAGATCACCACCGAGCGGTCCGCGCTCTTGACCATGCCCGATGAATTGAAAGCACTGCTCGAGGAGGGGAAGTAATGGCTGAGGTAACGATGCGGGTTTGGCGCGGTGACGCCAGCGGCGGGAACTTCGAGGACTACACCATCGCCCAGAACGAAGGTGAAGTGGTGCTCGACGTAATCCACCGCATCCAGGCGACCGAGGCCCCCGACCTCGCGTGCCGGTGGAACTGCAAGGCCGGCAAGTGCGGTAGTTGCGCCGCGGAGATCAACGGCAAGCCTCGGCTGATGTGCATGACGCGTATGGACGAGCTGCCCGAAGGACCGGTGACGGTCACCCCGATGAAGACGTTCCCGATCATCCGCGACCTGGTGACCGACGTCTCGTTCAACTTCGCGATGGCCGAACGGGTGCCCGCACTGTTGCCGCCGCCCATGCCCGAGGACGGCTACCGGATGTTCCAAGAGGACGTCGAGCGGGGCCAGGAGTTCCGTAAGTGCATCGAGTGCTTCATGTGCCAAGACGTTTGCCACGTGATCCGCGACCACGAGGAGAACAAGCAGTACTACGCCGGCCCGCGGTTCTTCATCCGCTACGCCGAGCTCGAGATGCACCCGCTCGATCAGAACGACCGACGCGAGTACGTTCGCGAGGACATGGGGCTCGGCTACTGCAACATCACCAAGTGCTGCACCGAGGTGTGCCCCGAGCACATCAAGATCACCGACAACGCGATTATCCCGTTGAAGGAGCGCGTCGTGGACGCGCACTACGACCCCGTCGCGTGGCTCGGCCGCAAGATCCGTCGCCGCACGAAGCGCACCTCGGCCGAGGCGGGCGTCCAGCCCACTCCGTAGTCGTGGACGAGTTCGCCGGCGACGAGTGGTTCGCGACCCTGAACGCGTCGCTCGTCGTCGTCGGACCGCTCCCGGTCCCCGCGAACGCGCTGCATCGGATCGTCTTCCACCTGCTCGACGCGCCCGGTCGCGCGCCGCACGCGTTCACGATCACACTGCAGCCCGCGGGCGCCAGCGCCGCCCCGGGTGACCACCTCGCCGCCGACGCCGTCGTGCGGATCGACTTCGCCGACGCCGCTCGGCTCTACCGCGGTGACCTCGACAGCGCCACCGCGTTGCGCGAGGGACGCATCAAGGTGAACGGCGACGTGGGCGTCGTGGTCACGTTGCTCGACTGGCTGCTGCAGGCCCGGGGGCCGGGCGCGTGATCGACCTGCCCCTCTGCGAGGACGACCTCGCCGAGCCGGGCGTGCTCGAAGCTTCCATGTTGCACCGACGACCCCGGGTACACCCGGCCGTGGTCCTCTGCTTCTTCAACGACCTCCTCACTCGCCTCGCTAGCGAGGGCGTGCTGACCCCGCTCTACGCACTGCGCAGCGAGCTCGGCACCAACCCGGTCTACGAGTTCGTGACCGCTGACGGACCCGTCGCCGTCGTGCACCCCGGCATGGGCGGACCCCTCGCGGCGGCCATCGTCGAGGAGTTGGCGGCGCTCGGCATGACCACGGTCGTGGCCTGCGGCGGCGCCGGCGCCCTCGTGGCAAACCTCGAGGTCGGCGAGATCATGGTGGTCGACTCCGCGGTGCGCGACGAGGGGACGAGCTTTCACTACGCCGCGCCCACGCGCACGATCGACGCCGATCCGGCCGGGGTCGCGGCCATGGAGGCGGTTCTCGTCGCCCGTGAGGTCCCTTTCCGCGTCGGCCGCACCTGGACCACCGACGCGATCTTTCGCGAGGCGCGCAGCCGCGTCGAGCGGCGTGTCGCCGAGGGCTGCTCGATGGTCGACATGGAGTCAGCCGCCTTCATCGCCGTCGCACGCTACCGCCACGTGCGCTTCGCCCAACTGCTCTACGCCGGCGACTCGCTCGTCGGTGCGTGGGACCACCGTTCCTGGCTACGCGCGGACGAGGTTCGCGAACAGCTCTTCTACCTGGCCGCCGAGGGGGCCCGCCGACTCCTCGAAGGCTGAGGGCCACCCGGTCCGTCACCGATAGCCCCGGGTAGACGGCAACCCCCCTGCGGAGTCGGACCGCCGATAACGTCAGGACGTGGACCCGTCGACGCCGATCAATCGCCGTGCGCTACTGAAACGCGGGTTGCAGGTGGGCACCGTGGTCGCCGGCGCCGCACTCGTCGCGGTGGCGATCGACGAGCACGGGCGCGCTGTGACCACGACCACGACCACAACCACAACGACAACGACTGAGCCCGCGCCGCCGACCACCGCGAACTGGTCAGCCCTCGCGGCGTCGCTCGCCGGCTCACTGGTGCTTCCGAGCGACCCCACCTACGCCGGTGACGCCCTGCTCTATAACGCGAAGTTCGTCGATCTGCGACCCCGGGCGATCGCATACTGCGCGAGCGCGTCTGACGTCGCGCGATGCGTCGACTTCGCCGGCGAACACCAGGTTGCGCTCGCCGCGCGTTCGGGTGGGCACAGCTACGGCGGCTACTCGAGCTGTGCGGGACTGGTCGTGGACGTGAGCCGACTGTCGTCGATCTCGCTCGACGCGGGCGCGAGCAGCGCGACCGTGGGCGCCGGAGCGAAACTCATCGACGTCTACAACGGCCTCGCGCGCTACGACCGGCTGCTTCCGAGCGGCTCGTGCCCGACGGTCGGCATCGCCGGGATCACCCTCGGCGGGGGCATCGGGGTCTTCGCGCGCAAGTACGGCCTCACGTTGGACAACCTGCGCCAGCTGGAACTCGTCACCGCCGACGGGCGCGTGGTCACGGCCAGTGACGTCGACCACGCCGACCTGCTGTGGGCGTCACGCGGCGGCGGCGGCGGCAATTTCGCCATCGCGACGTCCTTCACGTTCACGCTGCACCCGATCCCCGAGGTCACCCTGTTCACACTGCAGTACCCGTGGCCCGCGGCGGCGGCGCTGCTCGAGGCGTGGCAGCACTGGATCGCCGCGGCGCCCGACGAGCTCTGGGCGGACTGTCAGCTGCTCAGCCAGGGCGGCTACGGCTACCTCGCCCAGACGAGCGGCGTCTACTGCGGTTCACCGGCGGCACTGACCGCGCTGCTCGCGTCGCTCGAGGGCGCGATCGGCACCGCCGCGAGCTACCGGTTCATCGGCGCGAAGGACTACATGGACGCGATGGCGATCGAGGCCGGCTGCGCGGGCATCTCGGTCGCCGCCTGCCGCCTGAGCACGCAGGGTCCCGCGGGCACCCTGTCGCGCTCGGCCTACTCGGCCAAGTCGAGTTACGTCGACGGACCCATGAGCGCAGCGGCGATCGCCGGCGTCGTCGCGGCCGTCGAGCGACTGGCCACCGATGCGCCGACCGTCGGCGGCGCACTCGCCTTTGACGCCTACGGAGGCGCGATCAATCGCGTCGCCGCGGACGCGAGCGCCTTCGTGCACCGCGACAAACTCGCCTGTATCCAGGCGACGTACTCGTGGTCGAGTGCGACGCCCGATAGCGAGATCGAGGCGGGGGCGCGCTGGCTCACCTGGCTCGGCGCGGAGGTCTTCGACCCGACGTCCGGCGCCTACCAGAACTACATCGACCCGACGCTCGCGGACTGGCCGCGCGCCTACTACGGGGCCAACCTCCCCCGGCTCGAGGACGTGAAGCGCCGCTACGACCCCGAGAATCGTTTCACCTTCGCCCAGTCCATACCGCGCGCGTCGTGAACGCGACGCGCGCGGTGAGACGGCGTAGGCAGCCACGCGGCGCAACCACTCGACTGACGGCGCGACGAGTCGTGCCGTCCTCGCTAGATGAGGCCCAACTGACGCACGTCGTCACGCTCACCGAGCAGCTCGTCGGAGGTGATCTTCAGGCGCTCGGCGGCGAACTCGTCGATCGCGAAGCCCTCCTTCACGTGCCAGGCGCCGGCAGCGTCGACCTGGACCGGCAGGCCGAAGGTCAGGCCCTCGGGCGTGCCGTACTCGCCGTGGCTGGTCACCGCGACCGAGACGCAGTCGTCGGGCGCCGTCGGGGTGGTGAGACCGACGACCGTGTCGATGGCGGCGTTGGCGGCCGAGGCGGCCGAGCTGGCGCCGCGCGCCTCGATGATCGCCGCGCCGCGCTTTTGGACCGTGGTGATGAAGTCACCGCGCAGCCACGCGTCGTCCTTCACCGCGGCGGGGACGGCGAGGCCGCCGACCGTGGCGTTGGCGAAGTCGGGGAACTGCGTCGAGGAGTGGTTGCCCCAGATGACGAGGTTCTTCACCTCGGCGACGCCGACGCCGACCTTCTTCGCGATCTGGGTCTCCGCGCGGTTCTGGTCGAGCCGGGTCATCGCGAACCAGCGGTCGGCCGGGACCTCGGTCGCGTTGGAGCGCGCGATCAAGCAGTTGGTGTTGCAGGGGTTGCCCACGACGAGCACGCGCACGTCGCTCGCCGCGTTCTCGGCGATCGCCCGTCCCTGGGGCTTGAAGATGCCGCCGTTGACGTTGAGCAGGTCGCTGCGCTCCATGCCCGCCTTGCGCGGGATCGAGCCCACAAGCAGGGCCCAGTTGGTGTCGGTGAAGGCGTGCTTGAGGTCGCTCGTCGCCTCGATGCCCGCGAGCAGCGGGAAGGCGCAGTCGTCGAGCTCCATGACGACGCCCTCGAGGGCCTTCATCGCCGGCTCGATCTCGAGCAGGCGCAGCACCACGGGGGTGTCGGGCCCGAGCAGCTGGCCTGACGCGATCCGGAAGAGCAACTGGTAGCCGATCTGGCCGGCGGCGCCGGTCACGGTGACGTGGACGGGGGTGGTAGTCATGGGTTTTCCTTCCGCTGCAGTTAGAGACGGTCGACGATGGCCGAGGCGAACTCGGAGCACTTGACTTCGGTGGCGCCCTCCATCTGGCGCGCGAAGTCGTAGGTGACGACCTTGTCGGCGATGGTGGCTTCGAGGGCCCGGATGATGTCGTCGGCGGCGCCCTGCCAGCCGAGGTGCTCGAACATCAGCACGCCCGAGAGCAGCACCGAACCGGGGTTCACCTTGTCCAGGCCGGCGTACTTGGGCGCCGTGCCGTGGGTGGCCTCGAAGATGCCGTGACCGGTCACGTAGTTGATGTTCGCACCGGGTGCGATGCCGATGCCGCCGACCTGGGCGGCCAGGGCGTCCGAGAGGTAGTCCCCGTTGAGGTTGGTCGACGCAATGACGTCGAACTCCGAGGGACGCGTGAGGACCTGCTGGAAGATGATGTCGGCGATGGCGTCCTTCACGAGCAGCTTGCCCTCGGGTTTGCCGCCGCAGTCGTCCCAGCCAACGGCGACGTCGGCGAACTCGTCGCGCACCAGCTGGTAGCCCCACTTCATGAACGCGCCTTCGGTGAACTTCTGGATGTTGCCCTTGTGCATCATCGTGACGCTCTCGCGCTTGTGGTCGAGGGCGTACTTGATGGCGGCGCGGATGAGTCGGTCCGAGCCGGACTTGGAGATCGGCTTTATGCCGATGCCGCTCATCGCCTTGATGTCCCAGCCGTAGCTGTCGTGCAGGTACGAGCGCATCTGCTCGGCCTTCTCGGTGCCCGCCTCGACCTCGAGGCCGGCGTAGACGTCCTCGGTGTTCTCGCGGAAGATCACCATGTCCACGAGCTCGGGGTGCTTGACCGGTGAGGGCACGCCCTCGAACCAGCGCACCGGGCGCAGGCAGACGTAGAGGTCGAGGATCTGGCGCAGGGCCACGTTGAGCGAGCGAAAGCCGCCGCCGATCGGCGTCGTGAGCGGCCCCTTGATCCCGATGAGGTGTTCGCGGAAGTCCACGACGGTCTGCTCGGGCAGCCAGTCGCCGGTCTCGTCGAAGGCCTTCTGGCCCGCGAGGACTTCCTTCCACTCGATGGTCTTGCCGTGCTTCTTCGCCGCGGCGTCAAGCACGAGCTTGGCGGCGGGCCAGATGTCGACACCGGTGCCGTCACCCTCGATGAAGGGGATGATCGGATTGTCAGGAACCTGCAGGACGCCCGAAGGGCTCATCGTGATTTTCTCAGCCATGACCTCATCCTACGACCAGCGCCGGACCCCGATTTTGGGCCTAAAGTCCCGTCGGAACCTGACACCTCCACGACACCGACTGGACACCGGAACTGCCGGCGCCAAGCGACTCACACCTCGAAGAGTGCCCGGTGGATCTCGCGCGTGGCCGTCGAGCGATTCAGCGTGTAGAAGTGCAGGCCCGGCGTCCCGCGAACGAGCAGCTCCGCCGACAGCGCGGTCGCGGCCGCGATCCCTTCGGCGCGCACCGCCGCCGCGCCGCCGCGCTCGTTGGCGGCCACCAGTCGCGAGATGAGCTCATCGGGCACTGCGGCCCCCATCACCGCCATCCGTGCGACGCCGCTCAGGGTGGTCACGGGCATGATGCCCGGCAACACCGGCTTGGTGACGCCGAGGTCGGCGAGTTCGCCGACGAGGGTGCTCCACTCGTCGGCGCGAAAGAAGAACTGGGTGACCGCGAAGTCGGCGAGGGACAGCTTCTCGGCCAGGTGGTACCGATCACTGGCACGGCTCGGGGAGCGGGGGTGTCCCTGGGGGTGGGCCGCCACGCCGATGGCGAAATCGCCGACCTCGCGCGCGAGGGCGACGAGGTCGATCGCGTGGTCGAAGTCGCTCGCCACACTGGACCCGTCCTCGGGGACGTCACCGCCGAGGGCCATCACGTTAGAGACGCCGGCCGCCCCGTAGCGGGCGAGCACGTCGGCCATCGCGGCGCGCGTGTGGCCGACGCAGATGAGGTGGGCCATGGCGGTCATCACCCCCTCGCGCTCGATCCGGGTGACGAGGTCGAAGGTTCGCTCGCGCGACTCGCCGCCACCGCGGTAGGTCACCGAGACGAACGACGGCGCGAGGGGCACCAGGTCGGCGAGCGTGGCGTCGAGCACGCGGGCCTCGTCGTCGGACTTGGGCGGGAAGAACTCGAACGACCGGGTGCCGCCGGCCGCCAACAGCTTGTCGATGCGCACGAACTAGGCGCGCCCGAAGTCGTCTTGGAGTCGCACGATGTCGTCCTCGCCGAAGTACGTGCCGCGCTGGATCTCGATGAAGATGACCGGTGAGTCGCCGCGGTTCTCGCAGCGGTGCGCCTGGCCGAGCGCCACGTCGACCGAGTCGCCGGCGCCCACCTCGCGCTCGACGTTGTCGAGGACCACCGTCGCGCGGCCCGCGAGGAAGTACCAGTGCTCGGCGCGCCGGGCGTGGGTCTGGTAGCTCAGCCGCTTGCCGGGCATCACCACGATGCGCTTTACCTTGTGATCGAAGGCGGAGTCATCGAGGACCGTGTAGTTCCCCCACGGCCGCTCGTCGTATTCACGACCGAGTTCATCCATAGTCATCGCACTTTCTGCGCCGCGAGCACGGCGTTGCGCACCAGCATGGCACGAGTCATCGGTCCGACGCCACCGATACGCGGCGTGATCCATCCGGCCACGTCGGCGACGGATTCGTCGACGTCGCTCAGCAGCTTCTTGCCCGACCAGCTCGTGCCCGCCCCGACGACCGCCGCGCCGGGCTTGACCATATCGGGCGTGACCAGTCCGGCCCGGCCCGCCGCCGCGACGATCACGTCACCGGTGCGCGTGATCGCCCCGAGGTCCGCCACGCCGGTGTGCACGACGGTCACGGCCGCGTTGCAGCCCGGCCGCTTGAGCGCGAGCAGCAGCGCGAGCGGCCGGCCGATCGTGAGGCCGCGGCCGATCACGACGACGTGTCGCCCCTCGACGGGCACGTGGTAGTCGGCGAGCAGTTCGACGATGCCCGCGGGCGTGCAAGGCAGGGGGCCCGGGGCGCCCATCACGAGTCGTCCGAGGTTCGTCGGGTGCAGCCCGTCGACGTCCTTCGCGGGGTCCACGCGCAGCAGGACCTGCTCTTCGTTGATCCCCGCGGGTAGGGGCAGCTGCACGAGGATCGAGTGGATGCGCTCATCGGCGTTCATGCGGTCGACGACCGCCTCGATCTCGTCCTGGGTCGCGTTCGCGCCGAGGTGCTCGTGGAACGAGACGATGCCCACCTCGTCGCAGTCGGCGTGCTTCATCGCGACGTACTTCGCGCTCGGACCGTCGTCACCGACGAGGATCGTGCCGAGGCCCACGGGCCGGCCCTCGGCGGCGAGTCGCCGGGCTCGGTCGGCGAGTTCCATCTTGATGCGGCTGGCGACGCGTTCGCCGTCGAGCAGGGTGGCGGTCATAGTGCTCCTAGTGTCGAAAGTGTCGTTCGCTGGTCATGAGCATCACGATCCCGGCGCGATTCGCGGCCTCGATGACCTCGCCGTCGCGCACCGAACCACCGGGCTGGACGATCGCGGTCACCCCGGCGTCGGTCAGCGACTCGAGGCCGTCGGCGAAGGGGAAGAAGGCGTCCGAGGCGGCGGCGGCCCCGATCGCGAGTGAGCCGGCCTTGGTCGTGGCGACGCCCGCGGCGACGACGCGCGACTGCTGGCCCGCGCCCACGCCGACGGCAACCCCGTCGCGCGCGATCACGATGGCGTTAGACGTCGTGCGCGCACAGACCCGCCACGCCACCGCCAGGTCGACGAGCTGGGCGGGGGTCGGCTGGGCCTCGGTCACGCAGCGCCACGTCGAGGGCGCGGCGAGCAGCTCGTCGGCGTCCTGGACGAGCGCGGTGTCGCCGAAGGTCCGGATCGAGCGCGTGAGCGGCTCGGGCGAGGGTCCGCTCAGCAGGCGCGTCGCCTTGCGCCGCGCGCGCAGCCGCTCGACGGCCGCGTCGCTGAACTCGCGCGCGATGATGACGTCGGCCTGGGGGCCCGCGGCGATCACCTCGGCGAGCGCCTCGTCGAGCACGCCGCCCACGGCCACCACCCCGCCGAAGGCGCTCTGGGGGTCGGCCGCGAGCGCGGCGTTGAAGGCCTCGACGAGCGTCGCCCCGAGGGCCGCGCCCGAGGCGTTCGCGTGCTTGATGATCGCCACGGCCTCGCGTCCGGGCGCGTCGGCGGCGAGTTCGTGCACGAGTCGCCACGCGGCGTCGGCGTCAAAGAGGTTGAGGTAGGACAACGGCGAGCCGGCGTGCTGGCGCACGTGGTCCCACCACGGGTCGCCCCCCGCGACGCGGTACCGGGCCCCCACCTGGTGGGGGTTCTCGCCGTATCGCAGGGTCTCGACGCGCTCGAGGGCGAGGTGGATGGTCTCGGGCAGTGCCGCGTCGAGTGCGCTCGGCGCCTCGCCGATCGCCCCGCCGGCGTCGAACCAGGCCACGATCGCGGCGTCGTAGGCCGCGCTGTGCGCGAAGGCGGCGCGCGCGAGGCGGTGACGGGTCGCGTCGCTCAAGGTTCCCGCCGCGGCCAACTCGGCGAGCACGCCCTCGTACTGCGCGGGACTGGTCACCACGCCCACGTGGGCGTGGTTCTTCGCCGCGGCGCGCACCATGGTCGGACCGCCGACGTCGATCAACTCGACCGACGGGTTAGACGCGAAGGGGTAGAGATTGCACACCACGAGGTCGATCGGGGTGATCTCGTGGGTCGCCAGCGCCTCGAGGTGCTCGGGCACGTCGCGATCGGCGAGAATCCCCCCGTGGATCATCGGGTGCAGGGTCTTGACCCGGCCGCCGAGCATCTCGGGGAAGTCGGTCACCTCGGCCACGTCGGCGTGGGCCACGTGGGCCTCGGCGAGGGCCGCCGCGGTCCCGCCCGAGGCGACCAGTTCGAACCCGAGGCCGACCAGCCCCTGGGCGAACTCCACCAACCCGGTCTTATCCCACACGCTCAGTAACGCCCGCATCTAGTCTTCCTCCATCTGTATCGCGACCGAAGCCGGTTCGTAGCCGTCGGCGATGGCGCGCATCGCGCGCGCCACGACGTCGGGGTAGAGCACCCGTTCGACGGTCTTGATCCGTTCGTGTAGGTCGTTCTCGGTGTCCCCGGGCAAGACCGGCACGCGACGCTTCGCGAGGATCGGTCCGTCGTCGAGCGCCTCGGTGGCGACGTGGACGGTGCAGCCCGACTCGGTGACCCCCGCGGCGAGCGCAGCGCTGACCGCGTGCCAGCCCTTGAACGCCGGCAGCAGGCTCGGGTGGGTGTTGAGGACCCGTCCCGGCAAGGCCTCGTGGAACGACCCGGTCGTCACGGTCCCGAACCCGGCCATCGCGACCAGATCGATCCGGTGCGACGCGAGCAGGGTCGCGAGGTCCAGGCTGTAGGCGTCACGATCGAAGGCCGCGCTGAACCCCCCGTAGAGGGCGCGGTCCAACAGCAGCGCGTCGATGCCGACGCGCTCGGCGACCTCGAGGGCCCGACACGGGCGGTCGGCGACCACGAGGGCGACCTCGAGCCCCGCCGCGAACATCGCCTCGAGAATCGTGCCCGAACCGGACACCAGGACGCAGAGTCGAACGTCGGCCAACGTCTAGAGCGCCCGGACGATCTCGACCATCTTCTCTCCGGCCTCGGTCGGATTCTGACAGACGTGGACGCCGGCTTCGCGCAGCGCCGCCATCTTGGCCTGGGCGGTGCCCTTGGAACCCGAGATGATCGCCCCCGCGTGGCCCATCTTGCGTCCCGCGGGCGCGGTGACCCCGGCGACGTAGGCGACGACCGGCTTGGTCATGTGCGCCTTGATCCACTCGGCGGCGCGCTCCTCCTCGGAGCCGCCGATCTCACCGATCATCATGACGGCCTTGGTCTCGGGGTCGGCCTCGAAGGCGGCTAGGCAGTCGATGAAGTTCGTGCCCGGCACCGGGTCGCCACCGATACCCACGCAGGTCGTCTGGCCGATTCCCTGCTGGCTGAGCTCGTGCAGCGCCTGGTAGGTCAGGGTGCCCGAACGCGAGACGATGCCGACGGGGCCGCCGGCAAGCGCGATGTCGCCCGAGGTGATCCCGATGTTGCACTTGCCGGGGCTGATGACCCCCGGGCAGTTCGGCCCGAGCAGGCGCACGCCGGGGAACTCCTCGACCAGGCGGTTGTAGGCGCGGGCCTCGTCGTGAGCGGGGATGCCCTCGGTGATGCTCACGATGAAGGTGATGCCGCCCTGGGCGGCCTCGATAATGGCGTCGGCCGCGAACTTCGGCGGCACGACCACGAACGACGCGGTCGCCCCGGTCGCGGCCACGGCCTCGGCGACGGTGTTAAAGACGGGGATGCCGTCGACGTCGGTGCCACCCTTGCCGGGCGTCACGCCGCCCACGATCTTGGTGCCGTAGTCGCGGTTGCGTAGTCCGTGGAAGCGGCCCTGGCCGCCGGTCAGTCCCTGGACGATGACCTTGGTGTTTTCGTCTACGAAGATGCTCATT
>JAKAZI010000079.1 GCA_021809495.1 Actinomycetes bacterium | reverse complement strand
ACCTATTCGCTCTACGTCGCCACGGCCGTCGTCGTAGACCGCCAACTCGGCTCGCTACTCACCAACGTGTGGGGACGGCCGTGGTGGATCGCCCTGCAACTCGCGCTGATCGCGGCCATCTCGCTGCTGCCACTGCTGCCGTGGCGCAACGAGCGCCAGCGTCGCAACTGATCAGTTGTCGCCCGACCCCGAGGTCGTCGTCGGGGTGGACCCGTCGGCGTTGTTCTTGCCCAGCGGCGACTGGTCGAGCAACTCGACCTCGACCTCGCGATGCTGGGTCGCCTTCACGATCGCCATCCGGTACCGGTTGCGCGCGTCGATCCGGTCGGCGGCAGATTTGGCATGGGTCATGCGCACGTGCAGCGACTTGGTCGCCATTGCCACCGAGCGCGCGAAGTCCGCGTCGATAGCCGCCATCGCGTCGCGGTAGGTCTTCGCGTGGTGGGCGGACCTGGTGATCGCGACCGTCGTGGGCACGCGCGAGACGGGCCGGCCGCTCGCGAGCGCCGGCGTGGACAGAGCGAGCGAGGCGACGGCGACCGCCACCCCGACCGACCTGCGCATCACGTTCACGTCAACCTCCAACGACCTTCAGCGTACCGACGATTCTTGTGAGGACGTTGTGATTCGCGTCGGTCTTTCGTGAGAGCGCCGGGGAACCGGTACGCTTCGGGGCGTGGGTGAGACGAGTGCGACCATCCTGATCGTCGACGACGAAGCGGGCGTGCGAGAGCTGCTCGCCGACGCCCTGCGCATCGTGGGCTACGAAACCCTGGTCGCGGGCGACGGCGACGAGGCTCTCACCCTGTGGCGCGCCAACACCGTCGACCTGTGCATCGTGGACGTCAATATGCCCACGATGAACGGATTCGAGTTCGTCGAGTTCGTGCGGCGCGACGACGCCGCGCTGCCGATCCTGCTGCTCTCGGCGCGAGACGCCGCGGCGGACGTCGCCCACGGCCTGCGCATCGGGGCCGACGACTACGTTCGCAAGCCCTTCAGTCTCGAAGAACTGCTCTTGCGGGTGTCGGCGATCCTGCGACGGACCTCGACGTCAGAGGACGACGAGCGCGTGCTGTCCTGTGGACCGCTCACGATGAACCTGGACCGCCACGAGGTCTCCGTGGGCGACGAGCCCGTCGACATGTCCGCGACCGAGTTCCGCCTCCTCGAAGTGCTGCTCGGCAAGAAGAACCACCTCCTCAGCCGCGAACAGCTCCTGCGCGACGTCTGGGACATCACCTTCGACTCCGAGACCTCGGTGCTCGACACGTACATCTCGTACCTGCGCAAGAAGATCCACCGCGACGACTTCGCCCCCATCACCACCGTCCGGGGCGTCGGCTTCAAACTGGTCGATCCGCGCCCGTCGGCGTGACCCTCTCAACGCGTCTCACGTATCTACTGATCGTCATCACCACCCTCGTCGCGTTACTCGTCGGCGGGTACTCGGTGACCACCGCCACCCACGCGCAGTACGCGACGCTCAACAACGCGATCGACACCGTCGCCACGAGCGGGGCGGGCCATCCGCTCACCGCGCTGAGCGACGCGATCAACATGGTCCAGCAGGACAACCTGAACCTCACCCTCGACGTCATCGACGCCTCGGGCCACGGCACCGTGGTCGCCAACGGGACCGTCGCACTGTCGGGCCGCCCGACCCGCGCCGACGTGCTCGCCTCGCTCGACGGCCTCTCCACCTCGAGCGACCTGCCCGGCTTCGTCTACCGATCCATCGCCATCGGTGGCGGCGACTACCTACTCATCGCCGGTTCGACGAGCGCGATCTCGGCCTCGTCGCACCGCGTCGTCGAACGCACCGTCCTCGTCGGGATCCTCGCGGCTCTGGTCATGGGCATCGTGGCTCGGCTCTTCATGCGCCGCGACCTTCGCACCTTCGCGGCGCTGACCTCGTTCGCGACCCGCGTCGCCAACGGGGCGGTCGACCTGACGCCGCCCGAAGCGTCGGGCAGCACCGACGTGCACGAGTTGCAGCGGGCGCTCACCCGGATGGTCGCCGCCCTTCAGTCGACCATCGAGACCGAGAAGCGCACGAGCGAGGCGATGCAGCGTTTCATCGGCGACGCCTCGCACGAGCTGCGCACGCCGCTCACGGTGATCAAGGGCTACACCGACCTACTCGCGACGACGCCCAACGACGACGCCCAGCGCGAACGCGCGCTCGCGCGGATGCGCACCGAGACGGTGCGCATGGAGTCACTCGTCGCCGACCTCTTGTTCCTCGCCGAGGTCCGAGAGGTCGGCCGCCATGACCACGTCGAGCTCGACCTCAGTGAGGTCGTCGCGACCGCGACGCGCGACTTCGCTCTCGACCACCCCGAGCGCCCGCTCACCGAGCGCATCGCGCCGTCGATCCGGATCCGTGCGCGCCGCGAGTACGTCGAGCGGCTCCTCGCCAACGCCCTCACTAACGTCGTGCGCCACACGGCGCCGACCGACCCGCTTCGCGTCACCCTCGACGGCCCCGACCCGGCGACCCTGCGCATCGAGGACGGCGGGCCGGGACTGCCCGACGCCTCCTACGGCCAGCGCCTCGAGCAGTTCCGCCGATTCGACCCGTCGCGGTCCCGGGCGTCGGGCGGATCGGGACTGGGCATGAGCATCATGGCCGACGTCACCGACGCCCTCGGTGGCACCCTCACGACCGAGCGCAGCGACCTCGGCGGGCTCGCACTCGTCTTCAGCTTCCCGACGCGCTCGCTCAGCGACGTTCCTGGAGCAGCGCCAGTCGGCTCTTGAACTCCGCCTCGTCGAGCTCGCCCTTGGCGAAGCGGTTCCGCAGGATCTCGATCGCGTCCTCGCTCGCGGGTCCGCGCATCGGCGCGGCGCCGTGGTCGTGATGGTGGTGGCCGTCGCGGAAGTGACGCACCGAGTAGACCGCGCCCATCACGAGCACCGTCCAGAACAGGATCATGAAGATCACCATCACGACCCACCAGCCGGGCCCACCGCCCTGCCCGTACTGCCAACCGTATCCACCCATGGCGACTACCTCCTTGGCCCTAGACAGACTGTAAACCCGCAACGTTCCGGCCTTAGACGTCTCTTATGAGCCGCGTCGATGAGCCAGTACCGTTGGGCCATGACCGAGATTACCTATTCCCTCGTCGCGCTCGACTGCCCCGACCCGCTGCGCCTCGCCCACTTCTACGCCGCGCTCACCGGCTGGGCCGTCGAGCCCCTCGGCGAGATGGAACCCGACCAGGTGCAGTGGATCGAACTCGTGGCCGAGCGCGGGCCGACGATCGCCTTCCAACGGGTGGACGCCTACGTCGCCCCCACCTGGCCCGAGGGGGCGGTGCCCCAGCAACTGCACCTCGACTTCAACGTCGACGACCTCGACGACGGCGAAGCGGTGGTGCTCGGGCTCGGCGCGACGAAGGCGTCCTTTCAGCCCGGTGAGACGTTCCGGGTCTACCTCGACCCGGTCGGCCACCCCTTCTGTCTCGTCCAGCGCCACCAGGGCTAGCGTCGTTCCATGGCTCTTCGAATGCTCGGCACCTCCTGGTGCGGCGACTGCACGCGCGCAAAGGACTTCCTGACGCGCCACGGGATCGACTTTGAGTGGACCGACATCGAGCTCGACGACCGGGCCGCGGCCGAGGTGGAGGGCCTCAACGGCGGACGGCGGGTCGTGCCCACGATCCTCTTCGAGGACGGCACCGTGCTCGTCGAACCGAGCGACGAGCAGCTCGCCCACCAGCTCAACCTCGACTGAACCCGAGCCGCCCGACGGCCCACGCAGATCTGTATAGACTGGTCCTTCGCGTCGTCGGACTTCGGTTCGGCACCGAGGACCTGTGGTGCAGCTCGGAGTGCACGCCGCCCTGTCAAGGCGGAGGTCGCGGGTTCAAATCCCGTCAGGTCCGCTCGACACCTTCGGGTGGCGAGGTTTGGTCGAGTAGCTCAGTTGGTAGAGCGCGCGCCTGAAAAGCGCGAGGTCACCGGATCGACGCCGGTCTCGACCACCACGGTCATCCCGGGTCCTCCACCGGGGCCCGGTGGTGACGTCGGCTCGGCGTCGGCTCCCAGGGTCCGCGAACCACCACGGCCCGCTCACCACGGCGCGCGACCGTCGTCCCCTTTTCGTCGACGACCCGCCACACCGGCTCCACGGTCGCGACGACCGGCGAATCGCGATGGACCTCGACGAGGTACCACGACGCGCGCTGACGAGCCCTCGTCGGCCGATAGAGGAATCGGGTCACCCGCGGCGTAGTCTCGATCATGCCTCGACGGTACCGAGGCCGTGTCACAACGGAGGACCGTGTCCGCGCTGCCATCGATCACCCCACGCTGGTGCGACCAGCCCGCCGACACGCCCTGGCCCACCGACGACTGGCCCGAGGGGCCCCGGCGCGCGGACCTCGACGCGGTCGTGGACGACTGCTTCGCCGAGGCGGACCTCGCCGAGACCAACGCCGTGGTGGTGGTCTCGCACGGGCGGATCGTCGCCGAGCGCTACGGGGGCACCACCCCGTCCTTCACCGGTGACGGCGAGCCGGTCGAGGCCTCGACGCCGCTCATCTCGTGGTCGATGGCCAAGTCCGTCCTCCACGCGGCCGTCGGTCTGCTCGTCGCCGAAGGCCGCCTCGACCCCGCGTCGCCGGCGCCCGTTCCCGAGTGGCGCGACGACGCCCGCGGCGCGATCACCCTGGGCGACCTGCTCGCCATGCGCGACGGCCTCGACTTCGCCGAGTCCTACGACGTCGACCAACCGAGCCACGTGATCGAGATGCTCTTCGGCGACGGCCGCGACGACGTCGGCGCCTACGCCGCCGCGCGCCCGCTCGCCCACGAGCCCGGCACGACCTTCAACTACTCGAGCGGCACCACCAACATCGTCAGTCGACTCGTGGCCGACGTGGTCGGACGAGGCGATGACTACCACCGCTTTCTCGCCGACCGGCTCTTTCTGCCCATCGGCGCTCGCAGCGCGCGGGCCACGCTCGACGCGTCAGGGGTCTTCATCGCCTCGAGCTTCCTGCACGCGAGCGCCCGGGACTTCGCGCGCTTCGGCCTGCTCTACCTGCGCGGAGGACGCTGGGGCGATCGCCGGCTGCTCTCGTCCGACTGGGTCGCCACGGCCCAGCTGGCGCGCAGCGCCGACCCCGACAGCGACTTCTTCTACGCCTGGCAGTGGTGGGTCG
>JAKAZI010000078.1 GCA_021809495.1 Actinomycetes bacterium | reverse complement strand
CTACTTGCCGAAGCGACGCTCGCGACGGGTGAAGTCGCGCAGGGCGCGCAGCAGGTCGATCCGACGAAAGGCCGGCCAGTAGGGGTCGACGAAGGCGAACTCCGCGAAGGCCGACTGCCAGAGCAAGAATCCCGACAACCGCGACTCGCCGCTGGTGCGGATGACGAGGTCGATGTCGGGCAGATCGGCGGCGTACAGGTTCTGGGCGATGCCGTCGGCGTCGATCCGTTCGGCGATCTCGTCGGCCGCGACGCCCTGGTCGGCGAGGTCGGTCACCAGTGATCGGCACGCATCGACGATCTCCTGGCGTCCGCCGTAGCAGAGGGCGATGTTCACCGCCATGGTCGGGTTCACGATCGACGTCGTCTGATCGACCGCGTGCTTGGCGGCCTGGGTCAGGGTCGGCGGGAGCAGGTCCAGACTGCCGCTGACCGCGAGGGAGAACCCGAGCCGCGTGGCCTGGGCGGGGAGTCGCTCGAAGAGTCCGCTCAGCACGTCGAAGTACGGTTCCAACTCCTCGACCGGCCGCTGGAGGTTCTCCGTTGAGAGCACCCAGACGGTTACCGCGCCGATATCGAGGTCCGCGCACCAGGTCAGGAGTTCTTCGAACTTGGACATGCCCGCCTGGTAGCTCGCGCGGTACGCGCCACCCTCCTCACGCGCGTACCGGCGGTGACCGTCCATGATCACGCCAATGTGCCGTGGCAGCGACGACGCCGGCAGGCTCGCGGCCAGACGCCGCTCGTAGAGCCGATAAAGCGACCGCGACAGGGCCACGAGCCATCTCCCCGATCTCGAATTCAAACCCATTCGATGTTACCGCCGCGCTCGATCACGACGTCGTTCGCGCCCGCGCCGCTCTCGGCGTCGGCGCTGTCGCAGGGTGCGGTTATCTTCGAAAGGTGCCCGACGCCACATTCTGGATCGGTGAGGATCTCGGTGAACTCGCCGACGCGTTGGCCGGTGGGGAGCGTCGCTCCGAGAATCCCTTGGCGCCCCTGACCGTCGTCGTGCCTAATCCGCTCGTTGGGCAGTGGCTCGAACAGTCGCTCGCGCGCCGAGCGACCGGTCGCTTCGACGGCGTCGCGGCGAACCTCGACGTGATCCTGCCCGCGGCCTTCATCGGCCGGGCCGTCTACGACGACCCGTCCGACCTCGACGCCTGGAGCGCCGACGGGTTCGCGCTCGGCATGCTCGGCGCGCGTCTCGTCCCGGGCGAGTTCAGTGTCAACGAGGCCTGGCGACGAGCCGAGCGACTCGCCGACGTTCTCTACTGGCGCCCGGAACAGTTCGACGACTACCTCGAGACCGACGGCAACGAGCGCGAACGCGAACTCGTTCGCCGCGTACGCGCGCGCGGGGTCGCCTCGCCGTGGACGGCGCTCGACGCGACGCTCGAGCGAGTCGACCACGTGTTCGCCGGGCGCGTCGTGCTCGTCGACTGCGCCGAGCTGACCACGGGCGATTTGCTGGCCCGAGTGGTGGCGCGAGTCGCGAAGCGGGTGCGGGTCGACGGGTACTTCGTCGCGCCGACGATCTACGGCGCCGACGGCCTCGGAGAAGACGTCGCGGCCACCTCGCTCGCCGCGCGATGGTCGACCAGCACGATCGCGCACCTTGATCGGTGGCGAGCGAACTTTCCGACGGCACGGTGGGTGACCGTGGAGTCGCGCGGCGGCGTGACGGCGATGCGCAGCGAGGTCGTGACCCGGCTCGCGGCCGCCCCGACGTCGGAGGCGGACGCGCACCGGGTCACGGACCTGCTCGTCGTGCACGGAGCCGTCGGCTACGCCCGTCAGGTCGAGATCGCCCGCGACGCGCTGTTGAGCGCGATCCGAGAGACCGGGGCGGCGCCGCACGAGGTGCGCGTGGTCACGACCGACGCCGAGCGCTTCGTGGCGCTCATGAACGAGTACTGGACCCGCCACGACGACCCGAGCGCACCGACGCTCCAGTTCGAGGTCGCCGATCCCGCCGTCGCCCACGCGAGTGCCCGGCTTCGCGGCTTCTCGATGCTGCTCACGATTATCGCTTCGCACGGCACGATCTACGACGTCGTAGCCCTGTTGAGCGAGCCGGCGATTCAGGAGGGCATCGGGTTGACGCGCCACGACGTCGAGCGGGTCCTCGAGTTGGCGCTCGCCGGCGGCGTGAGCCTCGGCTTCGACGGACGATCACGCGAGTCGGTGGCCGCCTTCACCCGCGGCGACGACGCGGGTACCTGGGGGCGCTTGCGCGACCGCGGTGTGCTCGCGTCGGTCTTTGACATCGACGACCCGGCGGCCGACCTGGCGATCTGGCCGGTCGGGGTGCCGGCGGACCTGGCGGTGATGACGGCGGTCTCGCGACTGCTCAACGCGCTCGTCGGGGCCAGCGAGGCGACGCGCGTCGCGCGAACGATGGCGGGCTGGACGGGTGTGTTCGCCGAGTGGGCGCAACTCGTGGCGAGTTCGCCCGGCGTCCTTGACGTCGGACTCGATCGGGTCCTCGATCGGCTGAGCGCCCTCGTGCGCGCGAGCGAGGGGGTCTTCACCTTCGACGAGGCCCGCGAACTGTTCGAACGGGTGGCCACGAGCGTCGGCGGCAGTTCGGTCATCGGCCGAGGCGGCGTTTCGGTGCTCAGTCCCTACGCGCTCAGTCGCGCCCCCTACCGGGTCACGTGCGTCCTCGGACTCGACGACGAGTTGCTTCCCTCCACGTCCTCGAGCGGTTCGCACCTCGGCGAACCGAGGGCCGGCGACCCTTCGCCCCGCGATCGGTTCCGCGCCGCGTTGCTCTCGCTCGTGGCGACCACGAGCGACCGGGTCGTCTTGCTCACCAACGGCCGCGAGGTCAGTGACGGCTCGTCGCTCGCGCCGGCCCTCGTGCTCGCCGAACTGACCGAGGCGCTCATGACGCCGGATCGAGACGGGGTGGGCCTGCGCGTGCCGTGGCGTGACCACCCGCGATTCGCCTTCTCCACCGTCCCGGCCGACGGTGGCGCCGTGTACGCCGCGGATCTCGCCGACGACGACGGGTCGGGTCCCTTCAGCCTCGACCCGACGACCGCGGCCGTGGCCACGTTGCTCCACAACAAGGCGGCGCCGTCGCTCGAGGACGACCTCGCCGTCACGGCGGCCACGATGCCGGTCGTCGCCCCGCCGAGCGTGGTCGAGCTGCAACGACTCATCAGGTTCGTGAAGGATCCCCAGGGATCGTTCCTCGCCACCGTCTTCGGCGGCGCCGCGGTAGCCGAACAACGCGCGGAACTGCCCGACGTCCCGCGCCTCGACCTCGACGACGGTCTCGCGCAGTGGCGCGTGCGCCACTCGATCGTGCGTCGCGCGCTCGACACCGGTGAGTTCGTGGTGCCGGGCGGGCATCTCGACGACCCGGTCGCCGCGGTCGCGACCGGCTTTCGTGAGCGCGTGCGACGCGCCATCGACGTCGCCGCTCTTAGCTCGTTCGTCGAGCACCACCGAGCCGATATGGCGATGATCGGCGCTGCGCGGGCCGCCTGGAGCGAACGTCCGGCCCAGGTGGCGGGACTCGACGTCGCGCTGGTGCGCCCGGCGATCGAGGTCTACGACACCCGAGTCGGTCCGATCCTCGTCGAGTGGACCGTTTCATCGAAGTTCGTCACGGCCCTCGTCAACGCCCTGGTGACGGCGGCGGCAGCGACGGTGGAACGCGCCGCCGCCGTGGCCGCGGTCATCGTGCGACCGGACTACGGCGCGCAGTCCTACGTCGCGAACCCGTACGTCACGCTCGCCTGGCGAGGCGTCGACCCGGTCCGGTCGGCGACCACGCTGCTCGACGAGCTCGTGGCGTTGTACCGTGAGCAGTTCGTCTCGCTGCCCCTGCACTTCTATCGCACGTCGCTCGCCGGCTCGGGACGCGACGACCTCGACGCGATCTACTCGAAGAGCCCCGAGACTGCGTGGGGCGGCGGATTCACGACTGCGAGGGCCGACCGGACGTCGGAGGCGAACCAGTTGCTCTTGCCCTTCAGCTTCGACGAGATCGCCCAGCTGTCCGATGGCGCCTTTGGCGCCGCGTCGCGTCGCGTGCGCAGTCTCTTTGACGACGTGGCGGTGACGTCGGGTACGCCTACCGACCCGACCTGGCCGGTCGCGCTGTCCGACGGAGGTGTCGGGTGAACGAGGCGTTCGACGTCGTCACGAGCCCGCTTCGTCGGACCGACGGTCACGATGGGGTACCCCACCCGCTACTCATCGAGGCGAGCGCGGGCAGCGGCAAGACGTGGACGCTCGCGCACCTCGCCGTGCGCTTCATGCTCGAAGACGACGTCACGCCCGACGAGCTGCTGCTCGTCACCTTCACCCGCGACGCCGCCCGCGAACTGCGCGGGCGCGTCCGGTCGCACCTGCGCCAGGTCATCGACCTGTTCGAACGACTCGAAGCGGGCACCGCGACGCTGGAACACGAGTGGCAGCGCCACTTCGCCGCGCTCGAACCGGCGCGGCGAAGCGATCTGCTCGCCGTGGGCCGTGCGCGACTGGGATCGCTCGACTCGTTGCACGCCCAGACCATCGACTCGTTCGCCGCGGAACACGTCGAGTCCGCCGCGCGCACGACGAGCCGTGCCGAGCGCCAGTGGCGTCAGGCGGGTAACGAGGTCATCGCCGCGCACGCCCTCGGCTCGCCCGACGACGCCGCGCTGTTCGAGCGCCCCTCGTCGTTCGACACGGTCCGCGTCGTCGCGCGCGCCCTCTACGACGCGGGCCTTCGCGTCACCGAGGGAAGGGTGACGACGCCCCCGTCACTGCTCGTCTTGCCGACCGGTGAAGCCGCCGCCGATGACGATGGGCCGACCCGCGCCGCCCGGGTCCAGCGCGACCTCGCCGTCGCCATCGTCGAGCGGTTCGGCGAGCTGCTCGATCACGCGCGCGCCACGACCTTCTCCGAGGTGATGCTGGGTCTGCTCGACCGCACCCGCGACGCCGGGTCCGCGACCTTTGTCGCTCGGATGCGCCAGCGGTTCCGGGTCGTCATGATCGATGAGTTCCAGGACACCAACCACCTCCAGTGGGAGATCTTCACCCGCCTGTTCCTCGACGCGCCCGAGACCCGGTTGGTGGTGGTCGGCGACCCCAAGCAAGCGATCTACCTCTTCCGCTCGGGCAGCGTGGAGACCTTTCTCGCGGTGCGTTCGATGTGCGAGGCGCGAGGCGTGCCGATTACCGTGCTGCCCGACAACCACCGCTCCGAGCCCGCGCTGCTCGAGTGCGTCAATCAGTTTTTCGCCGGGACGTCGTTCCGCTACGGCGTCGACGA
>JAKAZI010000077.1 GCA_021809495.1 Actinomycetes bacterium | reverse complement strand
TAGTACGACCGAACCTTTCGCCGACCGTCCCGGGACGGGCTTTCGGTGGTTCGGCTCGCCACACGTGCGCGGTACCCGTAGTTTAAGACCCGGTCGATAGGGTCTCACCTATGGAGCGCACCGCTACGAGCCTCGAGCCGAGGGTCGCACCGACACGCCGGCGTCTCGCGAGCGCGCTCGCGGTCCTCGCCGACACCCTTCGCGTCGACCGGGGGCTCGTGGCCCCGGTCGTCGGCGCCATCACGGCGGTACCCGTGATCACGGTCTTCGCCGTGGGACTGGCCTTCGCGAACGTCACCGGCGCCATCGCCATGGCGGTCGGCGCCCAACTGATCGCCATCGTTTCCCTGATCGCGGCGCCCCGTCTCTCGATCCCCCTTGCGCTCATCGACGCGGGCGCGATGGGCGCCGCGGTGCTGCTCGGCATGTCGAGCGTGTCGGTGCCCTGGCTGCACGTCGGGTTGCTCGTCTTCTGGTGCTTCGGGGCGGGCCTCGTCTCGGTGTTCGGCCAGGTACCCGCCGCGATCGGTAACCAGTCGATCATCGCCTACGTGGTCTTTGGGCGATTCGCCGGATCGATCCCGATCGCCCTGCACCTCGCGGGCTTCGTCGTCGTCGGCTCGATCGTCGAGATCACCGCCCTGCTCGTCCTGCGCCTCCCACCGTCGTTGCGGGTGCAGCGCACCAAGCTGGCGGCCGCCTGTGACGCCGTGGCCGAACTGGCTCGCGGCGCGGCGACCGACTCGGCGATCGCCGCCCTCGCGGTGGTCGACGACGCCGAGCGGACCCTCGCTGCGTCGTCGCTCTTTGGACGCACCGACGTGCGCGATCTGCGCGCCGTGCTCGACCAGGTCCGCCGCGTGCGCCTCGAACTCACGACCATCGCCGGATTGCGGGTGCGGCTCCTCGAGCGGCTGCCCGAGAGCGTCGATGAGCTGCGCGGCGCGCGTCAGGCGATCGCCGACGTGCTCGAAGAGATCGCCGTGGCGCTTCGCACCCAGCACAGTCCGACGTGGTCGGCCGCGACGGCCACGCTTGAGGACACGCTGCGCCGTCTCGACGTGCACGACGAACCGCGTCGCGACGTCATCGTCGGTCAGTACGTCGCGCACCTCGCGGCGGTCGGTGGCCAGCTACGTTCAATGCGCCTACTCGTGAACGACCTCATCACCGACGAGTCACCGCGCGCGCGCCGGGTCGTCGCCCCGAGCTGGCAGCGCGCCGAGGCCGTGGACTGGCGAGGGGGACTCTCGCTGCTTCGCGACGCGATGCGTCCGAGCTCCTCGACGCTTCGCCACGCCGTTCGCCTCGCCATCGCGGTGCCGGCGAGCGTGCTCGTCGCCTCGTGGCTCTCCCTGCCGCGGGGCTACTGGCTCGCCTTCTCGGTCGCGGTGATCTTGAAGCCCGACTACAGCACGCTGCTGCGCCGCGGCGTGGGGCGCCTCGTCGGCACCGCGATCGGCGCGACGGTCGCCACGCTCGTCGTGAGCGTCACGCACCCCGACCTCGCCGCGACCGCGGTGATCGTCGCGGTCTTCGCGTGGACGGCCTACTCGACGTGGTCGGCCAACTTCTCGGTCTCGATCGGGTTCATCACCGCGCTCGTGCTCACCCTGCTCTCGACCTCGCTGCACGATCCGGTCAGCACCGCACTCGACCGCCTCCTCGACTTCACCCTCGGCGGGCTGATCGCGGTCGTCTCGTACCTCGCCTGGCCAACCCCCTCGCGCGCGGGCGTCGCCGAGGCGCAGCGCGGCCTCTTCGTCGCCCTCGGCGACTACCTCGCACTCACGATGTCGGTTGTCTCGTCTCGACCCGTCGACCCGGCGGCGTTAATGGAATCGTCACGCCGCGCCCGCGTCGCCTGGGCCCGCGCCGAGGCCGCCGTCGGCCGCTCGATCGAGGAGCCGTCGGCCACACGCATCGACCCGACCCAGGGCCGCGGACTGCTCGCGGTCGCGCTGCGGATCCTTCGCGCGACCCACGCGCTGCGCATCGAGGCCGAACGAGGCGCGCGCGTCGGACCCGACGAGACGATGCTCGTACTCGCGCGCGAGTACCACGCCGCGCTCGCTCGCCTCGAGGCGCAACTTGACAACCAGACGCCCGAACCACCTGGCGACCTGCGTAGCCGGTACCGCGACGCCAAGCGTCACCTCGACGGTAACGGGGTAGCCCCGACGATCGCGAGCCACCTCGATGAACTCGTGAACGCGATCAACACCGGCGCGCACCTCGCCGGACTTACCACGCTGAGTGACGCGACCTGATCAGGTCGCGAGCAGCTTCTCAACCCGTTCGGCGAGGCCGACGTCGGTCGTGCCGTCATAGCCCGGCGCGGTGCGCACGAGCAGGTGGTACGCGGCGACCGGTGACCCGGCGTCGGCCAGGTAGATCGCCTCGCCGACGTAGCCCAGTCGATCGAGCGCCTCGCGCAGGTGCCAGGTCGCGAACTCGTCGTCGTCGCGACAGCGCGCCAGCCCCTCAAGGGCGATGGTGAGTCCGTCGTTGAGACCAGCGACGTCACCGCGCACAAGGGCGCGCAGCCGAGCCGAGGCCACCTCGAGCAGCGGCAGGCGTCGCAGGTCGTTGAGCACCTGAGCCGCCAAGACGTTGTGCGTTCCCTCCCAGGACTCGTAGACGATCGCGTCGCGATAGAGTCGCGGCAAGACGCTGAACTCCTCGATCGTGCCGTTGCCCCCGAGGACCTCGATGCCGTCGCGCGCGACGTTCGTCGCCTGGCGCGAGGTGAGGTACTTGACCAGGTTGACGAGCAGGCGGTGCCAGTGGACGTCGTCCTCGGTGGCACGCTGCGCGTCGATCCGGTCCTCAACGTCGGTGAGCGCCATCACGAGCGCGAGCGCCCCGTCGGCCGCGACCGACATGTCGGCGAGCGTGAGTTGCACCGCCGCGAAGCGCTCGATCGGCTGGCCGAAGGCCTCGCGGTGGCGGGCGAAGTTGCGCGCCTCGATCACCGCGCGACGCATGATCCCCGCCGCGCCGACCGAGGTCATCCACCGGCTCGTGTTCAACACGACCGAGACCGCGGTGCGAAAGCCCTCTTCGAGCGGTCCAATCGGCCAGGCGCGCGCACCGACGAAGTCGATCTCGCCCGAAGCGAGGCCCCGCGTACCGAGCTTGTCCTTCAGTCGCCGCAGCGCAAAACCGTTGGGGTGGCCGTCGAGCTCGCGCGGCACGACGAAACTGCCGAGTCCCGCGGTGCCCGTCACCGCACCGGGGACCCGAGCCGTGACGAAGAACTGATTCGCGTCGGCGACTGAACAGAACCATTTCTCGCCGGTAATCAAATAGGTCACGCCATCGTCGCTCGGCTCGGCCACGCAGGCGTTCGCCCCCACGTCGCTGCCACCCTGAACCTCGGTGAGGAACTGGGCGCCGCGATCAGCGAGCGCGTAGTCCGCCTCGAGCAGCGCCGGTAGGAACCGATCGGCGACCTCGGCCCGCGCGCGCCGGCGAAGAGCCCGCGCGAGGCCGATCGTGCAGGTCGCCGGACAGGCGTGGCCGGCCTCGCCCTCCAACGAGAGCAGATAGAGCAGGGTCGCCTGTTCGAAGGCGCGGCCCGGCTCGCCCGAGAGCGCGACGACGCCGCTCGCCCACACCGCCTCGCCGGCAACGTGATAGGACGGGTCGAAGTCGACGCGATCGATGCGCCGTCCGATGCCGTCGTAGGGCGTGAACTCCGCCAGGTGCTCGCGCTGCTCGTAGCGTGTCGCCGCCGGGCCCACCACGCTCGTCATCGCCGTGGCGAAGGACGACGCTCGTCGCTCGAGGTCGCCCAGTCGAACACCGTCGAGGTAGCGCGCGAGCAGTTTGCGCAGCAGCCGATCGGACTCAAAAGGATTGTCGGGGTAGTCATCGCGCCACGCGATGAGTTGGACGCGCGCCTCGTCGTAGGTCATGGTTGCAGTATCGTCGCGCGGCCGCTACGGTGCCAATACACGAGATCAGGAGCTCTCTTGGACGTCGCGACCTTCGTCACCACCATCTTCGACGGGAACCTGCCCGTTCGCATCGAAGCCTTCGACGGCAGCCGGGGCGGCGAGATAGACGCCCCCGTCACGATTGTCGTGCGCAACCGCGACGCCCTGCGCCGCGTGCTCACCCACCCCGGCGAATTGGGCCTCGCGCGCGCCTACGTCGCCGGTGATCTCGACGTTGAAGGGAACCTCGATGCGCTGGTCTCACTCGAGATGCCGTCCTTTGATCTACGGGCCCACGCGGGGGCGCTGGCTGAGCTCGCGCGCACCTTCGGCGCCTCGATCTTCACCCCCGTCGCCCCGCCTTCGATCGAAGCGCGCAGTCACGGTGTGCTGCACTCCCGGCGCCGCGATGCGCAATCGGTCACTCACCACTACGACGTCTCAAACCGCTTCTACGAATACGTGCTCGGCCCGTCGATGACGTACTCGTGCGCGGTCTTTGAGACATCTGAGGACTCCCTCGAGAGCGCCCAGATCCATAAAGTCGATCTCGTCGCGCGCAAGCTGGGCCTAAAGCCGGGTGACCGGCTCCTCGACGTCGGCTGCGGGTGGGGCACGATGGCGATCCACGCGGCGCGCGCCTACGGCGCGCGCGTGGTCGGCGTCACGCTCTCCAAACCCCAGGCGCACTACGCGAGCGAACGCGCGCGAGCGCTCGGCCTCGACGACCTCGTCGAGTTCCGCGTCCAGGACTACCGCGACGTCGTCGACGGCCCCTACGACGCCATCAGCTCGATCGGCATGGTTGAACACGTCGGGCGCCGAGGACTGCCCGCCTACAGCGACACCCTGACCCACCTGCTCGTGCCCGGCGGCCGGTTTCTCAACCACGCCATCGGCCGCCCGGCGACTCACGACGACGACCCGCGTCCGACGCGCCTGGACGACCTCCGACACCACCTCGGCCTCGCGATCGGCTCACGGCGCGGCGCGAAGACCGGCAGCGCCTTCATCGATCGCTACGTCTTCCCCGACGGCGAACTGCACCAGGTCGGCGACCTCGTCGGCCGGTTCCAGAGTCACGGACTCGAAGTCCGTCACCTCGAGAGCTTGCGTGAACACTACGCGATCACCCTGCGCCACTGGGTCGCGAACCTCGAGCGGCACTGGGGCGACGCCGTCGCCGAGGTCGGCGAGGCGAGGGCCCGGGTCTGGCGGCTCTACATGGCGGCCTCGGCGGTCGCCTTCGAGCGCCACCACCTCGAAGTGCACCAGGTCTTGATGGTTCGCCCCGACCGGGGCGAAAGTCGCCTGGCCCTACGAGAGAACTTCGACGCGAGCCCCGACCACGCCGTCGTCGACGCCGCGATAGCCGACCTCGCGCGCGAACGACCTCGCTAGT
>JAKAZI010000076.1 GCA_021809495.1 Actinomycetes bacterium | reverse complement strand
CGACGATTCTCCACTGGCCTCCGAGGTCTCGGATGTGTTGCGTACGCCGACGGCGTCGGCGTAGCGGCTAGCGACGAATACCGAGACGGCCGATCAGGGAGCGATAACGTTCGACGTTGTCGCGCTGCACGTAATCGAGCAGGCGACGTCGTTGGCCGATGAGCTTCATGAGTCCGCGCCGGGTGTGATGATCACCCTTGTGCACCTTCAGATGCTCGGTCAAGTGCGAGATCCGGTCCGTCAGGATCGCGATTTGGACTTCGGGCGAGCCGGTGTCCGTGTCGTGGGCCTGAAAGTCCTTGATGATCTGCTGCTTCTCAGCCATAACGTCGTTTGCCTTATGAGTCGGGGGTCCAGCTGCGAGCCGCCCACTTGACGACCCACACGATCAGCGTCGCTGACCGAGGTCTTAGCCTAGCAGTGTCCAGGTCGTCGGTGGCGAAATCCGGAAGATTTCCCGACTTTCGGCCACGTCGCGCCCCATCTGGGCGATCAGGTCATCGACCGAGTCGAAGCGGACCTGGTCGCGAAGTCGCCTCGCGAAGGCGACGTCGATCGTCGCGCCGTAGAGATCGCCGCTGAAATCGACGAGGTGGACCTCGACGAGCGTTTCACCATCGTCGTAGAACTGGGGTCGCCGGCCGATCGACACCGCGCCGCACCACCACCGCCCGTCGGGTGTGCGCACCGAACCCGCGTAGACGCCCGCCGGCGGGCACAACACTCCCCCGTCGACCCTCAGGTTCGCGGTCGCGAAGCCCAGTTCTCGCCCCCGGGCGTCACCGTGCTCCACGACCGCCCGGAGCGTGAACGGACGCCCGAGTATCGCGGTCGCTCGTTCCAGGTCCCCGGCGAACACCGATTCACGAATCGCGGTGGACGACCACCGCTGCCCGTTCCCGGCCAGGGCCAGGGCGTGAACCCGAAAGTCCTCGGCGGCCCCCGCGGCGATCAACGTCCCCACGTCACCGGCGCGGTCGTGTCCGTAACGAAAATCCTCACCCACGACGACGTCAGCCGCTCGCAGGTCGTGGACGAGCACGCGGTCCACGAAGGACTCGGCCGACTCGAGTGCGAGCTGCTCGTCGAAGTGCAAGACGCGCACGAGTTCGACACCGAGTCGCTCGAATCCATCGAGTCGTTGGCCGAGGGTCCCGATCGCGACCGGCGCCCGGTCGGGGTGAACGGTGAACGCGGGGTGTGGAAAGAACGTGACCACCGCCAGGCGGTTCGCGTGCACGTTCGCCAATTCACGAGCGCGCCCGATGACCCGCTGGTGCCCACGGTGCAGGCCGTCAAAGACGCCGACCGCGACCGCGCTGCGCCGCTCGTCGAGTTCCACGTAGTCACCATCGCGCCAGACGATCATCGCGAACAACCTACGGGCGCCCGGGGCCGGCGTCGGCCGCGAACACGATCTCGGGTTGCCACTGATCGCCGCGCCGTCCCAGCACCGCGACCAGCTCGCCCGCCTGGTCGATCGCGGCCACGGTGGACCCGGTGACGCCGGCGGCGACCTCGATGCGCTGACCGCGTGCGATTCGACGCACCTCGTCGTCAGCGACCGTGACGGACTCGAGATGCTGGACCATCGCCCGCGGGGGTGCCACCGGTGCGCGACCGAGCGCCACCGCGTCAGCGAGCGCGTCGAGGGCTATCGCGTCGCCAACGTCGTGGACGCCGATCGCGGTGCGGCGCAGCGTGCTCAGATGGCCCACGGTGCCGAGTCGCTCGGCGAGATCGCTCGCCAGCACCCGCACGTAGGTCCCGGTGGAGCAGACAACGGCGAAGTCCCACTGATTCTCCCCGCTCCCTCGCGTGAGGGTGAACTCGTCAACGGTGATCGACCGCGCGGGACGGTCGACCTCGACGCCTCGCCGGGCGAGGTCGTAGAGCCGTTGGCCGTCGATCTTGATCGCCGAGACCATCGGGGGCACCTGCTGCTGGGGTCCCGTCAGCGTGGCGGCCGCACGCGCCATGGCGGCGTCATCGACGTCGGGAACCGGCGCCCGAGCCACGACCGTGCCATCGGCGTCCAACGTATCGGTCGCGACGCCGAGCTCGATGGTGCCGACGTAGCGTTTCGTTTCGGCCTGAACGAATCGCAAGAGCCGCGTCGCCGGTCCGAGCGCGACGATCAACAGACCGGTCGCCATGGGGTCGAGGGTTCCCGCGTGCCCCACCCGCCGTTCGCCGACGATGCGGCGAACCCGGGCGACGACGTCGTGACTCGTCATCGCGCCCGGCTTGTCGAGCATCAACATCCCGTTAGTCGTCATCGTCTCGATGCCGGCGCAGGATCTCCTCGACCGCCTGACCCTGGGCGATCGCGGGGTCCGCCCGGAACGTCAGAATCGGCGTGCGCTTCAAGCGCGTCTGCGCGTTCACCGCCCCCTGGAGCTGACGACGATGCTCCTCGAGCACCGCTCGCGCCTCACTGGATAACGAGTCAAAGAACACCACTCCCTGTCGCAGGTCCGGTGAGGTCTCGACACCGGTGACGGTCAGCAGCCCAATTCGCTCGTCGATGTCCGACAGACGAACCAACTCATCGGAGATGATTTCGCGCACGATCTGGTTGACGCGGGCCGACCGCGGATAGGTGTGATGTCCACTCGGGTGAGCCATGGCTTACGCCGTTCGCGGGATCTCACGCTCATCGAACGTCTCGATGATGTCGCCTTCCTTGAGGTCCTGGTAGTCCGACAGGCCGATGCCGCATTCGAAGCCCGACTGCACTTCGCGCGCGTCGTCCTTGAAACGTCGCAGCGACGTAATCGTTCCCTTCCAGATGATCGTGCCCTCGCGAAGGAATCGCACCTTCGAGCCGCGGGTGATGACGCCTTCGCGCACGAAGCAGCCGGCGATCGCGCCGATCTTGGGAACGCGGAAGACCTCGCGGACCTCCGCCTCACCCGTGACCACCTCTTCAAAGACCGGTGAGAGCAAGCCGAGCATGGCCGCCTCGATCTCCTCGATCAACTTGTAGATGATCTCGTAGGTGCGCACCTCGACGCCCTCGGTCTCGGCCAGTTCGCGACTGCGCCGGTCCGGCCGGACGTTGAATCCAATGATGGTGGCGTTAGAGGCCTTGGCGAGCTGAACGTCGTTCTCCGTAATCCCACCAACGCCGCGGTGCACGAGGACCAGTTTGACGTCGTCGCGCTCGAGCTTTCGCAGCGACTCGGTGCAAGCCTCGAGTGAGCCTTGCACGTCAGCCTTCAAGACCAGGTTGAGGGTTGCGGTCTCGCCGCGCTGGATCTGCTCGAAGAGGTCTTCGAGACGCGCGCCACTCGCGGCCGCCACGGGCTGATGTCCCACGAGACGGACTCGTTGTGCGCGCGCTTCGGCGAGCGACCGTGCGTGACCGAGGTCGTCGGCCACGCGCATCTCATCGCCCGCGAGCGGCGGCTCGCTGAACCCGAGCACCTGAACCGGCGTCGAGGGTCCGGCGGACTTGACTTGCTGTCCCCGGTCGTTGATGAGCGCCTTCACCTTGCCGAAGGCGGCGCCGGCGACCACGGGGTCCCCAACGGCGAGCAGACCCTTTTGGACCATGACGGTGGCGACGGGACCACGTCCGACCTCGAGGTTCGCTTCGAGCACGGTACCAATCGCCCGGCCAGTCGGGCGAGCCACGAGCTCGCCCATCTCGGCGACCAGGAGTACCTGCTCCAGTAGTTCATCGATGCCAACGTTCTGCAACGCCGATATCTCGACGCAGATCGTGTCGCCGCCCCACTTCTCGGGAACGAGTCCGTACTCGCTGATCTGCTGCAACACGCGATCGGGGTTGGCGTCAGCCTTGTCGATCTTGTTCACCGCCACGATCAGGGTGACGTCGGCCGCCTTGGCGTGGTTGATTGCCTCGACCGTCTGGGGCATGACGCCGTCGTCGGCCGCAACAACGAGAATCACGATGTCGGTGACTTTGGCACCGCGAGCGCGCATCGCCGTGAACGCCTCGTGACCGGGCGTGTCGAGGAACGTGATCGATCGACCGCGCCACGAAACGGTGTAGGCGCCGATGTGCTGGGTGATGCCACCGGCCTCGCCCGCGACGACGTTGGTCTTGCGGATCTGGTCGAGGAGCTTGGTCTTGCCGTGGTCGACGTGACCCATGACGGTCACGACCGGGGGCCGCGGCGTGGCGGGGATCTCGTCGTCGAGGTCGTCCTCGTCGAAGAACTTCGCGAGTAGTGCCGCCTCTTGCTGCTCTCCCGGGTCCACCATGCGAACCGACGCGCCAACTTCGGCCGCGTACAACTCGATCATGTCGTCACTCAGTCCCTGCACCGCAGTCACGATCTCGCCCTGCAAGAAGAGGAACCGAATGATGTCAGCCGCGCTGCGGTTGAGCTTCGGGCCCACGTCCTTGGCCGTCGAGCCGCGCTCGATGATGACCTCGCCATCGGGAACCGGCGCGCTGCTCGGCTGCCAGGTGGTCATCTGTGTCGGCTCGAGCTCTTCGACGTTGCGACGACGGCGACGTGTCGCCTTGCGCTGCGATCCTCGCGGGCCGCCGCCGCCGCGGGCGGGCGGGCGTCCCGGTGCCGCCGACGGACCTGAACCCGGACCAGTTCGTGGGCCACCAAAGCCGGTGCCGCCAGGACGTGGCGCGCCCGTACGCGGCGGACCACCGGGCCGTGATGCCGGTCGCGAACCCGGTCCGCCCGGACGACTCGGTGCGCTGCTGATTGGACGACGAGCTCCCGGCGGCGGCGGAATCGGCCGGCCCGACGCACTCAGCGGTCGACCGGGGGGCGGCGGAATCGGCCGGCCCGTCATCGACAGGGGTGGGCGCTTGGGTTGGGTCGACTCCGACCCGTCGCCGGCCACCGGGCGTTGCGTTGGTCGAATCGTCGTCGGACCATCGGGCGAAACGGTGCGCGTCGGTGCTGGCTTGGGTGGCGTCGCGCGACTGCGAACGAACTTGGGCGCCTCAGGCGCCTCCACCACGGGGCTCGGGGTCGGCTCGCCCGCACTCACGGTCTCGGTGCTGGCTACGACGCGCTCGCTGGGTGGCGTAGCGCTCACGGCCGGTGGCGCGACGGGCGGCGCGACGGTGGGCGCCGGGGCCGGCGCGGCCACGGGGACACTCTCGGTCACGTCTGCGGGCTTTGGGGCGTGCGTCGCCTTCGCGGACTTCGGCTCGTCAGGTTGTACCTGGCGTCGCAGGCCGTCCGCGTCCGCGCGTCGACGGATGCGGTCGGCCTGAGCGTCCTCGATGGACGCGGACGGACTCGACGCACCGATGCCTAGTTTCTGAGCGAGCGCGAGCAACTCCTTGCTCGTCATCCCGAGTTCCTTCGAGAGCTCGTGTACCCGGATCTTCTTCAGCGCCAAAACGTTCCCTTACATCGGAGTGTGTACGACGCGCGCACACACAGTCACATATTCTTTCACAACCATCAG
>JAKAZI010000075.1 GCA_021809495.1 Actinomycetes bacterium | reverse complement strand
TCGCGCCGTCGCGCTCGCGCCTGAGCCGGGACCCGTCGGCGGGCCTCGATATACTCAGGTTGCTGCGACGCCGTCGCAGTGATGGAGTTGCAGCGAATTCCGGTGAGATCCCGGTACTGTCCCGCAACGGTAAGGCCCCATTCGGGGACGAGTCCGGTCGCCTGCGCTTCATCGACGTAATCGGTCCTCGGAGGAAGGACGGTTCGTATCACCGACGGTGGTGGCGAGCTTCTTTACTCCGTTCTAGGTAACGGAGATTGACCATGAAAGCAGTGCGCGTAAGTTTGAGCGTCGTCGCGATGACGCTCGGATCCATGTTGTTCCCGGTTCTCGGTTCCGCGAGCGCGGCCCCGACGGGCTCGGGCTTCCCGGTGACCGTGAAGGCCGCCAACGGGTCGGTGACCATCGACAAGCGGCCGACGGCCATCGTGTCGCTCTCGGCGACCGCGACCGAGATGCTCTACGCGATCGGCGCCGGCGCCCAGGTGAAGGCCGTCGACAAGTATTCGAACTACCCCAAGGGCGCGCCCATGACGAGCCTCGACGGCTACAGCGTCAACGCCGAGGCGATCGCCAAGTACCGACCCGACCTGATCATCGTCGCCTACGACCCGCCCTCGCTCGCGGCCCAGCTCGCCAAGCTGAAGATCCCGGTCATCTACGACCCCGCCGCGGCGAACCTCGCGGTCGCCTACCACCAGTACCTCGGCCTCGGCGAGGCGACGGGCCACGTGCTCGGCGCGCGCCGCGAAGTCGCCCACCTGCGCAGCGTGGTCAGCTCGATCGTGAAGTCGACGCCGCGCGCCCCGGCGGGCACCACGTACTACTACGAGCTCGACCCGACCTACTACTCGGTCACGTCGGCGACCTTCATGGGTCAGGTGCTCGGCCTGCTCGGCCTGCACTCGATCGCCGACGCCGCGGGGGTCAACAGCAACGGGGGATACCCCCAACTCACCGCCGAGTTCATCTTGCAGGCGAATCCCACGTATATCTTCCTCGCGGACCACGGCTGCTGCCAGGCGACGCCCCAGAGCGTGGCGGCTCGACCGGGATGGTCGGCGCTGTCGGCGGTGGCGAACCACCGGATCGTCACGCTCTCGGACGACATCGCGTCGCGCTGGGGACCGCGGATCGTGATCCTGCTCCAAGAGGTGGCCAACGTGCTCAAGCGTCAGCAGGGCTAGCGGTGACCACGGTGCGACCGCTCGTGCCCGAGACCCGACCGGTGCCGGCGCCGGTGTCGGCGAAGAAGCCGATCCTCGTCGCCCTCGTCGTCCTGGTCGCGGTGGCGCTGCTCGCCACCGCGATCGGGCCGGCGGACCTGTCGCTCGGCACAGTGCTCAACGTGCTGGCCTCGCACCTGCCGTGGTGGCACCCCCACGCCACGGCCTCGCCGATCAATCAGGCGATCGTCTGGGAGATCCGCCTACCGCGCGTGGTGCTCGGCGGGATCGTCGGGTCGATGCTCGCGGCCGGCGGGGCGTCCTACCAGGGCGTGTTCCGCAACCCCCTCGCCGACCCCTACCTGCTCGGGGTCGCCGCGGGCGCGGGCCTCGGCGCGACGGTGGCGATCATCTCGGCGTCGCGTTCGATGTACCTGCTGCCCGTGGCCGCCTTCGTCGGCGGCGCGCTGGCGGTGACGCTCACCTACCTCGTCGGCTCGCGCGCGACGACCCACTCCGCGGGATCGTCGATCGTGCTCGCCGGCGTGGCGATCGCCGCGGTCTTCACCGCGCTGCAGACGAACCTGCAGCAACAGCACGCGGCCGACCTGCAGCCCGTGTACTCGTGGATCCTCGGCAGCCTGTCGACGGCCTCGTGGTCCGACGTCGGACTGATCGCGCCCTACGTTCTCATCAGCGCGGTCGTCCTGCTCGCGCATCGTCGGTTGCTCGACGTGTTGCGCGTGGGCGAGGAGGAGGCCACCGCGCTCGGCGTGCACCCCCAGCGCGTGCGTCTCGCCGTCGTGGCGGCGGCCACCCTCGGCACCGCGGCCGCGGTGTCGGTGAGTGGGCTCATCGGCTTCGTCGGGATCATCGTGCCCCACGTGGTGCGACTCACGACCAACGCGAGCTACCGCGTCGTGCTGCCGGTCTCGATGATCAGCGGCGCCTCGTTCCTGATCCTCGCCGACCTCGGCGCGCGGATGCTCGACGCGCCGGCCGAGGTGCCCCTCGGGGTCGTGACGGCCTTCATCGGCGGCCCCTTCTTCATCTTCGTGCTGCGCTCGCGCCGCAGCCACCAGGGCGTGCTCTGATGGCGGCGCTCGCCGAGACGAGCTACGTCGTCGAGCTCGAGTCGCTGAGCGTGCGCTACGACAGCACGCTCGCGCTGCGCGCGGTGAGTGACGTGGTCGTAGCGGGCGAGTGGCTCGGGGTCATCGGGGCCAACGGCGCCGGCAAGAGCACGTTGCTGCGCGCCCTGGCGCACCTCGTGCCCTACGAGGGCGTCGTGCGTCTCGACGGGGCCAACGCCGCGCCGCTGTCGCGGCGCCACTTCGCGCGCCTCGTCGCCTTCGTTCCCCAAAAGCCCGAACTGCCCCAACAGATGCGCGCGATCGACTACGTGGTCCTCGGGCGCACGCCGCACCTCGGCTACTTCGGCGTCGACGGTGAGCGCGACCGCGCGCGCTGCGCGTCGCTGCTCGAGCGGCTCGGCCTGGGCGCGAAGGTCGAACGCACGCTCGCCACCCTGTCGGGCGGCGAACTCCAGCGACTCGTGCTCGCGCGCGCCCTGGCCCAGGAGGCGCCGGTGCTGCTGCTCGACGAACCCACGAGCGCCCTCGACCTCGGCCGGCGCGTCGAGGCCCTCGAACTCGTGGACGAGCTGCGCCACGAGCGCGGGCTCACCGTGATCAGCGCCCTGCACGATCTCACCCTCGCGGCCCAGTTCGCCACCCGACTCCTGCTCTTGCACGAGGGCGCCGTCGTGGCCTGCGGCAGTCCCGCCGAGGTCCTCGACGAGACCTCCCTCGGGCACTACTTCGGGGCGCGGGTCCAGGTCTTGCGCAGCAGCGACGGCGAGCTCGTCGTCATCCCGCGTCGACAGTCAGAGAGGAAACCATGACCGAAGAACCCCGCGAGGCCCCGCCGGCCCCGCCACTGCGGCGGGCCACCTCCGTCGTACTCGTGAACACCGGCGACGGCAAGGGCAAGTCCTCGGCCGCCTTTGGCGTGATGGGCCGGGCGTGGGCGCGCGGGTGGCGCGTCTGCGTGGTCCAGTTCCTCAAGAGCGGCAAGTGGCGCTCGGGCGAGCTCAAGCTCGCCGAGCACCTCGGGATCGAGTGGCACTCGCTCGGTGACGGGTTCACCTGGGAGTCGACCGACATCGACGAGACCATCGCCAAGGGTCGCCACGCGTGGGCCGAGGCCCGCAGTCGCATCGAGAGCGGCGACTACGAGCTGGTGATCCTCGATGAGATGACCTACGCGATGACCTACGGCTGGATCGACGTCGACGAGGTGGTCGCGACGATCACGAACCGACCCGCGAAGACCAACGTCATCGTCACGGGGCGCAACGCGCCCGAGGCGCTGCTCGCCATCGCCGACACCGCGACCGAGATGCGCGTCATCAAGCACGCCTACGACCAGGGGATCAGGGCGATGAAGGGGATCGAGTACTGATGCGATCGCGCCTGGTCGAACACCACGACGGCGCCGACCTGCTGCTGTGGCGCCTTGAGGCGTCCCTCGTCGCCTCGACCGCCACCGTCGGTGGCGGGCTCGGGGCGCGCGACTGGGTGATGAACGCCCAGGTCCCCCACGACTACGCCCGCACCGACCTCGCCGCGCACGCGGCCGAGCTCGCGGGCTCGCTCGGGCTCGACGGTTCGGGGGTGACGATGTTCACCGCGGCCCCGGTTCGCCGCGTGCGCGAGGCCCTCGACGGTGACGTGCTGGTCGAGGCGACCGTCGGGGTCACCCGGCCCACCTGGGCCGCCGCGCCCGACGAGGGGATCGACACTGGACCGGGCACGGTGAACATCGTCGTCTTCGTCCCGGTGTGCCTGGACGCCGGCGCGATGCTGAACGCCCTCGTGACCGCGACCGAGGCCAAGACCCAGGCGCTCTTTGACGGTGGCGTGGAGGGAACCGGCACGGCGTCAGACGCCCTGTGCGTCGTCGCACGCATGGAGGGACCGCGCGAGGTGTTCGCCGGTCCGCGATCGCGCTGGGGCGCGCGCGTCGCGCGCGCGGTGCACGCCGCGGTGCTCGCCGGACTCGAGCCCGCGCCGTGATCACCCTGGTGCTCGGGGGAGCGCGCTCGGGCAAGTCGCGCGTGGCTGAGTCCCTGGCCCTGGACGCGCTGGACCCGGTCACCTACGTCGCGACCGGCGTCGCGGGCGACGACGCCGACTTCGCCGCTCGCATCGCCGAGCACCGACGGCGCCGGCCGGCGGCCTGGTCGACCCTCGAGTGTGGCGCGCACCTCGCCGCGGCGCTCGCCGGGGTCGTGGGGACCGTCGTGATCGACTCACTGGGCGCGTGGCTCGCGGCCCAGCGCGACTTCGCCGGTGACGCCGTCGCGGTGCTCGACGCGCTCGAGGCGCTGTCGGGCGACGCGATCGTGGTCTCGGACGAGGTCGGCCTCGGGGTGCACCCCGAGACCGAGGTCGGCCGCGCCTTTCGCGACGCGCTCGGGACCGTCAACCAGGTGGTCGCCGCGCGCGCCGACGTCGTGCTGCTCGTGGTGGCGGGCTGCGTGGTCGTGGTGAAGGACGGCGCGCGCTGATGCGCCGCGCCTTCGGCTTTCTCACGATCCTCGGTGGATCGGGTGAGCCGACCCCGACGACCTTCGCCTGGTTCCCTCTGGTGGGCGCCGTGCTCGGACTGGTGGTCGGGGCGGTGTGGTGGCTCGGCGCCCGTCACGGCGCGCCGGCGCTCGCCGGGGCGCTCGCGCTCGCGGCCGACCTCGCCCTCACGGGCCTGTTGCACGTCGACGGACTCGCCGACGCCGGTGACGGCCTGCTCGCGCCGATGTCGCGCGAGCGGCGCCTCGCGGTGATGGCCGACCCCGTGATCGGCGCCTTCGGCGCAATCACCGTCGTCGCGGTGCTGCTCGTGCGCTTCGCCGCTTTCGCCTCGGCGCGCCCCGCGCCGCTGATCGTCGTGGCGCTGTGGTGCGCGTCGCGTACCGCGATGGTCGTGATCAGCCAGATCATGCCCTACGCGCGCGAGGGCGGGATCGTGAGCGCCTTTCTGCGCCCGACCCATCGGGTGGTGCTCGCCGCCTCGATCGTCGTCGGACTTGCCGGGTCGGTGGCGCTCGGCGCGCGTTGTGGGATCCACGGCGCCCTGAGCGTGCTCGCCGCGCTCGTCGGCGCCGGGCTCGTCGCCCTGCTCGCGGCGCGGCGCCTCGGCGGGTACACCGGCGACGTCCTCGGGGCGAGCGGCGTCGTCGGCGAGACCGTGGGCCTCGTCGTGTGGGCCCTGCGGTGAGGACC
>JAKAZI010000074.1 GCA_021809495.1 Actinomycetes bacterium | reverse complement strand
GCGGTTTCGCGAACGAGCACCACGTCCCCACCCGTTCCTTGGACGAGACCGAGCATGGCGGGTCCGAGCGCCTCGAGCAGCGCCTCGAGCGTTATCGCATCGGGCTCACCCCGGTCCATCGTCTCCACGGGCGAATGTTAAAGCCGCGTCAGGCGTCTCGTCGAAGGAGGTCCTCGTAGGTTTCGCGCCGCACGGCGAGGCGCGCTTCGCCCGAGTCCACGAGCACGATGGGTGGGCGCAGCGCCCCGTTGTAGTTGTTGGCCATGGTGAGGCAGTAGGCACCGGTCACCGCGACGACGAGCACGTCGCCGACCGCGGGCTCGCGCAGCGGGACCGATTCGATCAACTGGTCACCGGATTCACAGTGGCGACCGACCACCGTGTAGGAGTCGCCGCCGCCCACGCGGTCGGCCACCGTCGCCTCGAAACGCTGCCCGTAGAGCGAGACCTCAAGGTTGTCGCCCATCCCGCCGTCGACGGCGACGAAGGTTCGCGACGCGCCGCGCTTGACCGACACCACCCGGTACAGCGTCACGCCGGTCTCGGCGATCATCGAGCGGCCGGGTTCGATGAGCAGTCGCGAGTGCGCGGGCAGGAACCGGCGCGCCGCGCCGGTGATCGCGTCGAGGTAGTCCTCGATCGAAGGCGGGTGATCGTCGTAGGTGTAACGGGCGCCGAGCCCCCCTCCGAGGTCGTAGACGTCGAACTCGCCGAGGGCGGCGACCGCCTCGACGGCCCGCGCGAACGGGGCGACGTCGAGGATCTGCGAGCCGATGTGCACGTGCAGCCCGTCGAGGCGCAATCGGTCGCTGCCGCGCAGCCGCTCGACGAGGGCGCGGGCCTCGGGAACGGCGAGTCCGAACTTCGAGTTCTGATGACCGGTCGCAATCGCCTGGTGCGTCGCCGTCGCGACGTCGGGGATCACGCGGATCAACACGCCCTGTTCGCGCGTGGCGAGCCGCTCTAAGCGCGCGACGTCGTCCAGGTTATCGATGACGATCGTGGCGACCCCGGCCTCGAGGGCCATCGATAGCTCGCGGTCGGTCTTGGCGTTGCCGTGCAAGACCAGTCGGGCGGGGTCGACCCCGCCGGCCAGGGCCATCACGAGCTCGCCGCCGCCCGCGACGTCGACACCGAGGCCCTCCTCGCCCATGACGCGGTAGATCGCGGTGCACGGTAAGGACTTGGACGCCCACACGACCCCCGAGTTCGGCCAGCGCGCCGCCAGACCGTGCGCGTATCGGCGGGCCCGGGCCCGTAGGGCGGTCTCGTCGATGATCAGCGCCGGCGTGCCGAACTCGTCGGCCAGTTCACTCGCGAATCGGCCCCCGATGACGAGGCGTCCACCATCCACGCGCGATCCCGGCGGCAGCAGGTCCACGAGTGCTTGCGCGGACCCGTTCACTCGATCGTCACTGGTCATGGGCTTCCTTTCGCGCTACTGCACCGCACGGGCCGACGTTACCCGGCCTCCGGCGCGAGCGACTTAGCGAAATCACTGAAGCCCTCGGTCCAACTTTGTCGGATATCACAACACATCGCGGCGCGACGCTGGGGAGAATGGCGACCGTGCGCCGTCGGCGCGAGATGGGGGGAAGAGGTATGGCGAGGAATCTGCGGCTGCGTCTCATGACCGGGTCGATCGGCGTCGCGGCGATGATGACGGTCACGAACGTCGTCACGACGAGCACGGCGAACGCTTCGCCGACGACGGGCGCCTTCAACGCCAGGGCCGCCCGGCTGGTGCCCGCTTCGCTTCGCCACGTGACGATCCAGGTCGCCACCGACGCGACGTACGCGCCCGACGAGTTCATGCGCGGCACGACGATGGTGGGTTTTGACATCGACCTCATGAACGCGATCGCGAAGACCCTCGGGATCACGGTTCACGCGAACAACGTGACCTTCGACAACATCATCGCCGGCATCGCGTCGAATCACTACCAGATCGGCAACTCCTCGTTCACCGACAACAGGGCCCGTGAGAAGCAAGTCAACTTCATCGACTACTTCCAAGAGGGCGAGGGCGTCTACACCAAGGCGAACTCGACGGTGGCCTTCCACGGCATGAAGAGCTTCTGTGGCCTCAAGGTCGCCGTGGAGACTGGGACGGTCGAACAGTCCAACGTCGAGGCACTCGCGAAGCGTTGCCCGGCTTCGAGGCCCGTGACCGTGATGGCGTTCCCAACCCAGACCGAGGCCAACATCGCGATCTCGTCGGGCCAGGCCGACGTCGGCTTCGTCGACGCCCAGGTGGGCGCCTACATCGTGTCCACGTCCACGGGCGCCTTCAAGTCCGTCGGTAGCGCGGTCAACGTGACCCCGACGGGGATCGCCACCGCGAAGACCCCGACGGGTCACGCACTCGCCATGGCGATCCAAGCGGCGATCCGCGTGCTCATCGCCAACGGCACCTACCACGCGATCCTGGCCCACTGGGGAGTCACCGCTTTCGCGGTTCCGGCGAACAAGGTCGTCTTGAACGGCGCTGGCGACTGAGTCAGTTCGCGCGACGACCGTCGGCGAGGTCAGACCGAGGTGAGCAGGATGCTCGTCTCGCTCGACTCCACGGCGTGGATCGAACGGATCGCGCCGAGCACGTGGTCGAGGTCCGGCAGTGACTCGACGGCGATCTCGACCAAGAGGTCCCACGCCCCGTTCGTCGTGTGCACGGTGCGGACCTCGGGCATCTCGCACAGTTGGTCCACGACGGCCGTCGTCGACTGGCCGACGAGGCGGATCGCCATCATCGCGCGCACCGGTTCGCCGTCCACGTCCTCGCGAATGCGAACGGTGAAACCGGCGATCACCCCGCGTTCGAGCAGTCGGTCCAGCCGGTTCTGGACCGTGCCCCTCGAGACGCGCATCGCCCCGGCCAGACTCGAAATCGACGCACGCCCGTCGCTGCGCAAGAGTCCGATCAACTGGCGGTCGAGAGCGTCGAGGTCGGTCACAGCACGAAGTGTACAGAGGACACATGCTTTTTGCTCTTACTTCATTCACTATTTGCAAGGTTTTACCATTGTGCGTGACACTGGGTGACTTTTAGGCTGGTCCTCGTCGCTGCACCGGCGACCGCACGGAGGAGGCGCGAGATCAGCGAAATCGCCCAGGCCCCGCGGGCCGTCGTCTTGATCCGGCCCCATCACTTCCGGCCCAACGAGCAGACCCGGGCCGACAACGCCTTCCAGGCGTCCGCCTTCGACGCGACCTCGGTCGCGGCCCGCGCTTACGACGAGGTGACCGGGGTCGCGCACGCCCTGCGGGCGGCCGGGGTGACCGTGCACCTCTTCGAGGACCGCGGCCACGCGACGCCCGACTCGGTCTTTCCGAACAACTGGTTCTCCACGCACGCCGACGGACGGGTCGCGCTCTTTCCGATGCTCGCGGCGAACCGCCAGCGCGAGCGGCGCGAGGACGTCATCGAGGAACTCCACACCCACTACGTCGTGTCCGACGTGCTCGACTTCTCCGGGTTCGAACGCCACGGTCTCTACCTCGAGGGGACGGGGTCCATGGTCCTCGACCACGTCCAGGGCGTTGCCTACGCCGCGCGATCCCCGCGCACCCACGAGGCCGCCGTGCACCGGTTCTGCCAGCGCCTCGACTACGAGCCGGTGATCTTTGACGCCGTGGACGAGGCGGGACGCGCGATCTATCACACCAACGTGATGCTGTCGATCGGCACCGACTTCGCGCTCGCCGGACTCGCGAGCGTGCGCGACCCCCGTGACCAAGCGCTCATCCGCGCGCGCCTCGAGTCCTCGGGACGCACCGTCCTCGAACTCAGCGCCGCCCAGGTACGCGAGTTCGCCGCCAACGCCATCGAACTCACCGGCCGTGACGGGCGCGTGCTCGCCCTGTCGGGGCGGGCCCGTCGAGCGCTCGGAACGGCCCACGCGGATCGGATCGCGCGCTCGGCCACACTGCTCTCACTCGAGGTCCCGACCATCGAGCTCGCGGGTGGTTCGATTCGGTGCATGATTGCGGGGTTGCACCTCGCGCGGCGGCGTCACGGCGCGGCGCGCGACACCCGCACCACGTCAGTCCCACGAGTCGAGGTCACCGTATGAACGCCAGCTTCCCCGTCATGCTCATCGACGACCCCAGCGGGACCACCCGTCAGGACTCGCCCGTCGACGCCCTCGCCGCCGCACTCGAGCGGACCGGCCTCGCGGTGCTGCGACGCGCCAACGTCGCCGACGCCGCGGCCCTGGCGGACCTGTCGAGTCGCGTGAGCGCCTTCGTCTACTGCGCCAGTGACGACCGGACCGACCAGCTCGACCAGGCCCGCGCGATCGACTTCGTCGAGGCCGTGCGCGCGAAGAACGCGACCGTGCCGATCTACCTCTTCGCCGGGCGGATCACGGCGACCTCGATCCCCCTCGCGGTGTTAAAGGACGTCAACGGCTTCGTCAACACCGTCGAGGAGACCGACGACTACGTGGCCCGCGGCATCGCCCACGCCGCGCGGACCTACCTCGAGGCGATCGCCCCCCCGTTCTTCGCCGCTCTGACCGCCTACGTCGACAGCGGCGCGAACTCCTGGCACGCCCCGGGCCACTCCGGCGGCGCGGCGTTCTTGAAGAGCCCGGTGGGCACCATGTTCCACCAGTTCTTCGGCGAGAACATGCTGCGCGCCGACGTCTGCAACGCGGTCGAGGACCTCGGCCAGCTGCTCGACCACACCGGCCCCGTCTTTGACGCCGAGCGCAACGCGGCGCGAATCTTCTCGGCCGACCACCTCTACTTCGTGACCAACGGGACCTCGACGTCCAACAAGATCGTCTGGAACGCGATGGTGAGCCCCGGTGACGTCGTGGTCGTTGACCGCAACTGTCACAAGTCGGTCCTGCACGCGATCATCCTGACCGGCGCGATCCCGATCTTCCTCACCCCGACGCGCAACCAGGCCGGGATCATCGGGCCGATCCCGCGACACGAGTTCACGATGGCGAGCATCCGAGCCAAGATCGAGTCGAACCCGTTCGTGGCCGACAAGTCGGTCACCCCGCGCATGTTCGCGCTCACCCAGAGCACCTACGACGGGATCATCTACAACGTCGATGAGATCAAGGGCCTCCTCGACGGTGAGATCGACGTGCTCCACTTCGACGAGGCGTGGCTGCCCCACGCCACCTTCCACGACTTCTACCGGGGCATGCACGCGATCGGGCGCGACCGGGCGCGCTGCGCCTCGTCACTCGTCTTCGCGACCCAGTCCACCCACAAACTGCTCGCCGGACTCTCCCAGGCCTCCCAGATCCTGGTCCAGGAGTCCGAGGCCGAGCACCTCGACCAGCAGATCTTCAACGAGGCCTTCCTCATGCACACCTCCACCTCGCCCCAGTACGCGATCATCGCGTCCTGTGACGTCGCGGCGTCGATGATGGAGCGACCCGGCGGCACGGCCCTCGTCGAAGAGGCGCTCACCGAGGCCCTGGAGTTTCGCCGCGCGATCATCCGCATCGGCGAGGAACTCGAGGACGGCTGGTGGTTCTCGGTCTGGGG
>JAKAZI010000073.1 GCA_021809495.1 Actinomycetes bacterium | reverse complement strand
GTGAGGCTACTGCCGCGGTGACTCACGGTCGGCACGCGTACCGAGGTGGTCGGGGCACTGAGGGTCACCACGACCGATGAACCCTTGGGGAAGTCCAGTTGATTGGTCAAGAGGTGCACGACGGCGGTAATCGTGTAGGAGGCGGTGCTGTGCAACGTGATCGGCAGCGCGGTCCCGGGCCCTGCGAGCGTGATGGCGCTCGGGTCGACCGTGAACTTTCCGAGTTGCGCGTTGAGCCCCGCGGCGGCGGTGTTGATGGCGCTCTGGCGCGCCGTGGGACTCCCGGTGGTCTCGGTGCGCGCCGTTGCGACGCGAAGGGCGAAGGCGACCGCGTGGTCGGTGATCGCCTGACTGAACGAGTTGACCTGGCCCGCCAGTGACGTGAGCGTGGCGATGTTTCGAGCACTCCAGTGCGATGGCGCGACGGCGAGCAGGGATCGGGTGGTCGGCGCGCCATCGGTGCCGACGAGCGAGGAGGTGAACGAGGGCACGAGGCTGCTCGCTACGACGAACGGGTCGGAGCCCAGCCCCGAGGCGACTTGATTGAAGAACGCGATCGAGGTCTGTGCCGCGGGCACGGTCACGATCACCGAACGATCCGCGGGCGCGTTAGGCGCCTCGAAGTGCAAGAAGGCGAGGGTGGCCAACATGATGGCCGCCCGGCGGCCGGGCTCGATCGCGCCGTCAACCGCGAGTTGTGACAGGGGCTGATCGTTGGCGAGGGCCACGGTCGTTCCGGCCCCGGTGATGTGGAACGGTGCGCCCCACGCGAGCGTCGTGGAGGGCTCAACCGTGAGACGGTTCTCGGGTACGACGACGTCGGACACGCCGGCCGTCGCGAGGGCCGCGACGGCCGGCGCCGACGGTTCGCCCTGGAGCAGAACCGGCGCGTCGAGGTAGCGCCCGGTGATGGACCCGACGAGTTGACCGGCCAGGTTGAGTTGCGCCTTCACCTCGGTCCCGAGTCCGTTCGCCGCGAGTCCCGCGAAGTCGACCTGCTTCGGTGGGGCGTCGATGATGCGGTGCAGCGGACTGGCGACGGCGTGGTTGAGCGCGTCGCGCCAGGGCGCGCCGGCCGAACCAGCGTCATAGGCGCTCGCGAGCGTTTGATAGTTGGCGCTGAGCGTGAGCGCCAGCGTGGGTCGCCGACTAATCGCCGTGAGCACCGCCGCGGTGCGCACGTGTTTGGACCACGTTCCCGCGCCCAGGGTGGTGATCCAGGTGAGTCGCAGCGGGTTCGCGACGGGTACGGTCTGGACCGCGACGAGGGACCACTCCACCGTGGTCGTCCCGTGGGCGCTCACCGCGTAGCGCAGCGGGTAGACGCCGTCACAGGTCGCACCGCGACACGGGAGTCGCAGCCGCGGCAGAGGGCCGCACCGGCCCCGACTGGTCAGGGGTCGGCCCGTGAAGAGCACGACCGTGACGGTGCTCGCCCGCGACGACGTGCAGTCGGGTTGGAACGACCCGGTTGACGAGGTCGCCGCTCCAGAGATTCCCGCGCCCGACGTGATCGGGGTGATCTGTGATCGCATGACGATTCTCGGGTAGAGCGCGAGCGACGCGTCGGTCGCGGCACTCGGGTGGGCGAAGGCCATCTTGATCACGATCCTCGAGGTGCCCGACGTCGACATCACCGCGGTGGCGTCCTGATGCTCGACGACGAAGACCGGCGTCGTCGCAGCGCCCGAGGCCGAGGGCCACGTGATCGTCGCGAGGCCGAGGAGTACCACGCTGAGCGCCCGCCACCAGGTCGAAAAACGGTGGAACATGCAGACCCAGGCTACCGTCGCCCGTGTTGGCCCACCGGCCCAACTACCCTTCATGGCGAGTGTTGTCCATGGAGCAAGCCCACGAACGGTTGGTTGAACTAGCCGATTTGGCTCGACCCCTCGCGCGCGTCTTCGCCGACGAGGGGTTCTCGCTGTACGCGGTCGGCGGTTCGGTGCGCGACGCGCTGCTCGGCGAGCCGCGACGCGAGGACTTCGAGATCGACTTCACGACCAACGCGCGACCCGACGACGTCGCTCGCATCATGACGCCGGTCTGCACGACCCTCTGGGAGCAGGGGCGGGCCTTCGGGACGCTCGGGGGAGTGATCCGGGCCAACGGCGTGAAGGCCGAGGTCACCACGTTCCGCTCCGAGGCGTACGTCGATCATTCACGTAAGCCGTCGGTGGAGTGGGGCGATTCACTCGAGGTCGACCTGAGTCGTCGTGATTTCACGATCAACGCTTTGGCCCTGGACGTCATCGCGCTTGGCGACGAAGTCCCCGGCGTGCAGACCCTCTTCGACTATCACCAGGGCTTCAACGACCTCTTCGAGCGGCGTCTTCGAACGCCCACGGACCCGATCCGACTGTTTCAGGACGACCCCCTGCGGATGCTGCGGGCGGCGCGATTCGCGGCGCGATTCGATCTGTCGATCGACCCGGCGGTCGAGTCGGCCGCGACCTCGATGGCCGAGTCGTTGCGAAAGGTGTCGGTGGAACGCGTCCGCGGCGAGCTCGACCTGCTGCTGATGACCGCGCGGCCGTCGATCGGACTGGACTTCATCGTGCGCACCGGGCTCGCCGACCAGTTCGTTCCCGAGTTGCCGATGTTGCAACTCGAGCAAGACCCGATTCACCAGCACAAGGACGTGCTGAAGCACACGTGGGCGGTGGTCGACAAGACGTCGGCGAACCTCACGCTACGTCTGGCGGCCCTGTTCCACGACATCGGCAAGCCCCGCACGCGGGCCATCTCGGACGAGGGGGTCACCTTCCGGTTCCACGAGGTCGTGGGCGCGAAGATGACGCGCAAGCGGATGACCGCGCTCAAGTATCCCCAAACGATGATCGACGACGTGACCACGCTCGTCGAGCTCCATCTGCGGTTCCACACCTACAAGATGGGCTGGAGTGACCGCGCGATTCGCCGCTACGTTCGCGACGCGGGCCACCTGCTCAGCGAACTCAACGAACTGACGCGCTGTGACGCGACGACGCGCAACGCGCGCAAGGCCGCGACCTTCGCGAAACGGATGGACGAGCTGGAGATCCGCATCGAGGAGGTTCGCGCCAACGAGGACCTCAGCCGTCTGCGTCCGGCGCTCGACGGGGTCGCGGTGATGGAACTACTACAGGTCACCCCCGGTCCGGTGGTCGGTCGGGCCCTCGAGTTCTTGATGGAGATTCGCCTCGACGAGGGCGAGATCGACCCCGCCGAGGCGGCGTCGCGACTCATGGCGTGGTGGGCCGAACAGAACGTAACGTGACGAAGCCCCGCCGCCCGATCGGGCGGCGGGGCTTCGTGCAGTGCGTTAGGGCCAGACGGGGTTCTCGGCCCCCTCGTTCGCGAATGCCTCGATCATGTCGTGGGCGACGTCGTCGTGGTACTGCACGGGCGGAGACTTCATGAAGTACGCCGAGGGCCCGATTACCGGTCCACCGATGCCGCGGTCGAGGGCGATCTTGGCGCAGCGCACGGCGTCGATGATCACGCCGGCGGAGTTGGGCGAGTCCCACACCTCGAGCTTCAGTTCGAGGTTGAGCGGCACGTCGCCGAAGTTGCGACCCTCCATGCGGATGTAGGCCCACTTGCGGTCGAGCAGCCACGGCACGTGGTCGCTCGGACCGATGTGGATGTTCTCGGGTTCGAGGTGACTGCTCTCCAGCTGCGAGGTGACCGACTGGGTCTTGGAGATCTTCTTGGACTCGAGTCGCTCGCGGTCGAGCATGTTCTTGAAGTCCATGTTGCCGCCGACGTTCAGCTGGTAGGTGCGGTCCAGGGTCAGGCCGCGGTCTTCGAAGAGGCGCGTCAGGATGCGGTGCACGATGGTCGCCCCGACCTGGCTCTTGATGTCGTCGCCGATGATCGGCACGCCAGCGTCGGCGAACTTCTTCGCCCAGACGGGGTCCGAGGCGATGAAGACGGGAATGGCGTTCACGAAGGCGACGCCGGCGTCGATCGCGGCCTGGGCGTAGAAGCGCTGGGCCTGCTCGGACCCGACGGGGAGGTAGGACACCAGCACCTGGGCACCGGACTCGCGCAGGGCCCGAACGACGTCCACGGCCTCGGCCGGTGACTCCTCGATGACCTCGCGGTAGTACTTGTTGAGCCCGTCCAGCGTCGGACCCCGCTGCACGGTGACGCCCAGTGAGGGCACCGTCGCGAACTTGATCGTGTTGTTCTGTCCGCCATCGATGGCCTTGCCGAGGTCATTGCCGACCTTGGAGGCGTCGACGTCAAAGGCGAGGACGAACTCGAGGTCGCTGACGTGATAGCCACCGAGCTCGACGTGCATCAGACCGGGAATGTCGTCGCCAGCCTTCGCGTCCTTGTAGTACGTCACGCCTTGAATGAGTGAACTAGCGCAGTTTCCAACGCCAGCGATCGCCACACGAATCTTCTCCATGGCGCTCCTTTCTGCTTCTTGTCTCACTTCGCGTCGCGCGCGAAGCTGTTGTGGTTACTGCGTTCGGTGGTCAACAGACTGTCGATCCACGCGAGGTCCAACTCGACCGCCTGGGCGGCGTGTTCCATCACGCTGCGGGCGTACGAGTCGAGTTCGATGTTGGTTGCACCGGCGCGGACTTCGGCCAGGCGCGAGACGAGGTCGGCGCGACGGCGCTCGAGGAGCGCGACGCGCAGCGCCGGGGTGAGGTACTTCGCCAACGCGATGCGCATCGTGAAGCTCTTGCCGTCGTCCATGGTGGTGGGGTCGGCGAGGAGTTCGGCGAACTCCTCGCGTCCGCGATCGGTGATTCGATAGACCTTGCGACCGCGGCGCCCGATGCCCGACGTGGCGCGCAACGCGCGCAGCGACGCGCGTTCGCCCGAGAGCGAGCCGGTCGAGAGCGCGCCGAAGCGCGACTCGGTGGGTGCGACCGCCTCGACGCTGCCGTGACGCTCTAAACGCGCGAGGGCGGGGTAGATCGACCCAAAGGAAACGTTCGCCGAGATCCCGAGACGCTCGCGTAGCTGCGAGCGGATCTCATAGCCGTGATGGTCACGGTCCATGAGGAGTCCCAAGATGGCGATGTCCAACACGCGAGCCATCATATCAAATCGATATATCGAACGTGACGTTCGGTGTCGGGACAGGGCTGGCGGGGCGTTGTAGTCTCGCCCAATGGATCGCACACTGCGCACCACCTCGGCCGACGGAGCCGTCGTCGAATTCGGACTCGTGCGCCACGCGTTGCTTGAGAAGCTCGCGTCGGGTCTCTTACGACCCGAAGACGTGTGCGACGCGCACCCCGAACTGCTGCGCGCGGCGCGCAACATTGGCCGGGGCAGCGGTGAACAGTGTCCCGTATGTCACGACGGCCCGCTCGTCGAGGTGACCTACGTCTTTGGTGCTCGACTGCCCGCGGGGGGCACGTGTCCGACGTCGCGCGTGGAGCTCGCCAAGCTCGAGCGACGCGAAGAACCGGTCCAGTGCTACGCGGTCGAAGTCTGCGTGGCGTGTCACTTCCACCACCTGGCGCGGCGGTGGGGGGCCGGTGGCCGGACTCGACGCGCCGTTCGGGGCCGGGCGTAGAGTCGAACCGTG
>JAKAZI010000015.1 GCA_021809495.1 Actinomycetes bacterium | reverse complement strand
CTCTCGTGGCACCACCTTGCGCGCAGCGGCGCCGACGACGAGTGCCGAGTCGACGACAACCCTGACGAGGTCAGTGACACCGAGGTCCACGTCCTCCACGTCACCGACACCGACGCCGACGCCGACACCGACGCCGACGCCGACGATTCCGACTGTGCCAGGCGCGACCGCGACCGCGAGGTCCGCGCTGCCATCAGTGACTTCGACCGTCGCGATCGCGCCGCCAGCCGGCTCAGCGCTAATCGCCGCCGCCGCCAGCGGCGCGCTCGTCGGCGATCTCTCATCGGTCGGGTCGACCAGCGACGTCCCGCTCCAGGGCCCCGGGACCTGGGTGGTCCAGTCGAGCGCACCGATGCTCGCGCAACTGACGTGCTCGGGACTCACCCAGCCGGTCACTACGACGATCAGCATCGACTCGATCACGGCGTGTCGGCTTCACCTGATCAACGGTTCGCCCGAACCCGTTCACTGGCAGATCGTTCCCACGCCGTGAGACGTTTCGCCTCGGGACCGCTGCACGGCGTCGCCCTCGGTGTCTACTTTCTGCTGACCCCGTACGTCGTCGTGACCAAGTGGTCGGTCGCCGCTCAACGCGCCGACGCCACCCTGATTCGGGTGCTACTCGTCGCGCTGACGTTGTTCTGGTTCGTCTTTGTCATCCAACTGGTGCGCAATGTCGCCCGACTTCGCCACGGCGCGGTGATCGGACTCGGCGGGACGGCCTGGCTCGCGGGGCTCATCGTTGCCGCACTCGCGCTGGGACCCGCCGTGTCTGGCGCGCGTCCATCGAGCCCGTCCGTCCACAGCGCCGCCGCAACGACGGTTCACCACGTCGACCCGTCGCCACGGCCCCGGGCGAGCGACGCACTCGGGGCGCTGCCCATGGCTCTCATGGCCAAGCGACGTCGAGACCAGTCGCGATTCGAACAGACGGACGACGAGGACATTGATGACCTGATCGCCCTGCTGCGCAACGCCGACCCGTCGCTGGTCAGCCACCTGCGCCGAGCGATCGGCACGCGACGAGACGGCGTTATCCGTGTGGCCCGAGACTTCGCCTTCGCCGCACCGTTACTCGACGACGAACCGGTCGTCGCGTGCGTTGTGGACGATGACGACCTCGAACCCCTTGTCTCGTTCGCGCGCGAAGGCGGAAGGCTACGAGTTCCGCCTCACTGGTCGAGGGACGACCTCGTCGACAAGATGATCGGTCTGCACGACGGCGGTCGCATCGTCGCCACCGACGTGGACTACGACTTCCTACGAGCGCTGGCCATTCGATCGGTGCGACGTCACCTCGTCATCTACCTCGGCGACGGTGATGAACTCGACGACGTATTGCGGGCCTGTGCCGTCACCGTCGATCGATCGCGCGACGTGAGCACCGAGAACGACGAGGGCACGGTGGCGTCGTACGCTGGCTTCACCGAAAGTGAACCGCGACTGGACTCTCCCGGTGTCTACGTGGAGTTGCTACGACCCGATCCGGTGATCCACGGACTCCTCGAGCCGTTCACGGCGTCCCTTCGCCGACGCAGCATCGAGATGGTGGCCTACGCCACGCTGCACCGCGGCGAGCCGATCAGTGGCGACCGGCTCCGCTCGCGCGTGCTGGTACACGCCGACGTCGACGCTTCGATGCGCACCCTCGCCAACACCGCGACGAGCGTCCGGCGAAGTCTCGGCACTGATACCGAGGGACCACGGCTCCATCCGGTCTCAGCCGACGGCCTCTACCGTCTTCACGGTGTCACCAGTGACGTCGGACTGTTTCACGATCTCATTCGAGATGCCCGACGTCGCACTGATGTCGACGCGGCACCGCTCTTGATTCGAGCCCTGAGCCTGGTGCACGGTGAGCCGCTCGTCGGCGTGCGCCACGGATTCGAGTGGTTCAGCGTCGAGGGCCACCTCGCGAAACTCCAGCGTGACGGCGAATGGGCCGCGCTGGTCCTCCACGACGTGTCTCTCGCCACGGGTGACGTTGAGCGCGCCTATTGGGCGATCGAGCGGGGCCGACTCCTCGATCCCTTCAGTGACGTGCTGGCCGATGCGCTCGCCCAGGTACCGCGGTTACGCGAGTTTCGCCGCAATCGAACTGGCGCTGCGTAGGACGAGTCCGTCGGCGCCAGCCGAACTGTAGCGGTGCGCCGGCCGCTCGCGAGCCTCGGCGACCAGGTCGGCGAGTAGTTGGCCGAACGATACGGCTGGCTCGACGAAGAGGTGCTTGGCGAGGGAACCCGGAATGGTATTGATCTCGTTGAGGTAGACCTCGTCATCATTGGCGAGGAAGTCGATGCGAGCGACGCCACGCACCGACGCAACGCTGGCGACGGTTCGGGCAACGTCTACGATCCGTTCGGCTTGACCGGGCGCGAGAACCGCGGGGATCTCCCGAGGCGCCGAGACCATCCCTTCACCGCCAACGTACTTGTCGCGATAGTCCAGGATCTCCGACGTGACCGCGCGGCGCAAGGGCCGTTCGATCGCCGACAGGGAGAGCGTCGGATAACTTCGCACGGCGATCTGCACGTCGTGCAGGTCAGCGCGGAAGGGCTCGACGACACAGCCCAAAGCGAAGTGACTGTTCGTACGCAATCGCGCGAGAGCGGTGTCAAGGTCGCCGACCACGTCAATCCCGATTGACGAGCCGCCATAACGCGGTTTCAAGATGTAGGGCCCATCAAACGGCATCGACGATGTCGCGTCGCTCAACAAGACGCGCGGCAGCGTCGGCAGCCCGGCGGCCGCGGCGACGGCACCAAAAGACCATTTGTCCATCCCGAGCGCGGCCCCGGCAACCGTCGGCCCCGTGTAGGCCAGACCGGCGAGGTCGAGGACGCCCTGAAGCGTTCCATCCTCACCCGGGCCACCGTGCGTCGCCAGCACGGCGAGGTCGACGTCGAGGCGACGATCTTTACCGAGGCGTCCACCCGTGGTGAAAAAGCCGCCGCCGTCACCGAGGCGAAGCGTGAGCGGTGACGAACCCCGGGGCACGCCATCGACGAAGGCCTCGGCTTCCACGTCGCCGCTGACCTGGTAAAAGTGGCCGGTCTTGGTCCAATAGATCCCCGTGGCGTTCGTCTCGCTGCGACGCAGTTCGCGCAGGGCCTGCAGGCCCGTCAGAATCGACACGTCGTGCTCGGGCGACGGCCCGCCAAAGATCACACCACTGGACACCGCTCACCTCGTTCCTAGACCGACCATCAAGGGTAGTTGTCGGGCAGGTCGTTGAGATACAGCACCGCGTCGCCGGTGACCAAATTCTCGCGAACCCACGCCACGGCCTGCTCGCGACGGTCAAAACGTCGCGGTGGCTGCTCGTAGCCGACCGCCAGCGCCAGCGCGTTGGTCCGTCCAACCACGACGAGCTCGACGCCGAGATTGCGTGCGCGGCGCGCCAAGGTCAGGTTCTGGCCGTACTGGTCACGTCCGAGCTCAATCATCCCAGGAGTGACCAGCACTCGGCGTCCCGATATCTCGAGACCCATCAACACCTCGAGGGCCGCCGCGGCGCTCGCCGGGTTCGCGTTGAACGTGTCGTCAATCACCGAGACACCCGATGGTGCGGTCACGACGTTGGCTCGATTCGCGACCGCCGTGACCCCGCCAACGCGCCCCAGAACCTCGCGCGCATCGGCGCCGAGCTCGATGGCCGTCGCGATCGCGATCGCGAGGTTGCTCGGCTGGACACCGACGGCGGCCGGTTGCCTCGACACCTCGACGCCGTCCAGTACGACGGACCACTGCGACCCGTCACGCACCACGCGCACCCGGGCGTCCTCGGACGACGATCCGGCGAGCACGACCCGCTTACCCGACGACTCGAGACGACCGACCCAGCGACGTAACCGCTCGTCGTCGGCGTTGAGCACGACCACGGAGGCCCGCTCGGTGATCTCGAACTTGGCGGCGTCGATCACGTCGAGGGTCCCCATGCGTTCGAGATGGACGGGCCCGATGGCGGTGACCGCCGCGATCGTCGGCGGGCACCAGTCGCACATCGATCGAATCTCGCCGGGACCGAAGGTACCCATTTCCGCTATGAATACCGAGGTTCCGTCACTGAGGTTCTCATTGATGGCCCGCGACAGTCCCGCGCGGTTGTTGAAACTGCGTGGCGAGGCCACGACCGGTCCGGCCAGCAGCTGGGCGAGGTGGTTCTTCGTCGACGTCTTGCCGTACGAGCCGGTGATACCGACGACGGTCGGCGCCACGCGCGCCAAGCGTTCTTTCGCCCGCTCCACGTATTCGCGCGCGCGCCGCTCCTCGTAGGGTCCCAACAGCCGCGTCGCCAGGTCCAGGAGCACCGGCACCGCCCACACGACGATCACCGCGCCGAGCCACGGCTGGGGCGTCAGCGTACCGAGCAGACCAATAGCGAGGGCCATCACACTCGCCACGACCGCAATGGTCGTCGAGCGTCGCGTCCAACGAAGGGCACCGGTGCGGCCACGTAGGGAGAGTCCCGTCGGGCACAACCAGCCGTAGAGGATCGAGTCGGCCACCAGGACCGCGGGGTTCGCGAGCAACAGTCCAACGACCAGGCCGAGGAAGAGCACGTGACTGAGCGTGAGGGGTCGATGGAGGTTCCGACCTTGCGGCGACGACGCCGAACCCACCTGCGGCGAGGTCCAGCGCCCGAGGAACCGCGCCAGCGACGCCGCGACGTAGTGCTCGCGCTGGAGTACGCGTAGCCACCTGACCAACTGGGCGGTGTACGCGCCGACCACGGCGAGCGACGCCAGGACCGTGAGCGCGACCGTCATCGGGCCAACTCGACGATGAGATCGGCCAAAGACGACGCTGCCTCGTTGGGGACAAAGTGCCCCACGTCGGCGAGAACCCGCAGTCGTCGCGCGTCGACGTCGGGAACCGCCAGCAGTTCGTTGGCGCGCTCAGCGACCGCGACGGGCACGACCGTGTCCAGCTGACCCCACAGAAAGACGATCGGAACCTCGATGCGCGCCAACTCTTGCTCATAGCCCTCGGCCACGGTGGCCACGAGAACCTCGCGGATGATACCCGTGGCCGCTCGATAGTCCGTCGAACCGTACCGGTGTCGCGCCGCCTCGAGTCGCTCCTCGGAGAGCCAGCCGCGCTGGTGCAGCCAGCGGATGATTCGGTACGCCAGCGGTGAGCGCACGTCGACGGGGCTGCGAAGCAGCGGGGTCCCACTCACAATCACGCTCGTCACGAGTTCGGGGTGGTCCGCCGCGATCACCGTGGCGACGCGACCGCCGAAGGAGTGGCCCGCAAGGACGACCGGCCGGCCGAGTTCTGCGAGTACCGGCGCGACCATTGACGCGTAAAACCGCGCACCCCCCGCGACCGATGGGGGTGGTGAGGATCCAAACCCCGGAAGGTCAAGGGCCAACGACGATACCCCCACGCGCGACAACAGTTCTTGAACCGCGGCAAAATCCCGACCCCGTCGGGCCCAACCGTGAAGGAACACCACGTCGACGGGGCCATCGCCGGCGACCTCGCCGAACATGGTCCCGTCACCGAAGGTCCGCAGCACCCCCCAAGGTTACCGAGGCGCGGCGCCGAGCCAGCGATGACCGGTAGCGTCTGTTCGTGAGCGACGGCACCGAGTTCTCCACCGACCTGCTGGTGGGCCTGACCCCCGAGCAGCGCGAGGCCGTCACCTCTAACGCTCGCCGCTTGCTCGTGCGGGCCACCGCCGGCTCGGGCAAGACCCACGTGCTCACGTTGCGGATCCAACGCCGGATCACCCAGGGCGACTACAGCCCTGACCAGGTACTGGCCATGACGTTCACCCGTAAGGCCGGCGACGAACTTCGACGACGCCTTTACGCGTCGGGTATCCGCGACGTGCGGGCCGGAACGTTCCACCGGGCCGCGCTCACTATCGTGAACCAGTTTCGACGCGACAGCGGTCGACCGCCCGTCGTGCTCGAGACCAGTCGGCGCCGGCTGGTGGGTGCACTCGCCGCGCAGCTCGCCGACTCAGGCGTCGTTCGTCTCGACGACTGGCAGCTCCCCCGGCTCGAGCTCGAGATCGGCTGGGCACTCAGTCAGGGATTGAGCGGCGGCACCTACATCCGTCAGGCTCGGCGTCACCATCGCGAATCCCCCCTGCCGGCCGCGACCTTCGCCGACGTGCTCGATCGCTACGTCGGGCTCTGTCACAGTCGCGGCGTGCTCGACTTCGACCTCCTATTGAGCGAAGCCATCGCGCTGCTACGCAACGAACCCGCCGTGCGCGCGGCGTTTCGCCATCGCACGCCGTCGCTCTACGTCGATGAAGCCCAGGACATGAATCCCCTGCAATTCATGCTCTTGCGCGAGATGGCCGGTGAGGACCCCGACCTGTTCAGTGTCGGCGACCCGAACCAGTCGATCTACGGGTTCAACGGAGCGAGCCCCCACCTGCTCGGCGAACTCGTCAACACCTGGCCCGATACCGTGGTACTCGACCTGACCCGCAACCATCGCTCGACGGCGAGGATCGTGGCGGTAGCGAACACGCTGCTCGAGGAGGGCGCCCGCGGCATCGTCCCGGCGCGCGACGACGGCCCCACGCCACTCGTTCGGGCCTACAACACCGACGACGAGGAAGCTCATCACGTCGCCACGTGGCTACGGGTGACGCACCGCCCCGGCACGTCGTGGCGCTCGATGGCCGTCTTGGCGCGCACCAACGCCCAGCTCGACGTCGTGGCGGGAGCACTCGAGGCGGCCTCGATCCCAATCGAGCGACGCGGCCCTGATCATTCGCCCGCCTCGGACCTCTTCGTGCCATTGGATCAGGGACGCCGCGCCGAGCACGACGCGCCCGACGCGGTTGCCCTTTCGACGATCCACCGGGCCAAGGGACTCGAGTTTGAGCACGTCGCAGTGGTCGGGTGGGCTGAGGGACTGCTGCCCAACTACAACGCCACCACCGAGGTCCAGCTCGGTGAGGAGCAACGCCTGGCCTACGTGGCGATCAGCCGCGCCGAGCTCTCGCTGCTGCTCACGTGGAGTCGGGGACGCAACGATCCGCGGTACCCGGATCGAGCCCCGTCACGCTACCTGGCACCCATTGAGCGCGTCATCGCCGAAATCAATCGCCGGGACGCGCCCCTCACCGGTGACGCGCGCCGGGCCCGCCTGGCGGCTATCCGCCGTGATCTCGCCGCCGCAACCGACGAAGTAGCGTGGCCAACTGATGGGCGAACAAGCACTTCGTGAAGCACTGACCTCGCTGCTCGGCGACGGCGGGGTCACGTTCAGCCCGCACCACAACCCCGACGACCTCCACGACGAGACGCTCCACCCTGATCACGTCGAACCCTTCGCAGTCGCCTTTCCCCGTACGACCGAGGACGTCGCGGCCATCGCGCGCCTCGCCAGCCTTCACCACGTGCCGATCACGCCACGCGGCTCGGGCACGGGTCTGTCAGGAGGCGCGACACCGGTCAAGGACGGAATCGTCGTCAGTTTCGCCAAGATGAACGCCATCGGCTCGATCGATGTTCGCGACCACGTCGTCGTCGTCCAGCCCGGGGTGACCCTGCGCGAGCTCGACGAAGCGCTCGCACCACTCGGACTGCGCTACCCGGTCTACCCCGGTGAAACATCCGGTTCCCTCGGCGGCAATGTCAACACCAACGCCGGTGGCATGCGAGCCGTTCGCCACGGGGTCACGCGACAGCACGTCCTCGGGCTCGAACTCGTGCTCGTCGACGGCACGGTCATGCGCGTTGGCGGACCCGTGATGAAGTCGTCGACGGGCTATGACCTGACCCAGTTGATCGTCGGCAGTGAGGGGACCCTCGCGATGGTGACCGAGGTCACACTTCGACTCTCACCGCGCTTCGCGCACACCGCCACCGTGCTCGTTCCCTTCGCCGACCTGGGCGACGTCACGCGCGTCGTACCCCAGATCGTGGCGTCCGGCCTCGAACCGTCGATACTGGAATACGTCGACCTACTCACGATGGCGGCGATCACGCAGGCCTCCAGCCTCGAACTCGGCGTCGCCACCGAGATTCAGAATCGCACGTCGGCCTACCTCGTCATCGTGCTCGAGACCCGCACGTCGGCTCAGCTCGACAACGACCTCGCCGATCTCGCGGATCTGGTCGCCGCGGCCGGCGCCCTCGACGTCTACGTACTGCCCGGCGGTGCCGCCGCGAGACTCATCGAGGCCCGCGAACGGGTCTTCTGGGTGGCGAAGGCCGCGGGCGCGAACGAGATCATCGACGTCGTCGTGCCTCGATCTCGGGTCCCGGAGTTTCTCGACCGCGCCAACGTGCTCGGCGAACGCTACGGCGCTTTCGTCGCCGGTTGCGGCCACGTCGGCGACGGTAACGTCCACCTGTCGATCTATCAGAACGACGATGAGCGACGCGGGGCGATGCTGCACGAACTCTTCGCCGCCGGTCTCGAGCTCGGCGGACAGATCTCGGGCGAGCACGGTATCGGTCGCGACAAGCAGGCGGCCTTCCTCGCGCTCAGCGACCCCAACGTGCTGGCCCTGCAGCGACGGCTCAAGAGCGCCTTTGACCCGTCGGGACTCTTGAATCCCTTCCGACTCCTCGACGACCGGATCCGGTCGTGAACGGCGCGCACGCCCTGCTCGCGACGATGCGCGCCAACGGGGTCACCACGGTGTTCGCGAACCCCGGCACGTCGGAGATGCACTTCGTCGCAGCGTTGGATGACGTCACCGACGTGCGCGCCGTGCTCTGTCTCTTCGAAGGCGTGGCGACGGGGGCTGCCGACGGCTACGCGCGCGTGACCGGACGGGCGGCGGCGACACTGTTGCACCTCGGACCGGGACTCGCCAACGGCTGGGCGAACCTGCATAACGCCCGACGGGCGCGCGTGCCGCTGCTCAACGTCATTGGCGACCACGCGACCTATCACGCTCGATACGACGCACCGCTTCAGAGTGACATAGCCGCCGTCGCGGGCGCACTCGAGGGCTCCGTTCACAACCCCCGCCGGCCCGACGACGTCGCCGGCGACACCGCGCGCGCCATCGGCGACGCCTACGGTCCGCCGGGGCGCGTCGCCACCCTCATCCTGCCCGCCGACGTGTCGTGGGGCGAGCTCGCGACACCACCGACCTCGTGGCCCGTGGCCGCGACCCCTGACGCGACCGAAATCAACGAGGAGCTCCTCGACCTGGCCGCCGCGCGGCTGCGCACGACGCGATCGGCCATCTTTCTCGGGGGGGCGGCCACCACGGCCGAACTGCTGGGTCTCGCCGAGCGGGTCGGCGCCGCGAGCGGCGCGAACGTGATGGTCGAGACCTTCCCCACTGCGATGGATCGCGGCGCGGGCGTCTTTCAGCCGGAGCGGCTCATCTACCTGAGCGAGTTCGCCGCCGCCCAGCTCGCCGAGCTCGAGACCCTCGTCCTGATCGGCGCGGACGAACCAGTCGGCTTTTTCGCCTACCCCGACGTGGCGAGCCGGCTCGTCGCGAAGGACTGTGAAGTACTCGCGCTGGCGCCGCCCGGCAGCGACGCCGGTGCGGCGCTCGCGGCGCTGGTTGATCTGCTCGACGCGCCCCGGGTCGCCGTCGCGAAGGGCCGCGCGCCCGAAGCACCGAGCGGTGCGCTGAACGCCCAGAGCCTCGCCGCCGCGATCGCCGCCACGCTTCCCGAGGGTGCGATCATCAGTGACGAGTCCAACACGAGTGGCATCCACCTCTACGGCGCGACCACTTACGCCGCACCGCACCGACTCCTGACCCTCACCGGCGGCGCGATCGGCTTCGGACTGCCCGTCGCCGTTGGCGCGGCGGTCGGTTCGGGCGCCCGGGTAATCGCCCTCGAGTCGGACGGCTCGATGATGTACACCATCCAAGCGCTGTGGACAATGGCCCGCGAGGGTCTCGACGTCACGGTCGTCGCCCTGTCCAACCACCGCTACGCCATCCTCGACTTCGAACGCCAGCGGGTTGGCGTTACCGCTGTGGGCACCGCCAGCGAACGACTCTTCGCGTTGGACCAACCGACCATCGACCTCTGTAGCGTCGCGCGAGGGCTGGGCGTGCCCGCCACATTGGTCACCTCGGCCGACGAACTCGTCGACGCACTTCGTCGCTCCTACGCCACCCCCGGACCATCGTTCATCGAGGTACCGCTGGCGTCAGCCTTCTGAGGCGACGTCGAACTCGGCGACCACCGGGGCGTGGTCTGATGGCTTTTCTCCTTTGCGCGCGTCACGATCGACGTAGCCGGCGGTTGCCGCACGGTTCAGCGACTCGTCAACGAGCAGCAGGTCGATGCGTAGTCCGTGATTCAGATGGAATGAGCCGCCGCGATAGTCCCACCACGAGTACGCCGGCTCGTTCGGGTGCAGTACGCGGATGAGGTCGACCAGACCCGTCGACTCGATCGCGCGGATGGCCTCGCGTTCGGGGTCGCTGACGTGGGTCGCGCCGACGAAACTCGACGGGTCCCAGCAGTCAAGGTCCGTCGGTGCGACATTGAAATCGCCGCCGAGGACGAACGGACCCGCGCCACGGTTCGCCGCGAGCTCGCGCAGTCGGCCCAACCAGTCGAGTTTGTATCGGTAGTGGGGGTCCTCGAGAGACCGCCCGTTAGGGACGTAGCAGGAGTAGGCCCGCACACCGCCACACGTCGCTCCGATGATGCGCGCCTCGGGATCGTCGTCACCGAAGCCCCGCTGCACGTCAACCACGCCAACCCTCGAAAGGATCGCCACGCCGTTCCACTGTCCCTGGCCGTAGTGGGCGACGTCATAACCCAGTTGCGCGAACGCACCGACGGGAAACCGATCGTCGGTCGACTTGGTCTCTTGGACGAGGACCACGTCGGGACGCGCGGCCTGTAGCCACGACGTCAAGCGAGGCAGCCGCGCCGCGACCGAATTGACGTTCCAGGTGGCGACTTTCACGTCACGTCAGCGAGCACGAAGAGAAGGTCCGCCTCGGCGGCGACCTCGCCACCGACTGACGCCACGCCGTGACCCTTGCCCGCCCGCGCCGAGAGGCGGGTCATCTCGCAGTAGAGCGTCACCGTGTCGCCGGGGATCACCTGACGACGGAACCGAGCGTGTTCGACGCCACCGAACAGGGGTAGGCGCCCGCGGTATCGTTCGTCGGCCAGCACCGCGACCCCGCCGCACTGGGCGAGGGACTCGAGCAAGAGCACGCCGGGCGTGGTGGGGCGACCCGGGAAATGTCCCGGAAAGAACCACTCGTCACCGCGCAGCGTCCACGTGCCGGTCGCGTGATGGCCGGGCTCGATCTCGAGCAGCTGATCGAGCAGCAAGAAGGGCTCGCGGTGCGGCAGCCAGTCCCGGGGGTTGAGCGAGAGGTCGTTCACGCGAGGGCCAGTTCTGCGATTCGACGATCGGGGTCCACGGTGATCAGACGGAACGTGCGCCGGTCACCGCGCTTTAAGACGTCTCGCGCCCGGGGCGGTGGCGGATCGCCGAGCAGTGTCGTCGGGGCGTAGCACTCGACCTGGCCACCCTTGAAGGTGACCGTGATCACCGCGCCGTGCGACGTGAAGGTCGTGACCTCTCCCTCGAGACGCGAGCCGACCTTGTACGCAGAGCGAAAACGGGCGAAGACGTCCTCGGGATTGACCGGCTGTCGACCGCGTCGCAGCGCCACCACTGGGGTGGTCGGCGGTGTCGACGGCTCGGGCACCGGGGTCTGCGGCTTGGCAGGCGCGGCGGACTTGGCCACTCGCTTGGTCGCCGCCTTGGCCGGTGCGACCTTTTTCGCGGGCGCCTTCTTCACCGCTTCGACCTTCTTCGCGGCCTTCGTCGCGCCATTGGCCACGGCGGTCCTCGTCGGTGACGGCTCAACACTGCCGCGCACCGCCTTGGCCGTCCGCTTGGACGTGCGCGCCGGCTTCTCAGCCTGCTTTTCGGTCGGCTTCTCAGCCTGCTTTTCGGTCGGCTTCTCGGCCGGCTTTTCGGCCGGCTTCACGGGTTCCTTCTCGCGTTCGTTCTCGCGTGACCTCTTGGAAGTCCTCTTCGCTGCCGGGGCCTTGACGGCTGGCTTGGCGGGCGTGATCGTGGTGCCAATGGACGGAGTGACCCCCTCGGGCATCAGCACCGCGAGCTTCTTGACCGCCCGCGAGCTCTTCGCGCCGCGCACCGGCAGGCGCGGGGTGAAGATCCACCCCACCCCGGGAACGGGCTTGCCGCCGATGAGCCGTCCTTCGTCGAAGAGCCACGGGTAGATGGCGTGGAACTCCTGGAACGAATCGTTGCTGAGCACGACCCCGTTGATACGATCGGCGATCTTCAAGATGAAGGCGTCACCACGGCCAATCGCGCCGGCGGGTGGGGTCACGATCGTACCGTCGAGCTCGCGGTCCTTGAAACGCCCCCGTTCCACGCTCGCCACGCGGTGCCCGAAGCTCGCGTCCACGACGACGACGATTTCCGCCCGGGGGTTCTCCTCTTCAAAGGCGCTGATCGCGTCGTCCAGTTGACTGAGACTCGGGTCGACGCGGCCCTCGGTGGCGAGGTTGGAACCGTCGATCACGACGCGCAGCCGTGTGCGGGCCGCACTCACCCGATCGCCCGGGTCAACAAGTCGGACTGCTCGGCCACGTGGATGAGCGAACTACCCGTCGCGGGACTCGCCGATTCGGCGCGCGCGACGTGGCTCAGTGCGACGTCTCGAAGCTGACGGTGCACCTGGTGATGGACGAAGGGCCACGCACCCATGTTCTCGGGCTCCTCCTGGAGCCACACCACCTCGGCCAGGTTCGGGTACGTCTCGAGGACGGCGTCGATCTCGCCGTGGGGCCACGGGTATAGCTGTTCCACGCGCACGATAGCCACGTGATCGGCCCCGACCTCGGCTCGTCGCGCGAACGCCTCGTGAGCGATCTTGCCCGAGGCGAAGACGACCCGCGTTACGCGGTCGTGTTCGGCGTTGGGGTCATCGATCACCGTTTGGAATGAACCGCGTTCGAACTCGCTCAACGCCGAGCGGGTCTGGGTCGCGCGAAGCATCGACTTGGGCGTGAAGACGATGAGCGGCGTGACCGTTTCGCGGGCCACCTGGCTGCGCAGGAGATGGAAGTACTGCGCGGCACTCGTCGGTTGGGCGATGCGTAGGTTGTTGCGCGCGCACAGCGAGAGGAACCGCTCGATCCGCCCGCTCGAGTGCTCCGGACCCTGACCCTCGTAACCGTGCGGCAGCAGCATCACCAGTCCGGCTCGCTGTCCCCACTTGTCCTCGGCCGCCACGAGGAAGTTATCGATGATGATCTCTGCGCCGTTGACGAAGTCACCGAACTGCGCCTCCCAGGCGACCAGCGAACGATTCGCCTGGACTGAGTAGCCGTATTCGAAGCCCAGCGCCGCGTACTCGCTGAGGAAGGAGTCGCGCACGGTGAAGAAGCCCATCGAGTCCAGGTTCGCGAGCGGGATGTGCTGGTCGCCCGTCTGATAGTCGATGAGCGCCGCGTGGCGGTGCGAGAACGTGCCGCGCCGCGAGTCCTGGCCGATGAGACGCACGTTGGTGCCGTCGACGAGCAGTGAGCCCAGCGCCAGCGCCTCGCCCAGCGCCCAGTCAACCTCGCCGCCGTCGAGCAACGCGCGACGTTGGGCGAACTGACGCTCGAGTTTGGGGTGAATGGTGAACCCGGCCGGCGCGGACATCGTCGCCGACGCCACCGCCATCAGCACGTCGTGGTCCACACCCGTCTCGGGCGCCGGTGCATCCGGGGAAAACTCCGTAACCGGCACCCCGTGCAGCGTCGGCACGGGAACGGTGCGAACTTCGTCGAGCACGCTCTGGAGTCGGGCGTTGAACTCGTCGAGGGCCCGTTCGGCCTCCTCGAGCGAGATGTCACCGCGGCGCACCAGGGTTTCGGTGTAGGCCTTTCGCACCGAGCGCATCTGATCGATGATCTTGTACATCTGGGGCTGGGTGTAGCTCGGGTCATCGCCCTCGTTGTGTCCGTGACGCCGATAGCAGACGATGTCGATCACCGCGTCGCGCTGGAACGTCTGGCGATAGTCGAAGGCGAGGCGCGCGGCGCGCGCGCAGGCCTCGGGGTCGTCTCCGTTGACGTGAAAGATCGGAGCCTGAATCATCTTGGCCACGTCGGTCGGATAGACACTCGAGCGCGCCGACTCGGGCGCGGTGGTAAAGCCGACCTGGTTGTTGATGACGATGTGGATCGCGCCGCCGATGTGGTAGCCCGAGAGTTGCGAGAGGTTCAGCGTTTCGGCGACGACTCCCTGCCCGGCGAAGGCCGCGTCACCGTGGACCAGGATAGACAGATAGGGGTATCGCTCAACGGGGGCGTTTGGCACCGAGCCGTCGCCGGGTCGCACGACGAGATCCTGTTTGGCCCGCACGATCCCTTCGACCACGGGGCTGACCGCTTCGAGGTGCGAGGGGTTCGACGCCATCGAGACGTCGATCGTGACGCCGTTGGCGTTGCGGAAGGATCCGTGAGCACCCTTGTGGTACTTGACGTCCCCGCTCCCTTGCACGCTCTCGGGATCGAGGTTGCCCTCGAACTCCGAGAAGATGTCGCTGTAGGACTTGCCCACGACATTGGCGAGGACGTTCAACCGACCGCGGTGGGCCATCCCGATAACCGCCTCGTGCACACCGTCGTCGGCGGCGGCGTCAAGGATGGCCTGCAGCGCGACGATGGTCGACTCGGCGCCCTCGAGTCCGAACCGCTTCTGACCGACGTAGCGGGAGTGCAGGAACCGCTCGAAGACCTCGGCCTCGTTGAGCGCCCCGAGCACCCGGCGCTGCTCATCGGCGCTGAGCGACGTCTTCACGCCCTCGACGCGAGCTTGGATCCATCGCTTCTGCGCGGGGTCCATGATGTGACCGTATTCAATGCCGGTGGTGCGGCAGTAGGCGTCACGCAGGATGGCGAGGATCTCTTCGAGGGTCGCTTCGTCCCGGCCGGCCAGACCACCGGTGATGAATCGGCGTGGCAGATCCCAGATCGAAAGTCCGTAGGTCGACAACTCCAGCTCATCGTGGATCGGCGGCGGATCGCTGTGCAGGGGGTCCAGGTGCGCGTAGAGGTGACCGCGGACGCGGTACATGTTGATCAGCTCCTGGACACGGATCTGCTTGAGAATGCGCTCCGACTCGTCCTCGCCGGCTGGCGGATTGCGGTCCAGGGACCACCGCGACGGCTCATACGGGATACCCAGCGACGAGAACACCTCGTCGTAGAACTGGTGTCCGCCGGTCAGACATTCGGCGACGAATTTGAGAAACAGACCGGACTCCGCGCCCTGAATGATCCGATGGTCGTACGTAGAGGTCAGATTCATCACTTTGCCGACGCCGAGTTCGGCCAACGCCCGGGTGTCGGCGGCCTCGAAGCCCGCCGGCCAGGTGAGCGCCCCGACGCCGATGATCGCGCCCTGACCCGGCATGAGCCGCGGAACCGACTGAACCGTACCGAGTGTTCCGGGGTTCGTCAACGACACCGACGCCCCAACGAAGTCGTCGGCGCCGACCTTTCCGGTGTGCACCTTGCGGATGAGGTCCTCGTACGCGAGCAGGAACGTTCGAAAGTCCATGGCGTCGGCGTCTCGAATCACCGGCACCATGAGGTTACGGGTGCCGTCGCTCTTTTCAACGTCAACCGCTAGACCGAGGCCAACGTGATCGTGGCGCAAGATCCCGGGCGTCCCCTTCTGGTCAACGGCGTCGACGAAGGAGGCGTTCATCGCCGGGATCGCGACGAGCCCCTTGATAATGGCGTAGGCGATGAGGTGCGTGAAGGAGACCTTCGCGCCACTGGCCCGGCTGAGCGACGCGTTCAGGGCCGAGCGGTTGATCTCGAGGAGTCGCGCCGAGACCGACCGGACGCTGGTGGCGGTCGGAACGGCGAGGCTCGCGTTCATGTTCGCCACGATCCGCGCCGCCGCACCGCGTAGCGGCGTCGCCGCGTCGTTCACTTCGAATGCGACGGGACTCGGTGCCGGCACTCGACTCGCGACGGCAGACGCCACGGTCGGGACCGTCGAACGCTGGTAGTCGGCAAAGAACTCACGCCAACTGACAGCGACCGACTCAGGGTCGGCGAGAAATCGATCGAACATGTCGTCCACGAGCCAGGCATTGGGCCCAAAGGAACCCTTGATTGGCTCGGACGAAGGAGTGGAAGGTGGTGGCGTCACCCCACCAGACTAGGGCCCGCGCGGTCAATTTGGTTTGGCCTCCCACCCGGTGCCGTCCAGTAGATTGCCTACGTGACGGCTCCTGACCCACCCCGCGGACTGCGCGCGGTGGCGTCCCCCGTCGCCGGACTCGCCGTCGCCGAGCGTCGAATTGACGAACCACTCGCCACGCTCATCTGCGTGCACGGAGGACTCGATCGTGGTGGCTCCTTCGCGCGTCTCGCGCGACGCGTCGATCGCTTTGACGTCGTTGCCTACGACCGGCGCGGGTATCAGGGCTCACGTGGTGCTGGACCGGTTTCGCTCCGGGACCACGCCGACGATCTCATCGCCCTGGCGAAGGCCGAGGCAACGCACCGACCCGTGATCGTCTTCGGTCACAGCTTCGGCGGCGTTGTTAGTTTCGCCGCGGCCCTGCGCGAACCGTCGCTCTTCGCCGTGGTGATCAACTTCGAAGCGCCACTGCCGTGGGTCCTCGAACGAGATCACAGTCGAATCAGTCCCGGTGCCGATCCCTCCGAGGAGGCCGAGCGTTTCTTCAAACGAATGGTCTCCGCCGAAACCTGGGAACGGCTGAGCTCGAGCGAACGCGACTCGCGACGAGCCGACGGTCCGGCCCTCGTCGCCGATCTCTCCGTGCTGATCCAGCCCGAGCCCTTCCGCGTCGCCGACATCGAGGTGCCAACCGTCTACGCCTTTGGCGACTGGGCGCGCGCGCCGTACTATCGCCAGTTGACCGCGATACTTCACGCGCAGAATCCCCTGATCCGCTCGGTTGAACTGCCCGGCGCCGGACACGGAGCGCACTTGAGCCACCCCGATCAACTCGCCCGGCTGATCGACCAATCATGGAACGACCTATGCGCGTCGGTCTGACGGGGGCGTCCGGGCTGATCGGTCGCGCCACCGCGACCGCGCTTCGCGAACGGGGCGACACGGTCGTCACGTTCGTTCGCCCCACCGGCGGTGCCGCGACCGGCGAAACGATCCGCTGGGATCCGGCCACCGACGTCCTGGACGACGACGACCTGCGCCGCGTCGGGGGTCTCGACGCGATCGTGAACCTCGCGGGGGCTGGCATCGGAGACCGGCGCTGGAGTGACGAGCGTAAGACGCTCATCCTCCAGTCTCGACTGGCCTCGACGACTCTCGTGGTGAGGGCGATCCAGTCTCTGGCGAGCGGCGTCGGCGCGCTCGCCAGCGGATCGGCGATCGGCGTCTACGGCTCGCGCGGTGACGAAGTGCTCGATGAGACCTCGACGCACGGCGGCGACTTCCTCGCCGACGTGTGCCAGTCCTGGGAGGCGGCCGCCCAGACGGCGAGCACCTCGGGGACCGTCGTGACGGCATTGCGCACCGGCATCGTCATGAGTGCCGCGGGAGGCGCCCTGAAACGTCAACTCCCCCTCTTCAGGGCTGGTCTCGGGGGAACGCTTGGCAGCGGGCGCCAGTGGTTGAGCCCGATTGCCCTGACCGACGAGGTTCGCGCCATTCTGTGGCTGATCGACCACCCCCAGGCGGGGCCCGTTAACCTCAGCGCACCTGATCCGGTTACTAATCAGACGTTCACGCGCTTATTGGCTAGAGCGGTACGGCGCCCCGCGGTGCTTCGTGTGCCGGCCGTCGCCCTCTCGATCGCGCTCGGTACCGAACTCGTCCACGAAGCCGTTCTCGCTAGTCAACGGGTTCAACCGACGGCCTTGCTCGAACGCGGGTTCCACTTCACCTACCCATCGACGACTGAGATCCTGGCCGCAGCGGTTCGCTGAGCGACAACCGCTTCGCCGCGTTCGCCCACCCTTGACCGCGAATCTCGAGACGCTTCGCGAATCCGACTGGGGCCAGTCGGACCGTCGAGCAGTTTGGCTCTCGACCCACCCGCGGCGGGGTTGGCGATCATTCCGCTCGGTGCGGCCATCAGAGAGCATGCGCTGGTGACCAGGTCACAAGGGGTTTCTTCTCAGTAAATTCTCAATGTTTTTTGTTGCTCCTGCCACCCCTAACCAACATAAGACTGGGATAAGGTGAGGACATCGTCACAAAAGGGTGACGAGAACTGGCCACAGCGATGTGACCACTAGGGGAGGTTGAATCAATGAATGTCCGTCGAAGGTTCCGACTCGGCGCAACGCTGGCTATTTCGGCCAGTTCGTTGGCGCTGGGCCTCACACTGGCTGGTCCGAGCCCAAGCGGCGCGTCGACTCCGAAGGGAACGATAACGTTCGCCGAGGCTCCGCAGACCCCGCCGAACTACATCTTTCCTTACGTGGGATTCGCTAACTTCTCCGTCTCGACCTTGAACCAGTTTCAGATGCTGATGTTCCGACCGCTGTACTGGTTTGGTATGGGTACGTCTCCAGCCTTCGTGCCGAAGATCTCCCTCGCTTATTCGCCACAGTGGAGCAACAACAACAAGACCCTCGTGATCAAGACCAAGGGATGGAAGTTCGCTGACGGTCAGACCGTTGACGCGCAGTCAGTCATGTTCTTCTTGAACCTGTACAAGGCCGACCCCAAGGCGTACGCCGGGTACGTTCCTGGTTACGGGATCCCCGACCAGGTCACGAGCGCCAAGGGTTCGGGCAACACGGTCACCCTGAAGTTCAACAAGTCGATCAACAAGAGTTGGTTGCTATACAACTACCTGTCGGAGATCACTCCGTTCCCCAACTCATGGGACATCACGGCTCCTGGTAAGACGTCAACCTGCGCCACCGGTGCCTTTGGGGCGAAGGCCACTGACGCCGCGTGCAAGGCCGTCGAGAAGTACCTCGACGCCCAGTCGGCCAAGATCAGCACCTACACCGACGCCATGTGGCAGAGCGGCGTTGATGGCCCCTGGAAGTTGCAGGCCATGGACACCCTCGGCAACGTCACCTTCGTGCCAAACAAGAAGTACTCGGGCCCCCAGAAGGCCCAAGTCGCCATGGTGAAGGAAGTGCCGTTCTCGTCAGCCGCGGCTGAACTGAACGCGCTGCGCGCTGGCTCGATCGACCTGGGATACGTTGACTCGACCCAGATCACGTCGCCGGCTCCCGGAATCGGCAAGGCCGGTCCGAACATCGCCGCACTCGCGGGTAAGTACAACTTGGTCTCAGGTCTGTCGTGGGCGTACAACTACGACCCGCTGAACTTCGCCAAGAGCAATCCATTGCGCGCGGTGTTCAACCAGTTGTACTTCCGCCAGGCGCTGCAGACCGCAACCGACCAGAACGGGATCATCAACAAGATCTTCAAGGGTTACGGCATCCCGACCTACAGCCCGGTTCCGTACGGTACGCCTTCGTCAATCGCCAAGCCGGTAAGCAACCCGTACCCGTTCAGCCTCTCCGCGGCCAAGAAACTCCTCACGTCGCACGGATGGGCGATAAAGGGTGGCGTCATGACCTGTGAGAAGCCTGGTACGTCGTCCGCTTCGTGTGGAACTGGCGTCGCCAAGGGGACGAAGTTGAACCTGACCCTCGAGTACGTCTCGGGAGCTCCTGCGGTCACGGACACCGTGAACGCTGAAGTGTCGGACTGGAAGACGATCGGCATCAACACGACCACGTCGACCAACACCTTCAACAACGTGATCAGTGGTTGCGGTCAGTCGGGCACACAGAAGTGGGAGATCTGCACCTGGGGTGCGGGCTGGATCTACGCACCGGACTACTACCCGTCCGGTGAGGAACTGCTCATGACCGGTGCTGGTTCGAACAATGGCAGCTACTCGAACCCGAAGATGGACACGATCATCAAGGCCACCTTCGCGGGTAACTCGACGTTGACTAAGTACGCTCAGTACGCAGCGGAGCAAGTCCCGACGCTGTACCAGCCGACGCAGACGCCGATTGGTGAGTTCATCAAGACCCTGAAGGGCAGCAACAAGTCGGCGCTCGTTCCGAGTGTCTTGCAGAACTTCATGCCGGAGTACATGCACTTCTAAAGGACGTAGCGTTTTCACGCAACATGAAAAGACCCCCGGTCGTTTCGACCGGGGGTCTTTTCATGTTGCCCACGAACGTCGGTATCGATCCTGCGACCCGAGCATCGATTGTGATCGAACGACTGTTCCCGTAGTCCGCCACTAATTGTGCCTTCGTGAACCACCGATTCCCACGATCCGAGTGCCCGACATTTCAGATACGACCCCGTAGGCTACGAACCGCTGTTCGTTCAAAAGCAGTGCCCCAGATTGACGGTTCCGCCCATAGGTGAGCCCCGCCATTGGGTAGACTCGTTTCCTATGCCGCCGTTGCTTTCGGTTTCGAATTTGAAGGTCCAATTCACGACTCGCCAGTCATTCGCGACTGCTGTTGATGACTTCTCCATGGATATTGAGCCCGGCGAATGCGTCGGGCTCGTCGGTGAGTCCGGGTGCGGCAAGACGACGTCCGGACTGGCGATCATGCGTCTGCTTCCGGGCAGCGGCCACATCACCGCAGGTTCAATCATGTTTGACGGAACCAATTTTCTCGACCTCTCCGAACGCGAGATGCAGCGTCAGCGAGGGCGATCGGTTGCGCTCATCCCCCAAGACCCCATGAGCTCGCTCAACCCCACCACCAAGATCGGCAAGCAGATCGCGGAGGGTCTACGGATTCACACCGGGGCTAGCGACGCCGACGCGCGACGCCGCGCGATCGAGGTCCTCGAGATGGTTGAGATGCCCCGCCCCGCGGAGCGGCTGAACCAGTACCCCTTCGAACTCTCCGGGGGTCTTCGCCAGCGCGTGATCATCGCCATGGGTCTCGTGTGCTCGCCCAAGCTCCTCATCGCTGACGAACCGACGACGGCATTGGACGTGACCATCCAGGCGCAGATCCTCGACCTGCTCGACCGCCTACGAAGCGATCTCAATATGGGCGTCTTGCTGATCACCCACGACATGGGTGTCATCGCCGGACGCGCCAACCGCGTCGTCGTGATGTACGGCGGTCGCAAGGTGGAAGAGGCGACGACCGACACGCTCTTCTCGTCGATGCACCACCCCTACTCCCAAGCGCTGCTCGCGTCCATGCCGAGCATCGAGACGGCATCAAAGACCCACCTCACCTCGATCCCGGGACTGCCGCCGGACTTGACCAAAGAGATCGTCGGATGCCGCTTCGCGCCGCGGTGTCGATACGCTCAGGACGACTGCCGGGTCACGGAGCCGGACTTCACGGTCGCCAGCGCTCACGGCTTCGCGTGCTTTCACCCCGTCGACGGTCCTCGCGTCGAAATACGCTCCGCCGAGGCGGCCTCAACGACCAGCGGATCGAACGTCGAAATTCTGCGAGTCGAGAACCTCGTCAAGGAGTTCCCGATCAAGAAGGGGCTCATCCGACGTAAGGTCGGCGCGATTCACGCGGTGTCAGACATCTCGTTCTCGATCATGGAAGGCGAGACGTTCGGGCTCGTGGGCGAATCCGGCTGCGGCAAGACCACGGTTGGCCGCTTGATCGTCGGGCTCGAAGACATCACGAGTGGCGACATCTCGTTTCAAGGTTCCAAGGTTTCCGGCAAGGGGCACAAGCCCGCCGCCAAGGATCGTCGCAACCGCCAGATGATGTTCCAGGACCCGTACTCGTCACTCAATCCTCGTATGAAGGTCGGCGAGGTCATTCGAGAGCCCCTGTCGATCCACCACGAGGGATCAAAGGCCGAGCAGCGGCGTCGGGTTGCAGAACTCCTGCTCACCGTCGGGCTCGAACCGACCGCGGCGGACCGGTACCCCCACGAATTCTCCGGCGGCCAACGTCAGCGAATCGGCCTCGCGCGAGCGATCGCGCTCAACCCCAAGCTCGTGATCGCCGATGAGCCCGTTTCCGCCCTCGACGTGTCGATCCAGGCCCAGATCCTCAACCTGATGAAGGATCTCCAACGCGAACACGGGCTCTCCTACATCATGATCAGTCACGACCTCGCCGTCGTGTACTACATGGCAGATTCGATCGGCGTCATGTACCTGGGCAAGTTGGTGGAGATCGGTGACGCGGAGTCCGTCTTCCGCCTGCCGGCGCATCCGTACACCCAGGGTCTGTTGGACGCGGTCCCGGTCCCCGACCCCGAGATGTCACGCACGCGTCGCGGCCGTCAGGTGAAGGGCGAACTCCCCTCCCCCGTTGATCCGCCGTCCGGCTGCCGGTTCCGCACCCGGTGCCCGCGCGTTCAGGATATCTGCGCGAGCGAAGAGCCTCAGTTTCAGCAGTTCAGCGAAACTCATCGTGCCGCGTGTCACTTCCCGCTGCAAACACCGGTATCGATCCGCTAGCTGTTGCGACACCGCCGCCACTGAGAACTCCCGGAGCCAAGCGTTGCCGGCAGTTCGATGACCACGTAGAACCGCTCGCTACCGCTCGTACGTGGTTCGCATGCGTCGTCACGTCGTGGTCCAATTGATTGCGCCGTCCAGTCCCCCGCGTCTCGGTTCGTAACCCTTTCTCGACTGTCGTTGTGAACGCTCACCCGGATCGGTCGAGCGATCACGATGCGGCGGCTGAGGGAGAACCTGGTTGACGAAAAATCGTCCGGGACGTTCATTGGCTCCGTCGGTTCTCCATCAGTTTCCTGACGGATGGCCCACTACGGGCGTCAGCGCCCGCGTAACACCAGCTCGCACGGCGAAGCCGACCGCGCCCGGGTCACGACGTGCTTCGCATCTGGCGGATCGTGGTGGATGGCGCCAACGCTGGTGCGTAGGCGAGGAGACGACGCTGAGGCGACCACGACGACAGCGCCTGAGTGCGCCTCTCGCGGGAGTGAGCGTGACGAATGGCGCGATAGCGTGGCGACGTGCATCGCGCGGACTCGTCCATCCCGCTTCCGATACGCGTTGGCTGGCTGAGTCGTGAGGATTTGCTGGCCTCGCTGGACCGGTTGGGGGTGCTGCGCAACGCCTCGGCTGACGTGCTGCTCACTAGTGACGTCTTCGACCGACAACGGCTCGAATCGTTCCGAGTTGTCCAACGCACGGTCGGGCAACTCGGGTTCAGAAACGGTGCGGCTCTGCCCTCGATCTTCACGAGGGCCCAAGCGGTGGGACTCTCACTCTGTCCGGCTATCACTGGTCCCTATCTGCGGCTGGTCATGGCCGGCCAGGAATCGGCCCCTGACTCGGTGCTGTCCAACGGTTCTGCTCCATCGGGCTCGATAACGGTCGCGGCGGCACCGCTCGACGACGACGATGACTTTCCGAAGGGCTTCTATTTGAGAGCGGTCAACGGTGTCTTGTGGCTTCGTGGGTATCGCACCACTGACACGTACATCTGGTCCCCGGACGATCGCTTCGCCTTCCGGGAAGAAGGCTCGTCACGCGAACCTGGCCCATGACCGTGAGGCGTTCACAAGGCCTGCCGCTCAGCCGCCCATCGGATTCCCTGGCCCGAGGGAAAGGGAACAAGGCGTTTGCCGGGTCACCGTTGATGGGTCGGCACGGGCATCGCTGGTAGGCAGTACCGCGGACGTGAGACGCCGTTGCGAGCAACCTCTCTGGACGCGCCGCCCGGTTCCGAGCGCACCACGCTCAGCCAGACCTACCGTTACGCACTCGACTTGACACCGGAGCAGGCGAACCTCCGGCGATGCCACGGCCGGCTCGCGCTTCGCCTCCAACGTCTCGCTCGGCCGCGCGGACGCCCTACGGCAGCCTCGGCCCAGACTGCGCTCGGCGGAGGCTACGGCGAACTGTGAGAACGACGAAGCGGCGCCCCGTCCTACGTCAGGGTCGCAATACTCGCCACGTGAACACACCGCCAGCGCACGCACGGAAGGAAGCAGTCGATGACGACGCCCGGCCGATCCGCTCGCGACGCATCGCGTATTGCACTCGAAGACATCTTCCGTTGGAGCCGACGCGAGCCGGTGACCAGTTTCGCGAACCTTGTCGATTCGCTTTCAGACGCGGGCACGGCAGCGACGGCGAGTTCACAGGCAGCGTCTCTACTGGCAGTTCTCGCCCGTCGTGGACAAGCGACCGACGCTGCGCAACGACTTGGGGTCACGCGGCGCCATTGCCCTCAGCGTCCACCTCGTGACCGGTCACCAGGTGGACGACGAGTTCTACCGCTCGATGAGACGAACCTCGAAGACGTCACGTAGGGCGTCACCGATGTAGTTGATCGAAACGACGACGAGGATGAAGACGACCGCTACCGGGTAGATCTCCCACCAATAGCCGTTTTGGAGTTGTTCAGTCCCCTGTTGGAGCATCGTTCCCCAGTCGGTCTGAGGGGCCACGATACCGAGTCCCAGGAATCCGAGCGCCGAAAGGAACAGGATTGCGTCAGCGATGGAGAACGTCGCAACGGTCACGATGTTGCTGATCGAGTTCGGGTAGACGTGTCGGCGAATGATGTGCATGCGCCCGGCACCCATAGATCGCGCCGCCTGTGAGTACTCGAGATTCCTGATGAGAAGGGCGTCACCCCTGATTATTCGAGCATTACCCCACCAACCGGTGAGTCCGATCACCAAGATCAGCAGCATGGTCGTTCGATTGAAGATCGTCAGCAGTGCGATCAAGAGGAACAGGTACGGGATCGACAGGAACGCGTCGAGAAAACGCATCATGACCGTGTCGGTGATACCGCCAAAGAATCCCGAGATCATGCCGTACACGGTGCCCACGACGATGGTGATGATTCCGGCCAGGAACCCGAGCGCCAACGAGTACTCCCCACCGAACGCGATTCGGCCCAACTCGTCGAAACCACTCGAGTCAGTGCCAAGCGGGTTGTGCAGCGACGGGGGTGCATTCCACGTGACGTTGAACGTCGCCGCCTGGTTGGTCTGATTCGTTGGGTGAAAGATCGGCCACAAATAGCAGAACAGCGTTATAAAGACCACGTAGCCCAACGACGCAACCGCGAGCTTGTTGTGAACAAAGATCCGGAGCCTCTGTCTCCAGAGCGGTTCGATGGCGTCCAGCTCTGCGAGCACCAAGGGGCTGTTGGGGGCGGAATCCGCCACGGTGGTCACGAATTCTTCCCTTCAATGCGAATGCGCGGATTGATCAACCCCAGGGCCACGTCAGCGATGAGGTTTCCGAGCAGCGTCATGATTGTCACGAGCAGCGTGATCCCCAAGACCGTGGGCACGTCGACGTTGACGGCCGCGTTGACCGTCTGCATTCCCAGTCCCTCGTAGTTGAAGACGCTCTCGATGATGAGCGCACCGCCGAACAGCGCCGGAATCGAGAGTCCTAGGATCGTCACGATTGGCCCCAGCGCGTTTCGGAAGGCGTGGCGAAAGAGCACCCGCCGGTTGGAGCATCCCTTGGCTTTGGCCGTGCGGACGTAGTCCTGCACGAGGACCTCGAGGACGGTGCCGCGCATGAACCGACTCAAGCCCGCCACGGAGAGCAAGGTCAGGGCCGCTACGGGAAGTATGAAACCCTTGGGATCGGTGAACATCGCCCACGGGGCGACCCCGGACGGCGGCGAATTCGGCAGGTGCGGCCAGTGAAAACTGAACGCGTCCATGATCAACATCGAGAGCAGGAACGACGGCATGGAGTAGAGAACGAACGCCGAACCGGTCGCCGCGTAGTCGACCAGGGTGTTTCGCTTCGCCGCCTGGTACATCCCGAGCGGGATCGAGATCAGCACCGTGAACAACAGTGCCGCGCCCGCTAGCCAGACCGTGCGCGGAACGTAGAGCGAAATGATCTGCCAGACCGTCATGTTCTGCTTATACGAGGTGCCCAGATTGAAGTGCACGAAGGTCTGAACTACGTAGTTCCAGAACCGAACGAGGAAGGGGTGGTTCATGCCGTGCGTGAGTCCCCAGTACGCCACACGAGCCTTCGTGGCGTTCGTTCCCATGATCGCGTACGCGGGAGCGAGAATTCCCCCCTGTTGAAAGTACGGCAGGGAGAACGTGAAGAACATGACGATGAGCAAGACCACGAACGACTGGATTAATCGACGAATGATGTACTGCAGCACGTGCGAATGCTAGCAGCAGTGAACGGTATTTCCGTGTCGTGGGTCGACGAGAACGTTCTTCAAACTTCCTGATCATCATCTTCTTTTGTGATCGTGTTCGAAGGCCGTTTCAAATTTTCTCTGCGGTGACTGGACGCGCCGGGCCCAGGTTCACCGTCGTCGCCTCCGTCGGCGTGCTCACAGTCGCGGCGTTCCTCTCGATGGCCCCGAGCCCCGAGCCGCGGTGACTCACCCGACATTGGCCGGGTCCTCCGATTTGGGCCCGCGCCCCTTCGGCGAATTGCGTGGGTGAGGGCGTAAGACAAATACGTTGGCCTACTCCGCGCGAGTTCTTGGCCGAAGTATCTCCTA
>JAKAZI010000072.1 GCA_021809495.1 Actinomycetes bacterium | reverse complement strand
TGACCGACCTCTGGCACCTCGCCGAGTTGCTGGGCGCGCAGTGCCGCACCGTTCGCTCACTACCCCTCGTGCTCGACTGGCTCGACGACCTCGCGGCCTCGGACGACACCGACCCGAGCGTGCGCGCGCGGCGCCTGGAGACCGAGAGCGACGCCGTGCGCGTGATGACGGTCCACAAGGCCAAGGGCCTCGAGTTCGACACCGTGCTGGTGCCGTTCCTCAACGAGTCCTACCCGAAGGTAACGGCCGACGGGGGCCGAGCGCTGCGTCAGTGGGTCGACGTGGAGCACGTGGTGGTGGACGCCGGGTCGGGGACCTCGTGGGGCGATCCGACCGAGCGCGACCGGCGCGTCCTCGCGAGCAACGTTGCCGAACAGCGTCGCCTGGCCTACGTCGCCCTCACACGCGCGAAGCGCCACCTGGTGGTCTGGCTCGACGTCACGGTCAAGCAACCCCTCGGTGGGGAGTTCTCGCGGCTCGTCTACGATCGCGCGCGATCACCGTCGGTCGTCATCAATCGGCCCTTTGACGACGTCTCGGCGATGTTCGTCAGCGCAGCGCGCAAGTCGAAGGACACCGTCGAGCGTGCGGTGAAGGAAGATCCCGTGGCGGCGCTCAACCAGCTGTGGAATGGAACGAACCGGTTCTCGATCTACGCCATCGGCGACGGTCGAGTGGCCGGCGCGGTCGAGCGCGCGGCGGTGCCCGCCGGAGCGCGCGAGGCGCGCGTCTACGAGGCGGGTCGTGCGCCCCGGGTCGGCTGGGAGCGTCGTCGCTGGTCCTACACCGACCTCGCCAAGACCATGAAGTCGGGCGAGATGGAGGCGAGCGAACCCGACGACGCGGGCGAGCGCAGCGGAGGCTACGACGAGACGGCGCGCGACGCCGACTGGTCCGACGCGGTGGGCGACGTCGCCCCCGGTGTGCGGACGGTCTTCGGCACCCTCGCCGGTGCCCGACTCGGCGCCGCGGTGCACGGGCTGCTCGAGCGACTGGTGGGCGCGGACCTCGACGCGGCCGACGTCGCCACCGCGGTCCTCGAGCGCGAGGGCTTTGGCGCACCCGATATCGCCGAGAACCTCGAGACGATCGTCGCGTCGACGACGGCCCTGCTCGCACGCGCGACGGGCCCCCTGCTCGAGGGTCTCGCCCTTCGCGAACTCGCTCGCGACGACGTGGCGCGCGAGATGCGTTTCGTGCTCGCCCTCGGCGAGCAGCGCCGCCGTGAACGACTGGCGGCGGCGGCGCGGGCGATTCTCGAATCGGATCGTTCGGGCCCCGACGGCGGCGGACTCTTTCGGGACTACTTCTCGCGTCTCGCGCGAAACGCCGAGGGCCTCGACGAGGGCGTTCTCATCGGGAGCCTCGACCTCGTCGTGCGCCGGAGCGACGGCCGATTCGCGATCGTCGACTACAAGACCGATCAGATCCCCGGACTCGTGCGTCCCTACGGGGCCACCCGGCTCTACGCGTCGATGGAGGAGGAGCACTACCCACTTCAGGCGTTGCTCTACTCGATCGCGCTGCACCGACACCTGCGGGGCTCACTGCGTGGCTACGACCCCGATACGCACCTCGCCGGGGTCGGGTACTACTACCTGCGCGTCGTGGGCGACCCCTCGGCGCAGCCCGAGGACGGTTTCGCGGCGTGGCCGGTGACGCCCGCGGCGGTGGCGCGCGCGTCAGACGCGCTCGGAGACGTCGCGTGAGGGCCGGGGACGGGACCGAGACGGACCGCGAGCTCGCCGAGGTCGTCGTGCGTCGCTTCGGTCCCGAGCATCGATCGGGACTGCTGGTTCGCGTCGTCACGGCGCTCGCGCGCGCGGTGCGCGAGGATCACGCCGCGATGGACCTCGCACGACGCGCCGAGCGAGACGGTGACGGCGCGCTCGGCCCGATTGGCCCGGTACTCGACGCGCTTCGCGCGGCGCCCACGTTGTGCCAGTTCCTCGGGGTCGGCGACCCCGTCGAGGCGGTTGGGCCGCCGCTGGTGGTGCTCAACGACCGGTTCCTCTACCTGCGACGGTGGGCGCTCGCGGAGTGGCGCGTCGCGCGCTCCATCGACGAGGCCCGATCGAGCGAACTCGAGCTGCCGGCCGGTCTTCGCACCGAGGACGTCGAAGCGGGAATCGCGGCGGCGACGGCGGAACTCGCCCAGGCCGGCTACGTCGCCGACGAACTGGGCGCGGTCGTCTGGCGGATGCTGCGGCGCCGGATCTCCTTTGTCACCGGCGGGCCGGGAACCGGCAAGACGTGGCTCGTCACCCAGGCGCTGGGCGCGATAGAGCGCGCCGTGGCGATGGCGGCGGCCCCGCCGATGACTTTCGCCGTGGCGGCGCCGACCGCGAAGGCGGCGAGGCGCCTCGCGGGGACCATCGACGCGACCGTCGGACCCGTCGACTCGGCGTGGCTTCGTCGAGACCACGACCGCGAGGGGTCGCTCCACCACCTCCTCGGACTGCACCCCAACGCCGTGGCCCACCCGCGCGCGCTCTGGCACGACGTGGTGATCGTCGACGAGGCGTCGATGGCCGACCTGGGGATGCTCGACCTCTTGCTTCGCGCGGCGGCGGGCGCCGTCGTGCCGTGTCGGGTCGTGCTCGTCGGTGACCCCCACCAATTGGCCTCGGTGAACGTGGGGGCGGTACTCGCCGACGCCGTCGCCGACCAGGCCCGCACCGAGTCGCTGGTCACCCGCCTCGAGACGGTGCACCGCACCGACAGCCGCGACATCTTGGACCTCGCGTCGCTCGTGAAGGCGGGCGACGGTGAGACGGTTCGCCACCTCGTCGCCGAGGGGCGCGCCGACCTGCACCACGTCAGCCGATACGACGACCCCCAGCTCGTCGCTCGGGTGCTCGAGCACGCCCGCGCGCTGCGCGACGCGGCCCGGCGCGGCGACCGCCGCGCGGTGGGGGCGCTAACCAACGAGCTCACGGTCCTCGCCGCCAACCGCGAAGGCCCGGGGTCGGTGGCGTGGTGGAACAACGCGGTTCGCGATGGCCTCGGTGAACTACGCCCCGGCCCGAGGACGCGGTTCGCGATCGGTGAGCCCGTGCTCGTCACGAGGAACCAGCGATCGCTGGGGCTCTACAACGGCGACGTCGGCGTCGTGCTCGAGGTCGACGGCGTTCCCGTGGTGGTCTTCGACGACGGGCGCGAGCGACCGCTCGGCGCGATCGCCCACGCCCAGGCGGCGTGGGCGACCACCATTCACAAGTCCCAGGGCAGCGAGTACGACCACGTCGTGGTGGTGTTGCCGCGCGTCGAATCGCCGCTGCTGACGCGCGAGTTGCTCTACACCGGGGTCACGCGAGCCAAGCGGTCGATCTCGGTGGTCGGCGACCTCGCCGCGGTGTCCGCGGCCACCCAGCGCCAGGTCGACCGGGTCTCGGGACTGACCGAACGGCTCCGCTAATCGCCGGCCACGATCGTGGCGCCGGCGCTAATGAACGAGCGCCGGTGCCTCGCCCGCGGTCGCGGGCGCGCCCGAGCGCAAGAGGATTGCGGTGAGCAGTGCGCCGCCGACGAAGATCCACGCCGAGTAGCCGAAGGCCGCGGTGTAGCTGTGCACCCCGGCGAGCTTGACGTTGAGCGCCGTCGGCGCCCGGCCGATGAGGTAGCTCGTCGCGGCGCTCGCCGCGAGGGTGTTGAGCAGCGCCGTGCCGATCGAGCCGCCGATCTGCTGGGCGGTGTTCACGAGCGCCGAGGCGACGCCGGCGTCGTGGTTCGCGACGCCGAGGGTCGCGGTATTGAACGACGGCGCGAAGATCAGTCCGACGCCGAGTCCCATCGTGATCAGCGGCACGAGGATGTCGGTGAGGTACGAGCTGTGGATCCCGAGGCGGGTCAGCCACCAGAGCGATCCGGCGGCGATCAGCATCCCGACCGGGATGAGCGGCCGGGGACCGAACTTGGGCAGCAGCGAGATGTTCGAGAGCTGCGCGGTGATCGAGATCCCCGCCACCATCGGCAGGAACGCGACGCCGGTCATGACCGCGCTGAAGCCGAGGGTGACCTGGAGGTAGTAGGTGAGAAAGAGGAAGACGCCGAACATCCCCGAACCGGCGACGAGCATCGCGGCGAGCGCCCCGCCGCGGTTGCGGTCCATCAGGACCCGTAACGGCAGCAGCGGGAAGCGCGTGCGTCGCTGGACCGCCATGAATCCGAGCAGGAGCACGGCCGCGGCGACGAAGCTGCCGAGGGTGTAGACGTCGGTCCACGACGTGGTCTCGGCGTGCGAGAAGCCGTAGACGAGGGCGAAGAGCCCCGTGGTACCGGTGAGCACCCCGGGCCAGTCGAGCGGGTCGTGGTCGACACCGCGGTCGTGGTGCATGAAGGCGAGGGCCCCGGCCACGCTCACCGCGGCGAAGAAGAGGTTGACGAGCAGCGTCCAGCGCCACGATGCGTACGAGGTGAGTACGCCGCCGAGCAGCAGGCCGAGGGCGCCGCCGGCTCCCGCGACGGCCCCGTAGATGGCGAAGGCCTTGCCCCGCTCATCGGGGTCGACGAAGGTCGTCGTGAGTAGCGCCAGCACGGCCGGCGCGAGCAGGGCGCCGAAGGCCCCCTGGATCGTGCGCGCGGTTACGAGCATCGTGAAGTTCATCGACGCCGCGCCGAGCGCCGACGCGCCGGCGAAGCCGACGAGCCCGATGATCAAGGCGTTCTTTCGTCCGATGTAGTCAGAGACTCGACCGCCCAACAGGAGCAGGCTGCCGAAGGCGAGCGAGTATGCGGTGACGATCCACTGGCGATCCGAGTTGGAGAAGGCGAGGGCGTGCTGGGCGGTGGGTAGTGCGATGTTGACGATCGTCCCGTCCAAGATGACCATCAACTGGGAGATCGCGAGCACGGCCAGGATCCACCACCGGCGTTCGTGGGCCTTCGCGGCGTGCTCGGTGAGCGTTGGGGTGGCGATCGTTGCGTCGGACACAGAGACTCCTTACGTCAGATAACTGGAACAGTCAACTCCAGTTACTCCACTCTACCGATAACTGAAAGGAGTCGTTCCACTTATTTGAGAAAACTGCTAAATTTGTTCCGAGGAGTAGCCGTGACCACGAAATCGACAGCGAGTGTGCGTCCGCTTCGGGCCGACGCCGTGAGGAACCGCGAGAAGATCCTCGCCGCGGCCGCGGTCGTCTTCGCGGCCCGGGGCCTCGACGTGGTCTTCGACGACATCGCCGAGGCCGCGGACGTCGGCGTGGCCACGGTCTATCGACGCTTCCCCGACAAGGACTCACTGGTGTGGGCGCTCTTCGAACACGCGATCGACGAGATCGTCGACATCGTGCGTCGCGCCAACGAGATGGCGAACTCGTGGGACGGCTTCGTGTGGTTCCTCGAGGAGGCGCTCGGGCGGCTCTGTTCGAACCGCGGACTGCGCGAGGTGATCATGGGCGCGCCCTACGCCGAGGAGCGGATGCTCGCGGCGAAGACCCGTCTCGTGCCCGCCATGATGACGCTCGTCGAGCGGGCCCAGCGCGACGGCCACCTGCGCCCCGACATCGTCGAGGCCGACGTCCCCGTGCTCGAGATGATGATCAGCTCGCT
>JAKAZI010000071.1 GCA_021809495.1 Actinomycetes bacterium | reverse complement strand
CCCGACAGGGTCCCAAAACCGATGTCGACGGTCCCGCCGTCGCCGGCCTGGCCGACGACGCGAACGTCGCTGCGGCCCTTCACGCGCATCGCCGCGGCGACGCCCGTCGCGACGGCGGGCGCGTTGCCGAAGAGCGAGTGGAGCCAGGGGATCCGCCAGGACGTCTCGGGGTAGGGGGTGGAGAAGACCTCGAGGCACCCCGTCGCGTTGACCGCGAGCAGCTGGCCGTTGGTCGCACGCATCGCCGCGTCGAGCGCGTAGCGCGCGCCGAGCGCCTCGCCGCAACCCTGGCAGGCTCGGTGGCCCGAGTCGATCGAGTTCGTACGCTGCGGACTCGACTGGACGGTTCGGTCGTCGGCACTGAGCAGTCGGTTTCCGACCGCGAAGCTGCCGACCTGGTAGAAGTGGACGCGCTGTTCGCTCACGATCGGTCCTCTCGAGGGTGGCTGAGGTCTCGCAGCACGTTCTCCGCGAAGGGCCCCGATCGCCGCGTGCGGGCCATGCGTGCCCGCTCGCGCTCGATGATGCCCTCGTCGAGGTCGAGGAACGTGAGGGCGGCCAACTCGGACGTCATCGCCTGGGCGAGTATCGACTCGATCGATTGCTGGGGGATCGGTCGTCCGCCGAGCCCCGCGATCACGGTGTAGAGCACCGCCGACGAGCCGAGCGTCGCCATCGAGACGTCGGTCGCGAGCACGCCGCCCATGCCGAGGCTGAAGGCCTTCTCGACGACTACCACGCGCGTCGCGCCCGCGAGGGCCCTTCGAACCGCGTCGATGGGGAACGGCCGGAACGAGGTGATGCCGAGCACGCCGACTCGCTCACCGGCGTCGCGCAGGCGGTCGACGGCGTCCTTGATCGTCCCGAGCACCGAGCCCAGCGCGACGACGATCGTGTCGGCGTCCTCGGTGCGGTACGGGTGGACGAGTCCGCCGCTCGGACGCCCCGTGAGCCTCTCGAACTCCTCGGCGATCACCGGGATGTAGTCGAGCGCGTCCAGCTGACGCAGGTGCGCGAGGTAGCGCACCTCCTCGAAGGCCTCGGGGCCGACCATGGCGCCGATCGAGACCGGGTCGTCGGGGTCCAGCACCTGGCGCGGATCGTACGGGGGCAGGAAGCGGTCGACTGACTCTTGGTCCATGAGGTCGACCCCCTCTACGGCGTGGGTCAGGATGAAACCGTCCATGCAGACCATGACCGGAACCGAGAGCTCTTCGGCGAGGCGGAACGCCTGGACGTGCAGGTCGGCGGCCTCTTGGTTGGTCTCGGCGAAGAGCTGGATCCACCCCGAGTCGCGCACGGCCATCGCGTCACTGTGGTCGTTCCAGATGTTGATCGGGGCCCCGATGGCCCGGTTGGCGAGCGTCATCACGATGGGCAGGCCGAGACCGGCGGCGTTGTAGACCGCCTCGATCATGAACAACAGCCCCTGGCTGGCGGTCGCGGTGTAGGCCCGCGCGCCGGCCGCCGAGGCGCCAATGGAGACCGACATCGCGGCGAACTCCGATTCGACGTTGATGTACTCACACGGCGCGAGCGAACCCTCCTTCACCTTGACGCCGATGGCCTCGATGATGTGGGTCTGGGGCGAGATCGGGTACGCGCAGACGACCTCGGGTCTACAGAGCGCCACCGTCTCGGCAATGGCCTTGGACCCCTCAAGTTGACGTAGCACGGGCGGCCGCCTCCATTTCTCGTGTCACGTGGTCGAAGGCCGCGCTCGCGGCGGCGACGTTGCGCTCGCCGACCGCGCCGTGGAATCGTTCGCGGATCGCGATGCCGATCGCGGGCAGGGGGACCTGACCGGTGAGCGCGGCGAACGCGCCGAGCAGCGCGGCGTTGGGTACGGCGCGCCCGACGTGTTCCATGGCGAGCTCGGTCGCCGGACAGGTCATCAGGTGCTCGGGGTGGAATCGCTCGGAGAGGTCGTCAAGCCCGAGCTCTTCGAAGGTCCGAGACGTGTTAATCAGCACGTAGCCGTCGTCGACGAGGCCCCCGAACAGGTCGACCTGGTGGATCAGGGTGACGTCCTGGACGATCACGGCGTTGGGAGCCATGACGGGCTCGCGTGTTCGAATCTCGCGATCGTCGAGGCGACAGTAGGACACGACGGGCGCACCGGTGCGCTCCGAGCCGAAGCTCGGAAAGGCCTGCGCGTGGCGGCCCTCGTTGAACGCGGCGACGGACAGCAGCTCGGCGGCGGTGACCACCCCCTGACCGCCGCGACCGTGAATACGTACCTGAAACATGCAACCACCAGCCCACTCGTTCGTCGCTGCGCCGGCCGTACGCGACAACGCCGTCGAAGCACTCGGTCTGACCGTATCGCAGGTTTCTTCGCGCGGCGGAGGGCCTTTCGTCACTGTTGGGTCCCGTAGTCGAACCCGTCGCGCACCGCGACCGTCGCCCGGGGTATCTACCCGAGTTGGATCGGCCGATTGTCCATTCCCGCGTTGAACCCCACGCCGTTCAAGGTGCGGTAGCGGTTGCCGCGCAGGTTGTAGAGCTCGATGGTGACCGGGGACTTCGTGAAGGTGCCCGCGGCGCAGGTCGGGGTGCAGTCGTTCACGTACTTGATCCCGTGGCCGTAGGCGACCGGGTTGCCCCACTGTTCCCAGGCGAGATTCGTGAAGCCGTAGTTCGCGTCGGCGCAGGTGACCACGATGGTGCGCGGCGTGGACGCGGTCTGTCCACAGAACGTGGCGGTGACCTGGCGGTTCGGCTGGATCTCGCTCAGCGAGAGGACGAGTCCGCCGAGTGCCAGTACCGAGAGCATCGCCAATAAGAGCAGGGGGATCTTGTTACGCACGACGAATCTCCTTCCGAGACGCGATGACGGGGTGGCGATGGCAAAGGCGGTGGCCCACTGGGTGACCAGTGCGTCGAGGGTGGTGCGGGCCCTGGCCCGAGGAACGCTCCACTGCGCGCAGTGTCACTGCCACCGCTTTGTCACGGTATCGAGACTATCGACCCGGGCCGACCCGCTTCTGGCCGACGAACGAAGTGGGTCGAGCGGCGAACGTTCGGCCACTCGCCGGGTCTAGGGTGACCACGTGGGGCCAGAAGACCGTGACGAGCGTGGCGACGTGTCCGCAATGCGTCGCCGTTACGACGACGAGGTCGAGGTCGGTGGTGACCCCGTGTGCTGGATTCAGTTCGTCTGTCCGCGTTGCGGGTCGATGATCGAGGACTCCCAGCACGAGTTGACCTGTCGCTCCCGCTAGGTGTCGACGCGCGGGTCTCGTACACTGGGCGCGGCGCCGTCGCTGGAGGACAGCCGTGGGATTGCATGAGTAGAGAACGCGACGAGAGCGAGCGCCGGCGCGTCCCGCCACCGGTGATCAGGAAGCGCATCGCTTCGGGTCGGGGGGCGATGGAACAGCCCAACGCCACCCACGACGGTGACGCGGCGCTCACGCCGATCTTCTGGGTCGCCCTGGTGTTGACGAGTGTCGCCACCGGTCTCTTCGCCATCTTCTTGATGTGGCTGCTCGCGGTCTTCGAGCACGCCGCATTCCACTTCAACGGCGGCAGCTACCAGAACGCCGTAGCGGCGGTGTCGGGGCTGCGTCGGGTGGTGTCACTGACGATCGCGGGCGTGGTTGGGGCGGTCGGGTGGTACCTCATCCGTCGGCTGCTGCGCCACGACCGCGCCGAGATCGACGACGCGCTGTGGCGCGGCGACGGCAAGCTCTCGTTTCGCCGCAGCATCTTCACCTCCGCGCTCTCCGAGGTCGTCATCGGCATGGGCGCGTCAATCGGCCGCGAGGCCGCCCCGAAGCTGATGGGGGGTGCGTCGGGAAGTTTCGTCGCGAGCTGGTTCAAGCTGAGCCCGGCCCAGCGTCGACTGCTCGTGGCCTGCGGTGGCGGGGCCGGGCTCGCGGCGGTGTACAACGTACCCATCGGCGGCGCGCTGTTCACCGCGGAGGTCCTCTACGGCAGCCTCTCGCTGCCGGTCGTTCTGCCGGCCCTCGCCGCCACGCTGATCGCAACCTTCACGGGGTGGCTGTACCTGCCGAGAACCGCCACCTACATCGACGTAGCGCGGTACCACTTCAGTGCGGCACTCATGGTGTGGTCGGTGCTCGCGGGCGTGGTGATCGGGCTGCTCACCGTGCTCTACGTGCGCATGATCGGCTGGTCATCACATCACCGCGCCTCGGGACTGACGATCTTCTGGACGATGCCGCTCGTCTTCGTCGGCGTCGGCGTCCTCGGGATCTGGTACCCCGATCTCTTCGGCAACGGAAAGGACATGGCCCACGAGGCATTCCTCGGCGTGGGCAGCGTGGGACTGCTCTTCGCGCTCTTCGCACTCAAGCCCGTCGTGACGGCGTTGACCCTCGGCAGCGGGGCGGGCGGTGGTGTCTTCACCCCATTTCTCAGCACCGGGGCCGTGCTCGGCGGATTTCTCGGCATCGTGTGGTCCTCCGTGTGGCCCGGAACCCCCGTCGGGGCCTACGCGCTCGTCGGCGCGGCCGCGATGGTCGGGGCCTCGATGCAGGCGCCACTCGCCGGTCTGGTGCTCGTGATCGAGTTGACCCACGGGGGCTTTGACATCGCGATTCCGATGATCACCGCCACCGTGATCGCGACCGTGCTCGTGCGCCAGATCGACGGGTACTCGATGTACTCGGCGCGCCTGCCGCGTCACGACCACGGAGACCTGTCGGCGTGATGAGAGGATGGTGACGTGTACACCCTGCCCAGCTTCAAACTCGATGATGACGATGCGTGGTCGATGGTGCTCGAGGCCGGCGCCGGGTTCTACGTCCGCCCGGCTTCGTCGGGACTGCTCAGCGTATTCGCGCCCATCGTGGTCGACGAGGGTCGCCGGACCCTCACCACGCACGTGGCGCGGGCCAATGACTGGTGGCACGACGCCGACGGCGAACCGGTCCTAATCCTCGTACTCGCGGCAAGCGCCTACGTCTCGCCTCGCCACTACCCGAGTGCGGCGCAGTCGCCCGGCGTCGTGCCCACGTGGAACTACGTGGCCGCCGAGATCCGCGGCACGATACGCGTCCACGACGACGCCGCGTGGACCCGCGGACAGGCCGAGCGTCAGACCGACCACTTCGAAGCGTCCGCCGCGACGCCGTGGCGCGTGTCGGACGCCCCCGAGGAGTTCATCGACCGTCAGGTCCGCGCCATCGTCGGGGTCTCGGTGGCGGTGTCTTCCATCGAGGGTAAGACCAAGCTCTCCCAGAATCGCCCCGAGGTCGACCACGACGAAGTTCGTCGGGCCTTCGCCGAGGGAACCCTCGCGCAGCGAGAAGTCGCCCGGTGGATGGGCGATGACTGAGCAGTTGCTGATTCGTCACTGCACATCGCGCGACGCCACGGTGCTGCGCGACCTGCGCCTCGAGGCCCTGCGCGACACGCCCGACGCCTTCGGCTCGACGTTCGACGTCGCGAGTACCTGGCCCGACGAGCGCTGGGTCACCATGGCCGCCGACTGGAACTTCTACCTCGGTTACCACGCGGGTCGACCGGCGGGGATCGCCTCGGGCGGGTGGAACGAGCGCTACCCCGACACGCACTGGCTCTTCGGGATGTTCGTGACGCGAAGCGCGCGCGGGACCGGTCTCGCGGGCGCGCTGGTCGACGCCGTGGCCGAGTGGGCGCGCGCCCAGGGCGGCGAGTCGCTGTACCTGCACGTGACCTCGACGGTCGCCCCCGCGAGACGCTTCTACGAGAAGGTGGGGTTCACCCCGACGGGCGAGGTGATTACCATGGACCGAGACCCCTCCCAGCAACTGATCACCATGGTGAA
>JAKAZI010000014.1 GCA_021809495.1 Actinomycetes bacterium | reverse complement strand
GTTCGATGACGTCGGTGGGCGTGAGGTCGGCCGCGGTGGCCATCCCGTCGCGCAGGTCGGCGCGGTTGGCCAGTTCGTTCAGTAGGTTGACGGGACTGCGAACGACCCGCGCGATATCGCCCGCGCTCGGCAGGTCGGGAATCACTTCACGGACCTCTTCTTCGACACGTTCCTGAATCCGTTTCAGGGCGCGCCAACTGGCACCGAGCTTGTGGGCGACCTCGGGCAATTTGTCTGGCCCGAGCAACAACAAGATCGCGGCGACGATGACCATGATCTTGATCGGGCTCAGGCTGAACACTCCCCCATTGTAGGGGGGCGAGCGGTGAACTTTTAAAGCAGTCCGATCCTCGAGATGGGCCAGATCCGCACGAACACCTTGCCGATCATGGCGCTGCGCGGCAACGAACCCCAATACCGGCTATCACAGGAGTTGTGGTGGTTGTCGCCCATCATGAAGTACGAGTTCGCCGGCACGGTCACGTTACCGATCGGCGGGAAGATCGGTTCGGTGTGGGGCCAGTTCTCTTTGAGCGGCTTGCCGTTGATGTAGATGGTGTTGCCCTTGGACGTCAGGTGGTCGCCGGGCAGTCCGATGACCCGCTTGACGTAGATGGGCAAATGGTCATTGCACGCAGCTTGAATCGACTTGGAGGCACGGAAGACGATGACGTCGCCGCGGTTGATCGTTCCCCAGGTCACGCTGAGCTTGGAGACGAGTACGTGATCGCCGATCATAAGGGTCGGTTCCATGGAGCCCGAGGGGATCCAGAATGTCTGTACGACGTAGGTCCGCAGCAGCAGCGATGCCCCCACGGCGACCACGAGGATGATCAGCCATTCGAGCAGGGACTGGCGCCGACGACGGGGCTTGCCAACTCCCTTGACGATGGTTTCAATGGGGTCCCCGGCAGCGGGCGCGTCAGTGTCCGAGGGTTCTATGGGTTCGTTTGGCACATGGTAAGGCTAGTCGGCTGGTTTCTAGGTGTCCCGTCGCTCCATAGAGGTCAGGAGCTTGTGGAACCGGTCGTCGGTGCTCTTAAAGGGATCCTTTAACAAAATGGTGCGCTGCAACTCGTCGTTGAGCTTGAGGTGCACCCAGTCGACCGTGTAGTCGCGTCGCCACTCTTTGGCCGCGCGGATGAAGGCGCCGCGCATTCGCGCGCGCGTCGTCAACGGCGCCTCGGTGGCGGCGCGTGAGATGTCGTCATCGGTCACGAAGCGGCGGAAGTGATCGCGCTGCTGGCGGCGGTAGTAGAGCCCTCGGTCCACGCTCGTGTCGTGATAGAGCAGGTCGATCAGGGCAATCTTGGGATCGCTCAGCGCGAGGCCGTGACGTTCTCGTTCGCGTTCGATGATCTGCAGCTTGGCGATCCAGTCGACTCGGTCGGCGAGGGACATCGGGTCGACGCGATAGTCGTCGATCATCTGGCGCCAGAGCCGGACCGCGAGCGCCTGGTCGTCGGGTAGGTCGCGACTCAGGGCGAACTGTTCGGCCCGCTCGCAGAGGTCGTCTTGAATCTCGATCGCGGTCATGTCGCGCCCGGAGACCAGTTTGATCGGTTCCTTGCTCCACAGGTCGTAGGAGATGTCGCGCAGCGCGTTGATCGGCGACGCGAGGTTGTAGTCGCGCAGCACCGTCGTGCGGTCCTCGATCATCGCGAGTACGACCGACGCCGTGCCGACCTTGAGGAACGTCGCGAACTCGCTCATGTTCGAGTCGCCGACGATGACGTGGAGCCGTCGGTATCGCTCCGGGTCGGCGTGGGGCTCGTCGCGCGTATTGATGATCGGCCGGCTGCGCGTGGTCGCCGAGGAGATCGACTCCCAGATGTGCTCGGCTCGTTGGCTCATCGAGTACGTGGTGCCGCGCGGCGTGGTCACCACCTTGCCCGCTCCGGCAAAGATCTGTCGACTGATCAGGAAGGGGATAAAGACCTGCTCGAGGCGTGACAGGTCGTCGAAGCGTTCGATGCAGTAGTTCTCGTGACAGCCGTAGGAGTTGCCCGAAGAATCGGTGTTGTTCTTAAAGAGGTAGATGTCGCCGCGCACGCCCTCGTTGGTCAGTTGCTCCTGGGCGTAGGTGACCAGTTCTCGCAGTATGGCCTCGCCCGCTTTGTCCTGGGCGACGAGGTCGCTCAGCGTGTCGCATTCGGCGGTCGCGTACTCGGGGTGGCTGCCGACGTCGAGGTAGAGGCGACTCCCGTTCTCGAGAAAGACGTTGCTCGATCGGCCCCAGGCGACGACCTTGCGAAAGAGGAAGCGCGAGACCTCGTCGGGACTAAGCCGTCGCTGACCCCGGAGCGAAAACGTCACCCCGTATTCGGTTTCGATGCCGAAGATCCGCCGGAGCATCAGGTCACGTCCCGAGCAGTGCCGCGACTCGTTCGTCGGTCAGTCTCGTGAAGGTGCGCCGGTCACCCATGTCCTGGAGCACGCAGACCTCCAGGTCGACCACGTCGATCTTGCGGTCGGCGCCGGCGAGTGCGGCCACCGCGTTACGAAGCGTGACGTCGAGCGGCTCGAGGTCGGTCTCGGCGGCGCTGAAGCGCCCCTTGATCGTCTCGGAGTCTCCCCCGAGGACCGCGAAGCGGGTTTCGTCGGAGATCGTCCCCTCGTAGGCGATGCGAAAGAGCTTCGTCGGACGGATCGCGGTACCGAGTTGGGCGACGAGCACCTCGACCTCGAGGGGCTTTTGTCCCTCGGTGAACATGTCGCCGATGTGCTGGGCGTAGTAGTTCGCCAGGGCTCGCGCGTCCACGTCCTCACGCGAGTAGGTGAAACCCGTACCGTCGGCCCAGCGGATCCCCGCCTCGCGCAGTCGGTCGAACTCGTTGTATTTGCCCACGCCGGCGAAGGCGATCCGGTCGTAGATCTCCGAGATCTTGTTAAGCGACGCCGACGGATTCTCCGCCACCATCAGTACGCCGACGTCGTAGATCGCCGCAACGATGGACCGACCGCGCGCGATGCCCTTCTGGGCGAACTCGGCTCGGTCCTTGATGAGTTGCTCGGGCGAGACGTAGAAGTAGTTGCTCATCGCAGCGAACCCCCCGCGACGCCCTGGCTCTGGGTGCGACGCTCGTTGATCGCGACGAAGCGCTGGGCGACCTCGTCGGCGGGTAACTCGGCGAATCCGTACTCGTCGAGGATGATGACCATGGGAAAGAGGTTGCGAACGAAGTCGGGTCCCCCGGTGCTCGGGTCGTTGTCCCCCGCCTCGTAGATGGCCAGGGCACCGAGCTCGAGGGCCGCCTCGCGGTCCAGGTCGGTGCGAAAGCCGAGGCGCAGCGCGCTCTCGGCGAACGGCGTGCCCGATCCGATGGTCGCGAAGTCGCGTCGCTCGTAGCAGCCACCGGCGCCGTCGTACTCGAAGATCCGTCCGTCGCGACGGCTGGGATCCCATCCGGCGAGCAGCGGGATCACGGTCAGTGGCGTGCTCAGGTTGTTTCGCTGGATGATCGGCGACAGGTAGTTGGCCTTGCCCTCGAGGCTGAGCGACATGTCGGTCATCTTCTCGTAGTGCTCAAAGGACAGCTGGGCCATGCGGATGAACTCCATCCCGCGCGCCGCGCTCCCCGAGATCGCCAGGGCCGTGAACCGGTCGGCCGCCTCGATCTTTCGAACGTCACGGCTCGCGATGTAACTGCTCGTGGCCTGGCGGTCGCCGACCATGACCACGCCGCCGACGTATCGCACGGCGATGACGGTGGTGGCGTGGCGTCCGGCGGGCTCAGTACCCGACCGTGCTTCCACCAGGCCGGAGCGTTCCGCGAATCGGAGAAACGAGGGTCCGGGATCGTCACTGGCGCTGAAGAGCGGCAGTCCCATCTACTCACCACCCTTTTGAACGTAGTTGCGCACGAACTCCTCGGCGTTCTCCTCGAGGACCTCGTCGATCTCGTCGAGCAGGTCATCCAGATCGGCCTTGAGTTGTTCGCCCTTGGACGTGTCGACGCTCACCTCGGGCGCCGACTCCGTCGCACGCGAGACACGCTGTTTCTGGATCCGTTCTTGTTCAGCCATGCCCTTAGTTCTACCCGCCCAACGCGGCCAAGAGGTCTATGGCCGATGAATTCGTTTCAAAAAGGTGGGCGGTCATCGCGGCGGTTCCGCGTAAGGGGTCGGGCATCGGCACGCGTTGTAGGGGGCCGTCCCCGAGATCAAAGACCACGGAGTCCCAATTCGCCGCGGCGATCTCGCCCGCAAACCGGGTGACGCACTGGCCGCGGAAGTAGGCCCGGGTGGACGGCGGGGGCTCGTTCACCGCGGCGTCGATCGCCGGCTCGTCGAAGAGACGGCGCAGTCCGACGCGCGCGGCGAGCGACCGTTCGGGTCGCAGATCGTGGTACTGCAGGTCGATCGCGCGAAGACGCGCGTCGTCCGCGGCGAGGTCGTAGCGCTCGCGGTAACCGTCGACGATGCGTTGTTTGGCCACCCAGTCGACTCGATCGGCGACCGAAGCGGGGTCGTCTCGCACGCCGTCGAGCATCTCGCGCCACTGGTCCAGGATGAAGCGCACCTCGTCGTGCTCGGCGACCGCGGCGCCACCGCGCTCGTCGACGTAGCGTTCTGCGAGGGTCCACAGCTGATCTTGGAAGTCCCACGCGGTGCGCGAACGTTCGTCGACGCACTCGACCGTGGTTCGCAGCGTGGGGTCGGCCGCGAAGGCGCGTACCGCCCGTACCGGGTCACGCGGCGCGGGCGGGAAACCGCGTAGTCCCTGGTCCTCGAGGGCGGCGAGCAGGAGAGCCGTCGCACCGAGTTTCACGGCGCTCGCGTACTGGCTGAGGTTCGCGTCACCGATGATGACGTGCAGCCGTCGGAAGCGCTCGGCGTCGCCGTGGGTCTCGTCGCGGGTATTGATGATCGGTCGCTTGAGGGTCGTCTCGAGGCCCACCACCTCCTCGAAGAACTCCGCGCGCTGACTGACCTGGAAGGCTGGACGCGTCGCCCGGGGTCGATCGGTCTCGACGCCCACCTTGCCGGCGCCGATGACGATCTGACGCGAGATGAAGTGGGGTACGAGGGCACGGACGATGTCACCGAAGTCGACGGACCGCTCCACTAGGTAGTTCTCGTGACAGCCGTAGGAGTTGCCCTTGCCGTCGGAGTTGTTCTTGTAGATCGTGATCGCGTTCGCCGGGTCGAGCGAGGCATTCGCGGCCCGCTGGGCCCGGCGCAATACCTCCTCGCCGGCGGCGTCGAAGCATACGGCCTCGAGGGGCGTGCGGCACTCGGGCGACGAGTACTCGGGGTGGGCGTGGTCCACGTAGAGCCGGGCGCCGTTCGTGAGTACGGTGTTGGCGAGTTGGGTCTCGACGATCGGCGCGAAGGCGGTGAGCCCGGCGATTCCCCGGGCGTCGACCCCGGGGGTCTCGCCCTCGAAGTCCCAGTTGATGTGGGTTATCCCGCGCTGGGCGTAGGCGTTGACGATCACGCTCGAGGCGATGATCGGGTCCTGGTCAGGTCCCCCGGCGATGCCGAACTCGGTCTCGATTCCGAGGACTTTGGCGAGAGCCACGGGACTACAGGTACTGGCCGGTGCCGACGTGTTGGATCGATCGGCCACCCTTCGCCTCAGCCTCTTCGCGACTGATCAGGGTGCGGATGAACACGATCCGTTCGCCCTTCTTGCCCGAAATCCTCGCCCAGTCGTCCGGGTTGGTCGTGTTGGGCAGGTCCTCGTTCTCGCGGTACTCCTGGCGGATCGATTCCAGCAGATCGTCCACGCGCAGGCCGCGCGGGCCGCCCGCGATCTCGCGCTTGACCGCCAGCTTCTTCGCGCGACGAACGACGTTCTCGATCATCGCGCCCGACGCGAAGTCCTTGAAATAGAGGACTTCCTTGTCGCCGCCCTGGTAGGTGACCTCAAGGAATCGGTTCTCGTCGTCGATGCGGTACATCGCCTGGACCGTCTCCTCGATCATCGCGCGTATGGCCTTATCGCGGTCACCGCCCCCGAGCGCGTGCACCGCGGTCTCGTCGATCGGCAACGAGGGGTGGATGTAGCGCTGGAAGATCTGGGCCGCGGCCTCGGCGTCGGGTCGCTCGATCTTGATCTTGACGTCGAGTCGGCCGGGTCGCAGGATGGCCGGGTCGATGAGGTCCTCGCGGTTGGTGGCCCCGATGACGATGACGTCGCGTAACGACTCCACGCCGTCGATCTCCGCGAGCAGCTGTGGGACGATGGTCGACTCCATGTCCGAGCTGATGCCCGTACCACGGGTGCGGAACAGCGAGTCCATCTCGTCGAAGAAGACGATGACGGGCACGCCCTCTTCGGCCTTCTCACGGGCCCGCTGGAACACGAGGCGGATCTGGCGTTCGGTCTCCCCGACGTACTTGTTGAGCAGTTCAGGGCCCTTGATGTTCAAGAAGTAGGAACGGACATTGCGGTTGCCGCTGAGTTCACCGACCTTCGCCGAGAGCGAGTTAGCCACGGCCTTGGCGATCAAGGTCTTGCCGCAGCCCGGCGGGCCGTAGAGGAGGATTCCCTTGGGGGCGGGCAACTCGTAGTCCGAGAACAGCGCTCGGTGCAGGTACGGCAGCTCGACCGCGTCGGTGATCAATTCGATCTGGGAGTCGAGTCCGCCGACGTCGGCGTAGGTGATGTCGGGCACCTCTTCGAGGACCAGTGCCTCGGCCTCTTGGCGGGCGAGCTTCTCGGTCAAGAGGTTGGAGCGGGTGTCCAGCAGCAGCGCGTCGCCGCTACGCAGGCGAACGTCGCGCAGCGCGTCGGAGAGTTCGACGACGCGTTCTTCATCGGCGCGGCCGTAGATGAGGACCCGCCGGTCGTCCAGGACGTCCTTCACGGTCACCACCTCGCCCTGTCCGTCGGGGTCTCGCACGCCGATGACGGTAAAGGACTCATTGAGAACGACCTCGTCACCGCGGGCGACCTGGTGGGGATCGATCGCGGGATGCAGCGCCACGCGCATCTTGCGCCCGGCGGCGAAGATGTCGACCGTGCCGTCGTCGTTGAAGTCGGTGAAGGTCCCGTACACCGCGGGAGGCTGGGTGAGCTTGTCCACCTCGTCGCGTAGCGCGCTGATCTGGTCACGGGTCTGTTGGATGGTGATGCTCAGCTTCTCGTTGTTCGAGCGGGCCTGGGCCAGGTGGCCGCGCGTCTCGAGCAACTGTTCTTCGAGCATCTCGATACGCCGGCTGGAGAACTCGGAATCCGTGACGGGCTCGCTCAGCGGGCGACCCCGACGCGCAACACCATCACCGCGTTCGTCGGCCTCGTCGCTGTGGAATCGGTCCATACCGTCACCCTAGACTTCCATCGTCGCGTGCGTGGTCGCGGTCCCGGCTCGTTCGGTGCCCCGCTAGCATGACCAGACGAGAACAGCCCGGGAGGACGTTGGCATGAAGGTGTGGATCGACCAGGATTTGTGCACGGGCGACGGCCTCTGTGAGGAGATTTGTCCGGCCGTGTTCACGCTGCTCGACGACGGCCTCGCCTACGTCAAAGAGGGTGCGGACGTAAAGAGTTCGCCCGGCGGAGCCGCCGGTGTGGCCGTGGTGCCCGCGGAGTTCGAAGACGCCGTGGTCGAGGCCTCGGAGGAGTGCCCCGGTGAGTGCATCTTCATCGAACAGGGCTGATCGCCTACGGCGTCACTGAGCGGACGCTGAGGCGTCGCGCGGACGTCAAGAACCCGGTGTGGGCCACCATCCGGTGATCGGGGCGCACCGATCGACCGTCGATGTGCCACGTGCGCCGCAAGATCTCGACCGTTTCGGCGAGACCGAACGAGTACCGGTTCAGGGTCTCGCGCAGTAGCTGGGTCTGATTAATGGTCGGCAGATACGCCAGCAGGATGCCGCCGGGGCGCAATGAGCGCGCGGCGTGCTCGACGACCGCCCACGGCTCGGGCATGTCGAGCAGGATCCGGTCGTAGTCGTCACCGTCGATGCCCTGGGTTACGTCGCGGATCTGCACGTCGTAGTGGACGTCGTCGCCCATCAGGTCCCGAACGTTCTGCTTGGCGTGCTCGGCGAAGTCCTCACGGATTTCGTAGGCCGTGATGTGCGCGCCGGCGCGCAGCAACGTCATCGACAGGGCGCCCGAGCCGACGCCCGCTTCGAGGACCTTCTGGCCGGGGGCGATGTCGGCTTGGAGCAGGATCGCGCCGAGGTCCTTGGGGTAGATCACCTGCGCCCCGCGAGGCATCTTGAGGATGACGTCGCTCAGGGTCGGCCGAAGAACGAGGAAGTTGCGCTCGGTGTTGCTCGAGATGAGCGAACCCTCAACCGATCCGATCACGTCGTTGTGCTGCACGATGCCGGCGTGGGTGTGAAAGGCGGCGTCGGGGCGAAGCGTGATGAGGTAGCGCCGGTCTTTCGCGTCGATCAACATCACGCGTTCGCCGGCGTCGAGCGTCGCCTTCACGATGAACGACGTGACGCGCGGCGCCCGAGGGTTCGAGCGACGCCGTCGAGCAGTCCGAGGGCGACGAGTCCGCCGAGTACCCCGGTCCACTTCTTCGATCGCTGGGCGAGCGCCCGCGTACCGACCAGTCCGATGGCGAGCCGCAACAGGCGCCGCATTAGTGGCGACCCCGTTTGGGCCGTGAACGGCGACCGCGCCAGAACCCCCACACGTAGCCGAGTAACAACCCGCCCACCCCGGCAATGGCCGTGTCGGCGGGGTCGTCGGTACGAATCGTCAGCGGATTCGCCGGCACGATCTCGCGCAGGGAACGCTCCAGGTCACGCCTGGTCGCGGAGTCGCTCACGACTTGTCCTTGAGACGGCGACGGACCGAGGCGTCGGCGACGATGCGCCACCCCGTCAGTGCGAGCACGCCGATCGCCGCGACCGCGACGATGAAGTAGGGCAACCACGAGAGCGAGCCGTCGAGTACCCGGAACTGCTGGAGAAAGCGCAGCAGTCCGACGAGCAGCATGAGCGCCCCGAATCCGACGAACACGCTGCCGATCGCGCCGAAGGCCGCGTATCGGGCGACGTCTTTGAGCGGCTGGACCGTCTCCTCTTTCACGTAGCGGATCACGAGGCCCTTGATTTCGTCGAAATCGCGTCGCAGTGACGCGCCTCGCAGGACCTTTCGCCACGACGGAAGCTTCACGCCATCAGCCTACTCAGTGCGGTCGCGAATGACGTACGTTGAACTCGCCGTGGCGACGACGTGATCGGCCTGGTCGACGAGGCGAGCCTCGACGAACGCGAGGAGCGAACCAGACTTGACCACCGTCGCGCTGCAGGTCAGGGTCGACCCAGCGGACACCGGGCGAAGAAAGGAGATCCGTAGGTCCGTGTTGGCGACGAAAACCTTGCGCTCGCCCACCGCGGCGACGACCGCCGCCCCCATGGCCGAGTCCGCGATCGCCGCGAGAAATCCGCCCTGCACGACCCCGGCGGGATTCAAGAACCGTTCGTCGATCCGGGCGCGCCACACGCTGGAGGCTCCGTCGGTACTCGCGACGCGCGTTAAGCCCAGGGTCAGGTCGCAGTTGGGCGGAATCTGGAGCACGGACTCAGGGTATCGGGCACGGAGCGGGCACTCGAAAGTTAGGTACTGTTCTAGCCATGGTCGACCACTTATTTACCGGCGCAACCGAGCTTGAAGGTCGCGCAATTCGCGAGATTATGACGTTGGCCATGGACGCCCCGGCCCAGGCCAAGTCGGGCCACAGCGGAACGGCGATGGCGCTGTCCCCGCTCGGGGTGACCCTGTTCTCTCGGCTCATGCGTCACGACCCGACGGATGCGCAGTGGTCGGACCGCGACCGGTTCATCTTGAGTTGCGGTCACGCGTCGATTTTGCAGTACGGACTCGCCCGGGCCTTCGGCTACGACCTCGACGACGAGGACCTGCGGGGCTTTCGCCAACCTCACTCGCGCACGCCCGGTCACCCCGAACGCGGCGTCTCGCCGACCGTCGAGGTCACCACCGGACCGCTCGGTCAAGGCATCGCCAACGGCGTCGGCATGGCGATCGCCGAACGAATCCTGCGCGCCGACTTCGGTGATGACCTCGTCAATCACCGTACCTGGGTGATCGCCGGTGACGGGTGCCTCGAGGAAGGGATCAGCCACGAAGCGGCGTCGCTCGCCGGCTCACTGGGCCTGGACCGGCTGACGGTCTTCTACGACGACAACCACATCACGATCGACGGCCCGACCGAACTGGCGATGCGCGACGATGCGGCCGCGCGGTTCCGCGCCTACGGCTGGCACGTGATCGAGCTCGGCGAACGCGCCAATGACCTCGACGCGCTCGAAGCGGCGGGCGTGAGCGCCATCGCCGAGACCGAACGACCCACACTGGTGATCATTCGCTCCCATATCGGTTTTCCGTCCCCGACGATGATGGACCGACGCGAGGCGCACGGCTCGCCCTTCAGCGCCGAGGCCATTTCCCAAGTGAAGGCGATCCTCGGGGTTGACGACCTCGCGTTCCACGTGGACCCTGATCTGCCCTCGGCGCTGGTGGAGGCCCTCGCGGAACGCCGCGCCCAGCACACGCGATGGGAAGCGGCGATGGTCGCGGCTGGGGATCGTGGATCGCGGCTGCGCCGTCAATACGACACCAACGGCGCCCTCGGCGAACGGGTGCCGGTCGACTACTTCCCCAGCGGGAGCCGCGTCGCCACGCGAAAGGCGATGCAGCGAGCGATGGACACCTGGGCGTCGCACACACCGGGCCTGACGGCCGGATCGGCCGACCTCACGGACAATACGGGCGTGGTGCTCGGAAGTGAGCCCCAGGGAGCGACCCACCCCGGTGGTCGCCAGATTCACTACGGCGTACGTGAGTTTGCGATGGGGGCCGTGCTCGTCGGTCAGGCGGCCCACGGCGGCATTCGCCCCGTCGGTTCGACGTTCTTCGTCTTCAGTGACTACGCCCGTCCGGCGATTCGCCTCGCCGCACTGAGCCGGGTCAGCACGCTGTTCGTCTTCACCCACGACTCGGTCGGCGTCGGCGAGGACGGACCGACCCACCAGCCCATTGAACACCTCATGGCGCTTCGCGCGATGCCCCACCTGCACGTCGTGCGGCCGTCGGACGCCAACGAGACCCTGGACCTCATCGAGGCGTACCTGAGCGACGACAACCCACCCGCCACGGCCCTCGTACTCTCGCGCCAGGACGTCAGCGTCTTCAGCGAGGATGACCGCCGGGCTTCGCGCGCCGGTGCGGCGAGCGGCGGCTACGTCGTGCGAGAGGCCGATGACGCCGTGTTCACCCTGGTCGCTACGGGTTCAGAGGTCTCGGCCGCACTCGAGGCGTGCGATCTGCTCGCGTCCGAGGGGGTCGTCACGCGCGTGGTCGCCCTGCCGTGTTGGACCTGTTTCGAGGAGCAGCCCCGCGAGTACCGCGACGCGGTGCTGCGTCGAGCGACGCCGTCGGTCTCGCTCGAAGCGGGCGCGACCCTCGGCTGGGCGCGCTACGTCGATCACGCGATCGGTATCGACTCCTTTGGTATCTCGGCACCCGGTGACTACGTCCTGGACTATTTCAACATCAGCGCACAGCGCTTGGTCGACCACGTTCGTGAATGGTTAGGAGCCTCGTCGTGACCCGCTTAGACGACCTGTACAACGACGTCGGCCAGAGTCCCTGGATCGACAACATCCGACGCGACTGGCTGGACGACGGGACCCTCGCGGGTTACGTGGCCGAGGGCGTTCGCGGGGTGACCTCCAACCCGTCGATCTTCGCCAAGGCGCTCGCGACCTCGAGCGCGTACGACGAGCGCATCGCGGGACTCGCGAGCGACGACCCCGAGACGGTGTTCGAACACCTCGCGGTCGCGGACGTGCGCGACGCCTGCGACGTACTGGCTGGAGTCCACGAGGCCTCCCGGGCCGACTTCGCCGCCGGGCGGCGGCGCTACCTCGATGGCTTCGTCTCCCTGGAGGTCTCGCCGCGACTCGCCCACGACACCCAGGCGACCATCGCCGCCGCGCGTCGGCTGGCCGCCGCCGTCGGCCGAGCGAACGTCATGATCAAGATCCCGGCCACCCGAGCCGGCCTCGAAGCGATCAGCACGGTTCTCGGCGACGGCATCAACGTAAACGTCACCCTGATCTTCTCCATCGAGCGTTACCTCGAGGTCATGGACGCGTGGGCGAGCGGGATCGAACGCGCCATCGAACACGGCCACGACGTCTCGAGCGTCTCGAGCGTCGCGTCGTTCTTCGTGTCTCGACTCGACGTCGCGGTTGACCAACTCCTCGCGCCAGAAGACCCCCGGCGCGGGTCCGTCGCCGTGGCGCAGGTCGCGCGGGCCTACGCGTCGTACCAGGACGTGGTCGGTGCCGCGCGAGTGCAGGGACTCCTCGCGCGCGGCGCGCAGGTGCAACGGCCGCTCTGGGCGTCGACGTCGACCAAGAACCCCGCGTACGACGAGTTGCTGTACGTCGACTCGATCGCCGCCGACGAGACGGTGAACACGATGCCCGACGCGACCCTGGCCGCCGCGTTGGCGCGGGGGTCCTACGGTGATTCGATACTGCGAGACGGCGAACGGATTGGCGCCGCCCTCGCCACCCTGGACGCACTCGGCTCGAGCGTCGATCTCGCGGAGGTCACCCAACGCCTCGAGGACGAAGGCGTCGCCGCGTTCATCGCTTCCTACGACGAACTGCTCGCGACCGTGCGTACGAAGTTGGTGCCGGGTTCCTCGTGAGCCTTTCGACACGGCGGGTCCACCGAGCGCAGCGCGCCGTAGTGGCGCCAGTAGGATGCACCCATGACGAAGCAATCCCGCGTTGGCGTCGTGTCAGACCTGGTCAACGCGACCGCCAGTGACCTGGCGCCCGCGGCGGTCGACCTGGCGAGACGGGCCCATGGCGCCGTGGTCACGTACTCGCCCAAGGTCTTCATCCCGCTGACGAAACTGTGCCGCGACCGGTGTGGCTACTGCACGTTCGCCCAGGCGCCCGCGCACGTGAGCGCCCCGTATCTGTCGCTCGACGAAGTGATGGCGATCGCCGAGGAGGGCCGCGACGCCGGCTGCAGCGAAGCGCTCTTCACCCTCGGCGAACGGCCCGAGCTGCGATACGACGAGGCGGCGCGCTGGCTCGCCGCCCGGGGGTATCGTTCGACGGTCGACTACCTCGCCACCGCGGCGCAGATGGTGCTCGACGGCACGGGTCTGCTGCCCCACATCAACGCGGGCGCCCTCTATCGCCACGAACTGGATCAACTGCGCGCCTCGTCGGTGTCCCAGGGCATGATGCTCGAGTCGCTCGCCACCCTCGATGCCCACCGGCTATCGCCCGACAAGGACCCCCAGCGGCGCTTGGACACCCTGCGACTCGCGGGTGAGTTGCGCATCCCGTTCACAACCGGATTGCTCGTGGGCATCGGCGAGTCTCGCGCCGAGCGGATCGAGGCGCTCGAGGCGATCCGAACCTCGCACCTCGAGTTCGGTCACGTCCAAGAGGTCATCATCCAGAACTTCCTGCCCAAGGCGCGCACGGCCATGGCGCACGAGCCCCCGGCGAGTGACGAGGAGTTCCACTGGACGATCGCCGTCGCGCGGCTGCTGCTGCCCGACGACATCCACCTCCAGGCCCCACCGAACCTCAGTGACGAACCGGCCGGGCTCTTGGACTACGGCATCGACGACTTCGGCGGGATCTCGCCGGTCACGATCGATCACGTGAATCCCGAACGCGCGTGGCCGGCCGTCGGGATTCTTCGCCGACAGGTCGAACTGCGCGGACTGCACCTGGTCCCTCGGCTCGCGATCTACCCCGCGCACCTCGGTCGCCACGAGGAGTTCGTCCACGACCACGTGCGTCCCTTCGTGCTGGCGAGCGCCGACGCCACGGGACTCGCCCGCGACGACGCGTGGGCCTCGGGCGCCGATACGCCCCCACCCGAGGCCCCGGTCTCGCGCGTACACACCTCGGCGGTCGAGGAGATCCTCGCGCGCTACGAACCCGGTTACGCCTTCGAACACGGTGAGTTGGTCTCGCTGTTCAACGCCCGCGGCGGTGACTTCAACGCGATCGTCGAACTCGCCGATGACGTTCGGCGCCAACTGGTGGGCGACGAGATCACCTACGTCGTGAACCGAAACATCAACTACACGAACGTCTGCACGTTCAAGTGCCGCTTCTGCGCATTCTCCAAGGGACCGCTCTCACTCAATCTGCGCGGTGAGCCCTACCTACTCGGACTCGACGAGATCGCCGAGCGCGTTCGCGAGGCCGAAGAGCGCGGCGCTACCGAGGTCTGTCTCCAGGGCGGCATCCACCCGAACTTCGACGGCAACTACTACCTCGACGTCGTGCGCGCGGTGCACGACGCGTCGCCCACGATGCACATACATGCCTTTAGCGCCCTCGAGGTCTTCGAGGGCGCGCGGCGAAACGCCGAGGACCTCGAGACGTATTTGGCCCGCCTGCGCGACGCGGGTCTAAAGACCCTGCCCGGCACCGCGGCGGAGATCCTCGACGACGACGTGCGCGCGATCCTGTGCCCCGACAAGTTGAACACCCAACAGTGGCTCGACGTGCACCGCGCGGCCCACCACGTGGGACTGCACTCGAACATCACGATCATGTTCGGCGCCGTCGAGGGTGCCGCAGCGTGGGCGACGCACCTGATGGTGACGCGCGAGCTGCAACTGGAAACGGGAGGCTTCACCGAATTCGTCCCCCTGCCGTTCGTCCACATGGCGACGCCCCTCTTCCTGCGCGGTCGCGCACGAAAGGGCCCGACGTTCCGAGAGGCGGTCCTCATCCACGCGGTGGGACGCCTGCACTACGCGACCCTGATCGACAACATTCAGGTGAGCTGGGTCAAGATGGGCATCGACGGCGTACGACGAGTGCTCGGTGCGGGCGCGAACGACCTCGGAGGGACACTCATGGACGAGAACATCTCGCGCGCGGCCGGCGCGGTGCACGGCCAGGAGCTCGACGTGGCGCACCTGCACGAGTTGGTCGCCCCCCTGGGTCGACCCTTGATCCAGCGCAGCACGCTCTACCAGGCACTGTGACCGATCCGGCCGTTGAGGCATTCCTCCAAGAGAGCGGGTTGATCGGCGTCGCCGACGCCGCCGAGTTGTCCCGCGTGCGCGAGCTGCTCGAGGACGTGTCGTCGCTCGTCCAGTCCGGTCACGACGTTCGAGACCTGCGCGTGGCCGCCACCGCGATGCGAGAACTGCTGGATGCGGCGCGGATGTTCTCGCCGTGGCGCGATCGACCAAAGCTCACTGTCTTCGGCTCGGCGCGCACCGCGCCCACGTCGCGCCTCTACGCGATGGCGCGCTCGCTCAGCGAGCGCATGGCCGCGCGTGGGTGGATGACCGTTTCGGGCGCCGGACCCGGGATCATGGAGGCGGCGGCCGAGGGAGCCGGACTCGACGAGACGCTCGGGGTCAACATCGCGCTGCCCTTCGAGCAGAGCTCGAACCCCTACGTCGACGCCGAGAGTCGACTGGTGGAGATGAAGTACTTCTTCACGCGCAAGGTCGCCCTGACCAAGGAGTCGCTGGCCTTCGTATTCTTCCCCGGCGGACTCGGGACGATGGACGAGGTCTTCGAGATCCTCACGCTGCTGCACACCGGCAAGGGTGGTCCGGCGCCGGTGGTGCTCGTGGACACGGCCGAGGGGACCTACTGGGAGTCGTGGCTGCGATTCATCGACGAGTCCGTCATCGCCGCCGGCTACCTCGACGCCGACGCGGCGGCGCTGTTCAAACTCTGTCACTCGCTCGACGAGGTGCAGCGCGAGATCGACCACTTCTACGCGAACTTCATCGACTTCAGCGTGCACGAGGGTCGGGGCCGGATCGGGTTGCGTCGGCCGCTGTCGCTCGAGAACCTCGCGGCGCTGGGGCGTCGCGTGCCCCAACTGGCCCTCGGCGACGGCTATCGCTTCGAGGCCGACGCGCTGACCTTCGACTTCGACGGGCGACGCTACGTCGAACTGCGCCACCTGATCGACGCCGTCAACGACCTCGACTAGTCCGTCGAGACACCGCGCAGGATCGCCTCGGCCTTCTGCAGGCTGCGACGGGCGCGCGCGAGTTGGCGCTCGACGTCGCGCGCCGCGTCGTCGGCGCCGTCACGCAGCTGGGCCCGTACGGCGTCAAAGACGGCGTCGCTGACGCGCTGCTCCAGGGAGGCCACCTCGTCGGCGAGGTCCGAGAACGACGTCACGACGCGAGGGTCTCGACGTCCAACTCGCCGGCGGCGTACTGCGCGCGCAGCACCTTCTTGTCGAACTTGCCGACGCTCGTCTTGGGGATGGACTCGATGAAGGTCCAGTGCTCGGGCAGCCACCACTTCGCCACCCGTTCGGCGAGGAAGTCGCGCAGCTCGATCGCGCTCGCGCTGGCGCCGGGCCGCAGCACGACGCAGCACAGCGGACGCTCCTGCCACTTGTCGTCGGGCACCGCGATGACCGCGGCCTCAAAGACGGCCGGGTGGGCCATAACGGTACCTTCGAGCTCCACCGAACTGATCCACTCGCCGCCGGACTTGATCACGTCCTTCGTGCGGTCACTGATGACCATGAAGCCCTCGTGGTCGAGGGTGCCGATGTCGCCGGTGCGCAGCCAGCCGTCGTGGAATCGTTCGGGCGCGTCCACGCCGTAGTACGAACCGGTGACCCACGGACCGCGGATCTCGAACTCGCCCACGGTCTGGCCGTCCTTGGGCAGTACCGACCCGTCGTCGTCGGTGATGCGCATCTCCACCCCGGCGACGACGCGACCGGCCTTCGCTCGATACTCGATCTCCTGCTCGGGAGGCGTGCCGGCCGGTGGGATCGAGACCGCCGCCAGCGGGCTCGTCTCGGTCATCCCCCACCCCTGGACCATGTTGCGCCCGTAGCGGTCGCGGAACGTCTCGATCATCGTGCGCGGCACCGCCGAGCCGCCGGCGAGGATGCCTCGCAACGAGGAGAAGTCGGCGTCGGCGTCGTTCTCCGCGGCGCGCAACACGTCGTTCCAGACGGTCGGCACACCGAGGGAGATCGTGGGTCGCAGTTCGCGGATCATCTTGACGATGGGTTCTCCCTGCAGAAACATCTGGGGCATGATCAACTCGGTACCGGCGAAGAAGGCGGTGTAGACGGCCCCCCAGGCGTTGACGTGGAACATCGGCACGATGAGCAGGCACCGGTCCTTCTCACTCAGCGCGATCGAGTTCGCGCTCGTCGAGGCCAGTGAGTGCAGCCAGATCGACCGGTGCGAGTAGACGACGCCCTTGGGGTTGCCGGTCGTGCCCGAGGTGTAACACATGATCGCCGCGGAGCGCTCCTCGAGGTCGGGCCAGACGAAGCCCGGCGACTCGGCCCCGATGAACTGCTCGTAGTCGATCGTCTCGCCGAGCACGCCGCTCTCGTCGGGTCCGTTGACGATGATGTGCTTGACCGTGGGGATCTGGTCTCGCACCTTGGCCAGGAGTGGGATCAGGGTGTGGTCGATGATGATGACCTGGTCCTGGGCGTGATTGATCACGAAGGCGAGTTGTTCGGGGAAGAGCCGGATATTGAGGGTGTGCAGCACCGCACCCATCGCCGGGACCGCGAAATAGGCCTCCATGTGGACCTGGTTGTTCCACATGAATGTGGCGACTCGATCGCCGTCGCCGATGCCGAGCCGACGAAGCGCGGCGGCGAGGCGTTCGGCACGCTCGGTGACCGTGGCGAAGGTCGCCTCTTGCACGCCGGTGGCGGTGACGGTGTACACGGTCTTACTGGCGTAGATCCACTCGCCGTGTTCGAGAATGCCCCGAATCAGAAGTGGTCCTTCTTGCATCGTGCTTTGCATGGCGTCTCCGTTCCTCTGGGTCGATGCTACAAAGTTCGACCGTCGCGCGTCACCACGAGGTTCGATACGGCTCAACGGGCGCGGGAAGCGAGGCCCTGCCCATCAGGTAGGCGTCGAGCGCCGATGCGGCGCTGCGCCCCTCGGCGATGGCCCAGACGATCAGGCTCTGGCCGCGCACGGCGTCGCCGCAGGCGAAGACCGGCGCGTCACCGTGGATCGGCGTGCGCCACGCGTTATCCACCACCAGCGTCGCGCGCGCCGTCGTCACGGCCGGGTCGTCCAGGCCCAGGGCGGCCAGGTCGGGCCCCGTGAAGCCCGCGGCGATCAGAACCAGGTCGGCCGCGACGGTCTCGGACTCGCCGGTGCCGTGGTGGCGCAGGACCGCGGAGGAGACGTTCGTGTCGCCGAGGAATTCGACGGTCTCGGTGGCGAAGACCCGCTCGCCCCCCTCGGCGTGCGCCGACGTGGTCTTAAAGAGTCGAGGCATCGTCGGCCAGGGCTGGTCGGGCGGACGCTGCTCGGGCGGGCGCTCGAGGATCTCGATCTGGGTGACCGAACGCGCGCCTTGACGATGGGCGGTGCCCAGGCAGTCCGCCCCGGTGTCGCCGCCGCCGAGGATCAGGACGTCTTTGTCGCGAGCGTCGATCGGGCTGTCCGCAGCCGACGCGACCGCCCGGTTCGCCGCCTCGAGGTAGGTCATCGCGGGCATGACGCCGTCGAGGTGGGCTCCGGGCACCGGGATCAGGCGCGGCGTCGTCGAGCCGACGGCGAGCAGGACCGCGTCGTAGTGCTGCTGGAGCACGTCGAGCGGCGTCCCCGCCGGTCCGATGGTGACCGAGGTGACGAAGTTGACCCCCGCGTCGCGCATCGCATCGAGGCGACGGTCGAGCACCGACTTCTCGAGCTTGAAGGCGGGGATGCCGTAGCGCAGTAGTCCGCCGATCGCGTCGGCGCGCTCGTAGACGGTCACGGCGTGCCCGGCGCCGCGCAGCTGGGCCGCCGCGGCGAGCCCCGCCGGACCCGACCCGACGATCGCCACCCGGTGACCGCTCTCGTGAGTCGGGACGCGCTGCACGGGCAGTCCGCGGGCGAAGGCGTGTTCGGCGACCTCGTGCTCGACGCGTTCGATGGTGACCGCCTCGTCGCCGACGGCGAGCACGCAGGCCGACTCACAGGGGGCGGGACAGAGCCGACCGGTGAATTCAGGGAAGTTGTTGGTGGCGAAGAGTTGGGCGGCCGCGACGTCCCAGCGCTCGCGGTAGACGGCGTCGTTGAAGACGGGGATCCGATTACCGAGCGGGCACCCCTGGGTGCAGAACGGGATGCCGCAGTCCATACAGCGTGAGGCCTGCACGGCGATCTCGTCGTCGCGCTGGGCCTCGTAGACCTCGCGCCAGTCGCGCAGGCGTACCTCGACGGGCCGATAGCTGGGACCCCGCCGGGGGAACTCGAGGAACCCGGTCGGCTTACCCATTGCGCTGCTCGTCTCTCGCGCGCTGGTACTCCGAGGTCTCGATTCGAACGAAGTCCATCCGGGCGACCCGCCACGTCTCGAGCAGCGTCGCGGCCACCGGGGACTCCGTTTCGCGCTGGTAGCGCTCGAGCAGGTCGCGCAGCGTCGACTCGTCTTCGAACTCGAGGGGTTCGACTTCGTACACCCCGGCGCTCAGCACGTCATAGACGCGCCGCTGCGGGTCGTAGAGGTAGATCGTGCCACCGGACATCCCCGCCGCGAGGTTCTTGCCGACGCCACCGAGGATCGCCACCACGCCACCGGTCATGTACTCGCCGGCGTGGTCCCCCGTCCCCTCGACGACGATGGTCGCCCCCGAGTTTCGCACCCCGCAGCGCTCGCCCACGACCCCGCTCACGAACAGGTCGCCCGAGGTCGCGCCGTAGCCGATCACGTTGCCCGCGATGATGTTCTCGTGGCGCTCGAACACTGACTCGTCGGGTGGTTGGACGATGATGCGCCCGCCCGAGAGGCCCTTGCCCACGTAGTCGTTGCAGTCGCCCCGCAGGCGAATCGTGAGTCCACGGGGCAAGAAGGCGCCCAGGCTCTGGCCGGCCGAACCCTCGAGGCGCAGCGTGATGGTGTCCTCGGGAAGCGTCTCGGCCCCCAGCAGACGCGTGATCGCGCTGCCGGTCAGGGTGCCGACCGTCCGATTCACGTTCTCGATCCGGCCTTCGTAGGTAAAGGAGGTGCGGCCGCGCGCCGCGTCGAGCGCCGCGTCGAAGAATTTCCAATCGAGCGCGTCGGCGAGGCCGTGGTCCTGCTGTACGCGCTGATGGCGCTGATCCTCGGGTGCCGCACGCAACAGCGCCGCGAGGTCGACGCCACGCTGGGCGGCCGCGGGCTCGTCGACGACCAGGTGCGAGGGGTCGCCGATCAGTTCGTCCAGACTGCGCAGCCCCAGGTGGCTCAGGTATTCGCGGACCTCGTTCGCGATGAATTCGAAGAAGTGCTCGACGAATTCGGGCTGGCCGGTGAAGCGTTCGCGCAGGGCGGGATTCTGGGTGGCGATCCCCACGGGGCACGTGTCGAGGTGGCAGACCCGCATCATCACGCAACCCGACACGACCAACGGCGCGGTCGCGAAACCGAACTCCTCGGCGCCCAGCATGGCAGCGATCACGACGTCGCGGCCCGTCTTTAACTGTCCGTCGACCTGTAGTACCACCCGACTGCGCAGGCCGTTCGCGGCGAGGGTCTGGTGGGCCTCGGCGAGTCCGATCTCCCAGGGCGTGCCGGCGTGCTTTAACGACGTGAGCGGCGCCGCACCGGTGCCGCCGTCGTGGCCCGAGATCAACACGACGTCGGCGTGCGCCTTCGCGACGCCCGCGGCGATCGTGCCCACGCCCTGTTCACTGACGAGCTTGACGTGGATCCGAGCCTGGTCGTTCGCGTTCTTCAGGTCGTAGATCAGCTGGGCGAGGTCCTCGATCGAGTAGATGTCGTGGTGGGGCGGCGGTGAGATGAGCCCGACACCCGGTGTCGAGTGCCGCGTCGCGGCGATCCAGGGGTAGACCTTGGAGCCGGGTAGCTGGCCCCCCTCGCCCGGCTTGGCGCCCTGGGCCATCTTGATCTGGAGGTCGTCGGCGTTCACCAGGTACCGGCTCGTCACGCCGAATCGGCCCGAGGCGACCTGCTTGATGGCCGAGCGTCGGTTCTGGCGTGGATCGCTCGTGTCGAAGCGGTCCTCGTCCTCGCCCCCCTCGCCGGTGTTGGACTTCGCCCCGAGCCGGTTCATGGCGATCGCGAGCGTGGTGTGCGCCTCTTCACTGATCGAGCCGTAGGACATCGCGCCGGTCGAGAAGCGCCGAACGATCGAGGACACGCTCTCCACCTCGTCAAGGGGCGTGGGGGTGGGCGCCGGTCGAAGGTCGAGCAGTGATCGTAACGTCAGGCGCCCTCGCGTCTGGTCGTCCACGAGCGCCGTGTACTCCTTGAACAGGTCGTAGCGTCCCTCGCGCGTGGCGTGTTGGAGCTTTTGGACCGTGTGGGGGTTGAACAGGTGCAGTTCGCCGTCGCGGCGCCACTGGTACTCCCCGGCGTTGGCGAGGGGCACGAGGACGGACTCACCTGCGTAGGCCGCGCGGTGCCAGGTGAGCAGGTCCTTCGCGATCCGGTCGATCCCGGTGCCCCCGATGCGCGAGACGAATCCCGGGAAGTAGTCCGCGAGCAGCGCCTCGTCGAGGCCGACCGACTCGAAGAGTTGCGAACCCACGTAGCTCGCGACGGTGCTGACCCCCATCTTGGACATGACCTTTACCAGGCCCTTGGTGAGCGCCTTGGCGTACTGGTACCTCGCCTCGTAGGGGGCGCGGTTCTCGATGTCCCCGCGCTCCACCAGCGCGTCGATCGTCTCGTAGGCGAGGTACGGACAGACCGCGGACGCGCCGAAACCCACGAGCAGCGCGACGTGGTGCACCTCGCGTACGTCACCGGCCTCGAGGATCAGCGCCGCGCGGGTGCGAAGGTGCTCGTCGACGAGACGGTGGTGGACCGCCGAGACCAGCAACAGGCTCGGGATCGCGGCGTGGGTCGCGCTGGTGTTACGGTCCGAGAGAATCACGAGGTTCGCCCCGGCGCGCACCGCGTCTACCGTCTCGTCGGCGATGCGCTGGATCGCCGCGGCGAGTCGCTCGCCGTCCCTCGCCGCCCCCTCGACGGGGAACAGTCCGTCGAGCGCGATGGGAGCGAATCCACTGACGTGGTCGCTTTCGTTGACGTAGCGCAGCTTCGCGAGGTCCTCGATGCTGAGTACGGGAGACGGCAGCACGATCTGATGACAGTGCGCCGCTGACTCGCTCAGCAGGTTGTCCTCCCCACCGATGGTCACGCGCGTGGAGGTGACCAACTCCTCGCGGATCGCGTCGAGCGGTGGGTTGGTCACCTGCGCGAAGAGCTGGCTGAAGTAGTCAAAGATCGACCGTGGTCGCCCGGAGAGGACCGGCAGGGCGCTGTCAGAGCCCATCGAGCCGATGGGCTCTTCGCCGACCTGGGCCATGTGTCGCATGATGAGGCGCAGGTCCTCGTCGCTGTAGCCGAAGTTGCGCTGGCGCTGGCGCACCGAGGCGTAACTGGGCAGCAGCATGGGCCGTGCGTCGAGGTCCTCGAGGGAGACCTGTTGTTCGTTCAGCCACGCGCCGTAGGGCGCGCGGCTCGCGAGGTCAGCCTTGACCTCGCCGTCGTCGACGATCCGGCCCTTGGCCAAGTCCACGAGGAAGACCCGGCCGGGCTGGAGGCGGCCCTTTCGAATGACCGACTTCGGATCGATCGGGAGCACGCCGACCTCGCTGGCGAAGATGACCCGGTCGTCGTCGGTCACCCAGTAGCGCGCGGGTCGCAGTCCGTTGCGGTCGAGCACGGCGCCCACGACGGTTCCGTCGCAGAACGTGATCGACGCGGGGCCGTCCCACGGCTCCATCAGCGCCGCGTGGTAGCGGTAGAAGTCGCGGCGCTGCTCGTCCATGGCCGTCGAACGCTCCCACGCCTCGGGGATCATCATCAAGATGGCGTGGGGCAACGTGCGCCCGCCCCTCACCAAGAGCTCGACGACCTCGTCAAAGCTCGCCGAGTCGCTCATCGACTCGGTGATGATGGGCGTGAGTTCGGACAGGTCAACGGGCAGGGTCGGAGCGCGCAGGGTCGTCTCGCGCGCGTGGATCCAGTTTCGGTTCCCCCGGATCGTATTGATCTCACCGTTGTGGGCGATGTAACGGAACGGTTGGGCGAGCTCCCAGCGCGGCAGGGTGTTGGTGGAGAAGCGACTGTGCACGACCGCGACCGCCGAAGACAGTTCGGGGTTTGTCAGGTCGGCGAAGTAGCGGCGAAGCTGGGGGGCGCTCAGCATGCCCTTGTAGATCAGCACGCTCGCCGAGCACGAGGAGGCGTAGACGCCTCCGGCGTGTTCGACGAGGCGCCGGAGGCAGAACAGGGCGTCGTCGAGTTCGCGCGTGGACATCGCCTGCACGCCCGTCAGCAGCTGCATCGCGAAGGCCGGTTCGCTCGCCGCCGACGTCGCACCCAGGATCGAGGAGTTCACGGGGACGTCGCGCCAGGCGAGACCGCGCAGGCCGGCGCGCGCGGCCGCGTCGGCGACGTCGCGACGCACGTCGTTCGGGTCACGCGTACGGTCGATCATCCAGTGGGCGATCCCGTACTCACCAACGGGTGGCACGAGGTCGCCGAACCACGAGCGCACAACCGCGTCGGGGATCTGGATGAGGATGCCGGCGCCGTCACCCGAATCGGGGTCCGCTCCCGTCGCGCCTCGGTGCTCGAGGTTCTCGAGGATCGTGAGGGCGTCGCGCACCGTCTGGTGGCTCGGTGAACGCGTGAGGTCCGCGATCATCCCGACGCCGCAGGCGTCGTGCTCGAAGAAGGGGTCGTAGAGGGTTCTTGTCATAGCGTCACCGAACGGGGCAGCGCTGACCCGCCGCCACTATATCGAATTTCGGACTCGTGACCGCGACCTACGCTGAAGGGGTGGCACACGAACATCCCTCACTCGTGGTCGTTGGCGCGGGCATCATCGGACTCGCCACGGCCTTTCGACTGGCGCGACGCGGTCACGCGGTCACCCTCTTCGATCCCGATCCGGCCAAGGGCGCGACGTACGCCGCGGCCGGGATGATCGCTCCGACGGCCGAGATCGCCCCCGGCGAGGAGGCGAACTACCGCTTCCAACGCGGTGCGATCGACGCGTGGCGCGAGATGGCTCGCGAGATCGCTGCGATCACGCACCGCGAGGTGGCGATCGTCCAGACCGGCACGCTGATCGTCGGCTGGGACGCGAGCGACCGACGTCTGATCGACCAATTCCGTTCCGTCGCCACCGAGTTCGGTGCGCCCATGCGCGCGCTCGATCGTCGTGATGAACCCGAGCCCTTCGAGGGCCTCTCCACGCGTATCACCGAGGGGCTGCTGATGGCCGACGACGGCTGGCTCGACCCCGACGACGCGGTCCAATCCCTCATGGAGGCGAACGAGACCCTCGGCGTGCGCCTCGTGCGCGAGCGGGTGCTTCGCGCGAGCAGCAACGCGAGCGGCGTCGAGGTCGAGACCGACTCGGGCCTCACCCGCGCCGACTACGGCATCGTCGCGACCGGCGCGCAGGGACTGCCGGGCGGCCTCACGGTCCCCAAATCGCCGACGGTGCGCCCCGTGCGCGGCGTGACCGTGCGCGTTTCGAGTCTCGATCGCAGTTCGCTGCCCACCGTTCGGGCCTACGTGCGCGGCCGCGCGTTCTACATGGTCAGTCGGCCGGGTGGGTACTGCGTGCTCGGTGCCACGGCCGAGGAGAAGCCCCAGCCGCTCGTCGAGGTCGGCGAGCTCCAGCGCCTGCTGCGCGACGGGCTAGACATCGTGCCCGAACTCGAAGCGGCTCCCCTCCTCGAGATCCGCAACGGCCTTCGCCCAGCGACGACGGACCTGCGCCCGTTCTTCGTCGCGCTCAGCGAACCGGGGTGGTCGTGGTCGTCGGGTCACTACCGTCACGGGGTCACCCTCGCGCCGCTCGCGGCCCAGGACGCCCTGGACGCCATCACGCCGTCGTGATCACGGTCAACGGTGCCGCTCACGACCTCGCGGGTAGATCGGTGCGTGCCGTGCTCACGGCGCTGTCCATCAGTGACCGCGGCGTCGCCGTCGCGATCGACGGGGACGTCGTGAGTAAGAGTCAGTGGGATGCAACAACAGTCCAAGACGGGGCGGTCGTCGAAGTGGTGACGGCCGTCGCCGGCGGATAGGAGAAGGATGTCCAACGTCGAACTACTCAACGCACTCGATGAGCGGATTCTCGAGGCGCTCCGGGCCAAGGCGACCGGGGAGACCATCGCGTTCCTCTTCGAGGCGAGGGCCTGGCTCACCAATCCCGACCAAGCACACGGCGCTCATCGCCAATCGGCCTAGGGTCGAACGGCTATCATGGAACGCTCACGGGCTGTGGCTTAGTTTGGTCTAGAGCGCTCGGCTGGGGGCCGAGAGATCGGGAGTTCAAATCTCCCCAGCCCGACCACGACCCCGTCGACGGCCGACCTCAGCGGCAGCGTTGGCGGCGACGGAACGTCACGCACGTACTGCGACGAAGTAGGGATCACGCATCGTCACGTTTTACGATTCGGCGCCTATTCGGCGTGATTGCGCAGCGTGCCGAGTCCGGCGATCGTCGTCACGACGCGGTCACCCGAGCGCAGGAAGACCGGTGGCTTCTGGCCCTGGCCCACCCCGTGCGGACTACCGGTGAAGATCAGGTCACCGGGCCGCAGCTCACAGACCGACGAGACGTACGAGACGATCTCGGGCACGTGAAAGACCATGTCGTGGGTCGTCGAGTCCTGGAAGGTCACGTCGTTCACGTGGCACACGATCTCGAGGTCGTTGGGGTCGGGCACCTCGTCGCGCGTCGTGATCCACGGGCCGACGGGGGCGAAGTTTCGGTGTGACTTGCCGAGGCTGAACTGAGCCGGCGACCCGGCCATCTGGAGGTCACGATCGCTCACGTCTTGACCAACGCAGTAGCCGGCGAGGGCGTCGAGCGCGGCGTCGGTCGTGATATCGCGCCCGCCTCGTCCGACGACGAGCACCAGCTCGGCCTCCCAGTCGGTGCGCGGCGAGACGATCGGGAACGACGCGTTCGCACCCGCGAGGCACGACGCGAACTTCGCGAAGATCATGGGCTGGGGCGGCGGCGTGAGGCCCATCTCCGCGGCGTGGGTGCGGTAGTTGAGTCCGACGGCGAAGATCTGACTCGGCGCTTCGACCACGGGCCCGAGGCGACGACTCGCTTCGAGCTCATCGCGTTCGATCGCTTCGGTGGGGGTCGGCGCCTCGTCGGCGAACCACGAAGTCAACTCGTCGATTCGTCCGAGAAGCTCGCGCGTTGACGAGGCGAAGCGTCCGTTCGAGGCCCGTGCGATGTCTACGAAACCCGTTTCGAGGACGATCACCGCACGGCCATCAACGTTCGCTATTCGCACGAGTCTCCCTACCGGTCAATTTCGTTCGGACCAGTCTACCGAGGCTCGCCCCGGTGCAAAGTTCGCTGACCCGCGCCGGTAGATTGAGGGCCGTTACGAATGAAGGATGTCGCGTGTCTGAATTATTTTCTCCTCTCACGATCGGTCGTTGCACCGTGAAGAACCGCGCGTGGGTGAGCCCGATGTGTCAGTACTCCGCCACGGACGGCGTGGTCGGTGACTGGCACCGCGTGCACCTCGGCGCCTTCGCCACGGGCGGGGCCGGCCTGATCATGGCCGAAGCCACCGCGGTCGAGCCGGCGGGTCGGATATCGCTGAGCTGCCCCGGACTCTGGAACGACGCGCAGGCCGCGGCGTGGCGGCCGGTGGTGGACTTCGCCCACGACTACGGCGCGGTGATCGGTATCCAGTTGGCGCACGCGGGGCGCAAGGGCTCGACCCTCGCGCCGTGGGCCGACCACGCCCACGCGCGCCTCGACGAGGGCGGGTGGCAGACGGTCGCCCCGTCCGCGATCGCCTTCGAGGGCTATCCCGAACCCCGCGCGCTCGACACGAGCGAGATCGAAGGCCTCGTCGAGTCCTTCGCCGCGGCCGCCAGCCGCGCGATGGCGGCGGGCTTCGACCTGGTCGAGATCCACGCCGCGCACGGTTACCTCCTCCACGAGTTCCTCTCGCCGTTGTCGAACCATCGCGACGACCACTACGGCGGCTCCTTTGAGAACCGGACCCGGTTCTTGCTCGAGGTGGTCGAGGCCGTGCGCGCTCGCCTGTCGGGTGCTCCCCTATTCGTGCGGGTGTCGGCGACGGACTGGACCGAGGGCGGCTGGGACCTCGCCCAGACGGTCACCCTCGCCCACGCCTTACGCGAGCGGGGGGTGGATCTCGTCGATGCGTCCTCGGGCGGCAACGTGGCCGGCGCGCACATCCCGGTCGCCCCGGGCTACCAGGTGCCCTTCGCCGAGGCCATTCGCCGCGAGGCCGGCGTGGCCACGAGCGCCGTGGGCCTGA
>JAKAZI010000070.1 GCA_021809495.1 Actinomycetes bacterium | reverse complement strand
ACCGCCTGCCAGAGGGCGAAGTTCCACGGCATCACCGCGAGCACCGCGCCGAGCGGCTCGTAGCGGATGCCGCTGCGCGAAGCGGGCGACGCGATGATCTCCTCGCTGAGCAGCGACTCGGCGTGCTCGGCGTAGTAGCGCATCGTGGTCGCGCACTTCATCACCTCGCCCTTGGCCGACGTGAAGGTCTTGCCCATCTCGGACGTCAGCATCGCGGCGGCCTGGTCGAGTTCGTCTTCGAGTAGTTGCGCGGCGCGCACCATCAACTCGCCCCGGTCCTTGAACGGGGTGTTGCGCCAGCTCTTGAAGGCGACGACCGACGCGGCGAGCGCCGACTCGATCTGCTCAGGGGTGTGCGCCTCGTAGGACGCGATGACCTCTTCGGTGGCTGGGTTGATAGCCGTGAACGACATTGTTCATTCCCTTCTGGACTTTGACGTCTACCGTGACGCCTGCCCCTATTTCTAGTGCGAATTCGCCACGCTCGAAACGGCCGGCCCGGGTGATGGCGCGCCGGGCCGTTACCGATCGGTTAGTAGATTGGCCCTCGACACCGTCGAACAGGAGTCACGTGCCGCCCAACCCGACCGCGAACGCGATCTCGATCGCGGGCTCGTGGCTCGTGACCCTCGACCTCGCCGCGCTGAGTGCGGCCGCACTCGCCGACGTGTCCGAGGACCGCGTCGATATCGTCGCGCTCGGCAAGGCCGCGGCGGAGATGACCGACGCGGCGAGCGTCGCGCTCGGCGAACGCGTCGCGCGGCGCCTGATCGTGAGCGACGGCCTTCACGACCCGCGCGAGGACGCCGTCGTCGTGGTCGGCGAGCACCCCGTGCCCGGGGTGGGCAGCCTCGCCGCCGCCCAGCGACTGATCGCCTTCCTGGGTGAAACGACCGACGCGCAGCTCACCCTCTTTCTCGTCTCGGGTGGCGCCTCGAGCCTGTGCGCATGGCCCGCTGACCCGCTCGGTCTCGACGGGCTCGCCCTGCTCTGGCGCGCGGCCCTCGCAGCGGGCGTCGACATCACGACGCTCAACCGGCTGCGCGCGGCCACGTCGATGATCGCCGGCGGCGCGGTGCTTCGCTCGGTCACCACCGCCCGGTCGCGCACGCTGATCATGGTTGACAACGTGGTCTCGGGCGCGCCGTGGGTCGCGTCGGGCTTCACCTACGAGTACCGGGTGACACCGCAAGAGGTCGCTGACCTGCTCGAGCGCGTCAACGTGCCACCGGGACCACTCGCCGAGCGCGTCGAAGCGGCGGCGGCGACCCGGCGCGCGGTGATGCACATCGAGCCCGCCACCCACCACGACAACCTGGTGGTCGCCGATCCGGCCCTGCTGCTCGACGAGGCCCGATCGCGCGCGCTCGAACTCGGCTACGATGTCCACTCCCTCGGGGCCGCCGTGCAGGGCGACGTCGAGGACGCCGCCGCCCGCTTCGGCGAGGTCCTCACCGGGCTCGCCTGCCGGTCCGGTCGCCACTGCGTCATCGGGGTCGGCGAGGTCACCGTGCACGTGCGCGGCTCGGGCGTCGGGGGACGCTGCCAGGAGTTCGCCTGGACGATGGCGCCGATGCTCGCGGACCTCGGGCGGCCCGCGTCGTTCGTCGCGCGCACCTCGGACGGACGCGACTACGTCGAGGGGGTCGGTGGCGCCTGGGTCGACGCGGACACGACGCGACGGGTGCGGGCGGCCGGACTCGACTGGGCCACGATCAAGCGCGAGAACGACAGCCACCGCGGGCTCGACGCGCTCGGTCAACTGATCGAGGGCGCGCACACGGGCTGGAACCTCTGTGACCTCTACGTCGCGGTTCTCGAGCCCGGCGGGTCGTCGATCGTCGGCTCGCTGTAGAGCCCGCCGATCCGGTCCCAGCGCTCGGGCTCGGGCGAGACCGACGCCACGTAGTCCTCGGCGTCGTCGAGCGCGACGTAGCCGATCGACGCGGCCTCGTCGAGTGACGCGATGCGCCGGGTGTTCGCCGAGACGCCCCACACGACGCGAAAGCCCGGCGATGAGACCGAGAGGGTGGCTTCGAAGAGGCGCGTGCAGTCGCCCGGCGACAGCCAGTTCCACAGGGTGCGCTGATCGGTCGGCGCGCTGCGGTACGAGCCGAGGCGCACACAGATCACGTCGAGACCGTACCGGTCGTGATAGAGGCTCGCGAGCGCCTCACCGACCACCTTGGAGACGCCGTAGTAGCTGTCGGGGCGCGCGAAGAGGTAGTCGGGCACGACCGATCCCGGGGTATTCGGGTGGAACCCGACGGCGTGGTGACTGCTCGCGTAGATCACGCGCGCTACGCCGCTCGTCCTCGCCGCCTCGAGCACCTGACGGGTCCCCTCGACGTTGACCTCGAGGTAGTCGGCGAAGGAGTACCCGGCCGTCGAGAGTCCGCCGAGGTGGATGACCGCGTCGACCCCGTCGCAGGCCTCGCGGATCGCCGCGGGGTCGCTAAAGGAGGCCGTGACGATCTCGGCGTCCTCACCGTCTTCGATCGGTGCCTGCTCGGCCACGTCGAACAACACCAGGCGCCGACCCGCTCGGCGAAGCGAGGATCGCAGGTGCCGGCCGATCTCGCCCGCCGACCCGGTGAGCAGCACGGTCTCGTTCACGAAGACCCCTCGCCGCTTCGAGCAACCTCGACCACGCGGCGCGCCGTGGCGAGTCCGGCGCCGGACACGAGTCCGAGGTGATAGAGGTGCCACTCGCTCACCCCGGCTCGTCGGTAGCTCGCGACGCGCGCCGACAGGTCGTCCTGCGCCCAGCCGCGGTCGAGGCGCAGGTACGCGCCGACGCGCGTGGCGTTCGCGCGCATCGCGAGCGCGGTGATCTCGGTGAGCGCCGTTCGCTCGTCCCAGGCGTTCGCGACCACCGAGGAGACCCGCGCGAGCACCTCGGCGCCGATCTCGACGAAGGAACCCGTGGCCCCGGGGGTCATCGACGCGTGGATGGTGACGCCGACCCCGGGGGCGGAGGCGGCGATTCGCTCGAGCACGGCGCGTTGGAGATCCGCGGCGACCGCCGCTCGCGTCGCGCGAAGCGCGTGGGCGACGTCGTCGCCGAGGCCTTCTTCGAGCGAGCCCGCGTGCGTGGCGAGCGCGCGCCGCACGCCGCGCGCGAGGTCATCGGCGTCGAGTCCGCGCTCGTCGAATCGACGCGCGCACGACGAGCAGAAGCAGATCGACAGCAGGTCGCGGGCGACCCCGTCGAAGGTGGCGTACTCGAGCTTGTCGTGCACGCCCGAGTGCACGACGCCCATGGGCCCGCACGCCTCGAGCACGACGTGCTCGGCGCCCGTGGCGACGACCTCGCCGACGAGCGTGACGGCGTACTCGACCACCTCGGGCGAGCTCGGACAGAGCGCGTAGGAGTAGGGGTCGCCGTAGGCGTTTCGCACCACGAGGTCGGGGTTGGTGAGACCGAGCTCGTCGTGGTGGGTGACCACGATCCACGCGGCGACGGCGAGTCCCTCGGCGCGCAGCGCCGCCACGGCGTTCTCGTAGGCCGTCTCGCCGCCCGGCCAGCTGGGCCCCGTCGGTGCGAGGCGCCGTCCCCGCCAGGCCTCGGGGCGCAGGGCGACGTAGGCGGCCGACGTCGGCACCTCGAACACGCGCCTCGTCGGGTGCAGGGGGCTGGGTGTGCGGCTCGCGTGATAGGTCGCCGCGAGCGCCACCACGTCACAGCCGAGCTCGGCCGCGCGCGGCGCGGCCGCCGGGTCGCCGTCGAAGTCCCACGGGTAGGCGTAGCCGACGATCACCAGCGCGGCACGCTCGGGTCGTAGGTGGGCTCGATCGACTGGCGATAGCGCGAGTCGTTGCGCTCGCGCACCCCGCAGGCCACGTACTGCTCGTGCAGGCGCGCGAGCGCGTCGCGGTCGAGTTCGACGCCGAGACCCGGGCCCGTCGGCACCGCGAGCGCCCCGTCGACGAAGTCGAGCACCCCGGGCACGATCACGTCCTCGTGCTTCCAGGGCCAGTGGGTGTCGAGCGCGTAGGTGAGGTTGGTGACGGCGCTCGCGAGGTGGGTCATGGCGGCGAGGCTGATCCCGAGGTGCGAGTTGGAGTGCATCGACAGCCCGAGGTCGAACGTCGAGCAGATTCGCGCGAGGGACTGCGATTCGCGCAGCCCGCCCCAGTAGTGGTGGTCGGACAGGATGACCGAGACCGCGCCTTCACGCACCGCCTCGGCGATGTCCTCGAAGCCGACGACGCACATGTTGGTCGCGAGCGGCATCGGGACCTCGCGCGCCACGGCGGCCATGCCCGCGATCCCGGGCGTCGGGTCCTCGAGGTACTCGAGGACGCCGGCGAGCTCGCGGCCGACCGCGATCGACGTGGGCACGCTCCAGGCGGCGTTCGGGTCGAGGCGCAGGGGCAACGCGGGGAAGGCGTCGCGCAGCGCGAGCACGGCGTCGATCTCCTGGCGAGGCTCGAAGACCCCGCCCTTCAGCTTGATCGCCGAGAAGCCGTAGGTCGCCACCATGGCGCGCGCCTGCTCGACGATGCCCGCGGGGTCGAGCGCCTCGCCGTAGCGATCGGGCGACGCCCCGGGGTGGGCCGCCCACTTGTAGAACAGGTACGCCGAGTAGGGCACGCGCTCGCGCACCGCGCCGCCGAGCAGGTCCGAGACCGGACGTCCGAGCAGCTTGCCCTGGGCGTCGAGACAGGCGACCTCGAAGCTCGAAAAGACTCGCAGCGCCGTACCGGTGGCGGTGATGTGGCCGGTGAGACCGTGGCGGTCGGCCCCGACGGAACCCGAGAGGGTTTCGACGCACCGTCGGGCGACCGCGTTCGTGTCGAAGACGTCGACGCCGCGCAGCCCCTCGGCGACGAGGCCCAGTCGCTCGAGGTGGCCCACGTCGCCGTAGGTCTCGCCGAGCCCGACGACGCCGTCCTCGGTCGTCACCTCGAGCACCGCGCGGATCGCGTAGGGCTCGTGCACCCCGACCGCGTTGAGCAGCGGCGGGTCGGCGAAGGCGACCGGGGTGATGCGTACCGAGACGATGCGACTCGCCGACATTGGCAACCTCCTCTCGGCGCCGGAATCACGCCCGAGACTCGAGGTTAACCTGGAGCCGCGCCGCTCGGTCCAGCGCTCGGCGTCGACGAAAGGATGCCATGGCCACCTTCATCGAACGAGTTCGCACCGCGCGCCCGACCCGGGGCACGTTTCTCAACCTCGGCTCGCCCCTCGTCGCCGAGGTCTGCGCGCTCAGCGGCTTCGACTGGCTGCTCGTAGACCTCGAACACGGCGCGGGCGGTGAGGACGCCCTCGTCGGCCAGATCCTCGCCGGCGCCGCCCACGGGGTGCCCGTCGTCGCACGTGTGGAGTCGAGCGAACGGATCCGCGTCGGCCACGTGCTCGACCTCGGCGCGCTCGGGGTCATGTTCCCGCGACTCGACACGCCCGAGGAGGTCGAGGGCGCGATTCGCCACCTCTGGTACCCGCCGCGCGGGGACCGCGGGGTCGCGGGCTACAACCGGGCGCGCTCCTTCGGCGCCGACCCGCGCAGCTCGAGCGAGGTGAACGATTCGATCCTCGGCATCGTGCAGATCGAGTCGGCGACCGCGCTCGAGCACGTCGAGGCCATCGCGGCGATCGAGGGCGTCGACGTGCTCTTCATCGGTCCGAGCGACCTCTCGACGTCACTGGGCGTGCCGGGCCGGCTCGAGTCGGCCGAGTTCCGCGCCGCCCTCGAGCGGGTGGCGGCCGCGGCCCGAGGGGCCGCCAAGGCGGCGGGCATCCTCGCGGGCGACCCCGCCACCACCGCCTGGTACCACGACCACGGCTACTCGTTCGTCGCCGTCGCCTCGGACTCGGCCCTCTTACGATCGGCCGCGATGCGCGCGGCCAACCCCGAAACCAAGGAGCACGAATGACCACGACACCAACCGAGCGGATCGGCTTCG
>JAKAZI010000069.1 GCA_021809495.1 Actinomycetes bacterium | reverse complement strand
CTTCCTCGTCTTCCTCGTTCTACTCCTCATCGTGGCGGTCGTAGCGTTACTGCTCTCGATGTCGCAGCGGCGACGTGACGGCGCGGCGCGCAGCGGCGGGGCGCGTGACGGTTGGCCCGGAGGAAGCGCACTCAACATCCTCGACGAGCGACTCGCTCGGGGCGAGATCGATGTCGACGACTACACGAGTCGGCGCAACGTCCTGTCGGGACAGCCGCAAGGGACGTAACGTCACAGGTGCGCTGCGACGGGAACGAGTAGGCGAGCAAGCAGCACTCGTTTTCGCGCCACGTGCGGACTACGATGTCCGGAACATTGATGAGGCCGGGTGAGGCGTCGTCGTTTCATGGGGGGCAACATGAAGACACGGGGTCGGCTGTACTCACGGGTGATGAGGGTCGGCGCCGTTGGAGCGCTCGTCGCAATAACGGGGATTGTCCCGCTGGCGCAGCGCGCTGGAGCATCCAGTTATATGTACTCCGGTACTGGGTACGACGCGTCGTATCCGCAAGGATCCTCGAACCCTCCGAGCGGTATGTCCTTCGCCATCATCGGCCTCGGGCACGGCCGTCCGTTCACCACCAACCAGTACGCGGGTACACAGTGGGGCCTGGCTATAAAGGCGGGATTGACGCCGTCGGCGTACTTCAACACGGGTTACGCCCTGGCCTACGCGAAGTCCGACACCGCCACCTGCAAGACGAACTCAACGTCGTATCAACCCAAGGCGTCGGGGCACGCGCTGTCCGCGCTACAGGCGGCCTGGGCGATCGGCTGCAGCGAGGCCGACTGGGCCGTGAGCACTGAACCGGGCACCCCGGCGATGTGGTGGGCCGACATCGAGACCGGTAACAGTTGGTCGACCGACACCGCGCTCAACCAGGCCACGATCACTGGGATGATTACGGAGTTGACTGCCACAAATATCCCGGTCGGGATTTACTCCTCGCCTTCGATGTGGACGTCCATCACGGGGTCTGGCTTTGCCGTGCCGTCTAGCGTCGCCGGCGACTGGCAGGCGGGGCTGAAGTCTTGTTCCTCGACGTCGTCTGGTTTGACGCCGCCTGGTTTCACGTCCTCGATCACGGGCACCACGCCACTGTTGCTCGCCCAAAACGGAAAGGTCGTGGTTTCGGGTACCACCTACGACACCGACTTGGCCTGTTAGCGACTCGGTCGCTGGCCCGGGGGTAGCGCTGCGAGGGGACTTGCGAGCGATGAGGTGATCACCCGTTGACTCAGGGCGTGAGGATGCGCCGGAATCGGTTCGAGGCGAGTCTGAGTCCGACGAGCGCGAGGACGGCGAGGTAGGCCGCGCGGCCGATCATCACCCACTGGAACACGCCGAGGGATAGACCGCGCATGAGGGCGGCTGACTGGTAGAGGGGCGAGACCGCCACGACGGCACCGAGCCAGCGGGGGTAGAGCGAGATCGGAAAGAACGTCGCGGAGAAGAGGAAGAGTGGGAGCTGCACGATGGTGACGAGGTCGAAGTCCTGCCACGATCGGATGTACGTGCACACCGCGAGTCCGATGGCGCTAAACGCGAAGCTCGTGAGGATGGCCGCCGGCCAGCACAGCACCACCCAGGCGCTGCCGGCGTCGCCGAGCAGCACCATGCAGACGATGAACGACGCCGCGTAGAGGCTGGCACGCGCCAACGCCCACCACACCTCGCCGAGGGCGACGTCGGTGACGTCGAGTGGTGTGGAGAGCACGGCGTCGTAGGAGTGAGAGATCTTGAGTCGAAAGAACGTGTTGAAGATGGTGTCGATCGTCGCGCCGTTCATCGCCGACGTCGCCAGCATGCCCGGCGCGACGAAGGTTGCGTAGCTCACGAGGCGACCACCGACCGGCACGGAACCGACGAGGTGGTTGAGCCCGATGCCGATACTGAGCAGGTAGAACAGTGGCTCGAAGAAGCCCGAGATCAGCATCAGCCACTGCGATCGGTAGACCATGAGGTTGCGCTCGAAGATTCGAATGCTCCGGCGCGAGCCGAATTGAGGCAGGGTCCTCGTGAGCACTAGTCCACCAACCGACGTCGAAGGGATCGGCGGCCCCAGAGGACGCCGACGACCGACATCGCCAGAAGAACCGCGAGGTGTCCGACGGTGGGTAGCAGGGGCCACTGGCCGTAGGCCGCCGAACGCGCGAGAGCGACCCCGTGGTAGAGCGGGACGAACTGCACCACGGGCTGCAGGTATCCGGGGTAGGCACTGATGGGGTAGAAAGTCGCCGAGAACAGGAACATCGGGACGATCGCGAAGCGGTAGATCACGATGAAGGACGCGTCGGACTGCACCGAGGCGGCGTAAGCGACGAACGGCGCCGCGAAGGCCAGGGTGACCAGGCCGCCGATCAAGGGCAGCACGAGGCTCCACCAGGACTGGAGCGCGCCAAAGGCCCCGATCACGATGGTGTAGACGACGCCGGTCGCGAGCGCCCTCGTCACGACCCACGACAGTTTTCCGATGAGGATGTCGAGCGGCTCGAGGGGCGTGGCCGCGGCCGCGTGGTAGGACCGGATCCACTTCACCGCTGCCAGCACGGGCCAGAGCGACTCGCCCTCGCCGAGCTGCATGGTCGTCGTGGCGAGCAGGCTCGGGGCGATGAAGTGCAGGTAGGTCTGGCCGTCGACCAGACCCGAATGGGCCGAGACGAGGTGTCCGACCCCGACGCCGAGCGCGGCCAGGTAGAAGATGGGAAACAGGACCGTGCCCGCCACCGACCCACGCCACGTCTGGGCGTAGTACGTCGCGTGGTACCACCAGCTGCGTCGCCACCTCGACCAGCCGAGCCGCGTATCGGTCGGGGTGGACACGGTCAGTCCACCAGCGTTCGCCCGGTCAGGCGCAAGAAGACGTCTTCGAGCGAGCTACGCCGAACGAGGGCGCTCATCGGCGCGATGTCTTCCTGGTGGATCAGCCGCAGGGTCTCATCGCCCTCGTCGACGTAGAGCAGCACCCGGTCGGGCAGGATCTCCAGGCGTTGCGCGAAAGGCGCGAGTCGATCGTGGTAGCCGTCGTGCGAGTCGGTGTTAAAACGCAACTCGACGACTTCTCGGGTGGAGTGATGCGTGATCAACTCCCTCGGCGTGCCCGAGGCCACGATCGATCCGTGGTCCATCACGACGAGCCGGTCGCACAACTGCTCGGCCTCGTCCATGTAGTGCGTCGTGATGATCAACGTCACGCCTTCTCGCTTCAGACGGTAGAGGCGGTCCCAGAGCAGGTGGCGCGCTTGGGGATCGAGGCCGGTGGTCGGCTCGTCGAGGATGAGGATCTCGGGCTGGTTGATCAGCGCGCGGGCGATGGTGAGCCGGCGCTTCATGCCCCCCGAGAGGTCCTCCACCCGATCGTTCGCTCGTTCGCTCAACTGCGTGAAGGCGAGGAGGTCGGCGGTGCGTTCGCGAAGGACCGCTCGGGGTATGTCGAAGTAGCGACCGAACATCTCAAGGTTGAGTCGCACCGAGAGTTCGAGTTCGAGCGTGTCCTCCTGGGGCACGACCCCGATCCGGCCACGGATCGCTGGCCCGTGGGTGCGCGGATCGAGACCGAAAACGCTGAGTGACCCGGCGGTCGGTTGAGAGACCGCCGAGATCATTCGCATCGTGCTGGTCTTGCCCGCACCGTTGGGGCCGAGGAAGCCGAAGCTCTCACCGGAATTGATCGAGAAGCTCACGCCGTCGACGGCGGTTGACTCACCGAACCGCTTGACGAGGTCGCTCGCCTGGAGAATCGGCTCAGCGGTCACGACGCCTCCGTGAGCGTGGACCGCGGCCGCACGACGTAGGTCGCGGTCTCGTCCATGATCCCCCTTCTTCTTTGACGCGCCGACGACCGTCGCGGGTCGTGGGTGGTGGAACCGATTGCTTGTCGCGCCATCGACGCGGCGCTCGGCCCATGATCGAATCCATCGTACGCACTGGGTCGATCAACGTCTAGGGCCACGCGCCGACGAAAGTGGACACGGCGCCGCACTCGAGCACCGGTTGGGTTATCGAGGAGTTCAGTCGATGGCGCGAGTAAGAACCCGCACCAGTGAACCGATCGCGCGCGGGGTCACGAACCGGTGAGATCGAACGACGAAGACCGGCCACGTTTCGTCGGGCAGGAATTTGGACCGGAACTGGTTGATACGCGCGAACCGGTAGCGGCGATCGAAGTAGTTGAGCACCCGATCGCCCAGTGGGCCGAGGGGGTGCGGTCGGTCCTGGACGCCGTCCGGTCGCCAGAACGGGAGTGGTCCGTTCGACGCCCACGAGTATCTCTCATCACGAAATGTGTCCAGGGCGAGAGCCATCGCGCCCTCGAGTGCTCCCCGGGGCGCGCTCGGATCTCGCACCGGGTCTTGGAGGTACCACGTCGAGCGGTTGACCGGCGTGCACGTGATCGATGCGACGAGTCCGGTCGGACCCTCACACACGAAGTAACGACGCAGGTGGGCGAGTTCGGTGAATTCATTGCGCAGGAACGAGTCGGTGCGTCGCTCGCGCCGCTCCTGCTTCCAGCGCTCCTCGATTCGCTGGAGCCCGTCGAAGTCTGCGCGACGCTCGAGCGGGTGCGCCTCACGCCAGGCGTATCCCAGTTTGATCGCGTGGCTACGGGCCCAGCGCACTTTCTGCCGTCGTCCGCCCTGAAGGGTCCACCGATCCAGGTCGATGAGACACTCCGCCCCGATCCAGGTGGCGCGCATGCCCAGAGCCACCGCCGCGTCCGCCGTTGTCTGGTTGACCGGCACCGCGAAGAGCTGTTTCTTCAACGCGCGCGCGTGACCCAGTAGTCGGGCGAGCGAATCGGCCTGTTGTGACTCGGTGGCCACGGGCGAGCGCCACGAGACGAGACAGTGCCGGGCCTCGAGGAGTGCGATGAATCCCGATCGGTCGGCGTTCCAGATCACCTGCCAGGGATCGGGACCGAGCACGGCGTAGTGCCCCGCCTCCGAACCGTGCTGGGGAGGACGCGGGCGAACTCGTCACTGACCAGCGCCGTCCAGGCGAGTGAGGGCTCGGGATCGGGTTTAGGGCGAAACCGCATCGAACCGCTGGCGACTCGTAACGATGCGCGGCGCGGACGGGTCCACCGCGGCGAGGCGGTTCGTAGACGCACTGACCAATCCACGCGTTACGTTCCCCCTGACGAAAAATGGGTGAAGGGGAAAAAACGGCCCCACCTCGGAGTTGAATCACGGTACCCCGACTCGCCATCCTTCACGATCCCGACCGACAAGGTCCAAACGCGGGCCCGGGCCGAGGTCGACCTTCGCGCCGTCTCACGAGCTGGCGAACGGTTCGGCCCGGTTACGCCGGGGGAACCGTTACCTGCCGGCGGGGTCCAGCGATCGTGGTTTCGGGCTCAGACGTCCCAGAAAATCTGTTCGATCACAGTGGTGGGCGAGGGGGGACTTGAACCCCCACATCCTTTCGGATACAGGCACCTGAAGCCTGCGCGTCTGCCTATTTCGCCACTCGCCCTGGGACCTGGTTACATTAGTCCAACTTCGCACCCCCCCGTTACGACGACGCTATCGGGGCGATGGCCAGTACCATTGGTTGGTTATGGTGCTTAAGTCTGTGGAAAGCCGCCTGGAGCGGCTCTTCGAGCGGACGTTCGCGCGTCCGTTCAAGGGTGGGCTACAGCCGATCGAGATCGGAGCGCGAATCATCCGTGAGGTGGACCTGACGCGCCAGCTCACGAATCAGGGCCCGATTTCGCCCAACGAGATTCACGTGTGGTTGAGCCCATCAGACGCCGACCGCTTCGATGGATTCCAAAAGGCGCTGATCAGTGAACTCGAAGAGACGGTTCGCCAGCACGCGATCAACGAGGGGTATAACTTCGTCGGACCCGTGGAGGTCGAGATCTTCGTCGACGACGACCTGCGCACCGGAGACCTCGCGGTCAAGGCCGACTTCCTCGGTGGTG
>JAKAZI010000068.1 GCA_021809495.1 Actinomycetes bacterium | reverse complement strand
CGCCGTCGACGGTCGTGGCGTGGCAGCCGAGGTGATCGTAGAGACGGAAGTGACGGCCCTCGTTAAAGAGGTGCACGTCCTCGTCGCTCAGCCGCGTCACCGTGGGGGCGTCCTCGCGCGCGCGTGTGGAGGCGAACCCGCGACGCTCGCGCAACGTCGCGAGCGCCCGGCCGAGCATGTTCGACGACGCCATCGCCTCGAGGCTGAGCTCGTTCTGCTGGGACCAGTTCGGGCGCTGCGTGTCGGTCCCGGGCAGGTTGACCGCGGTCGTGGAGCCGAGGATGTCCTCCACCTCGACCATCACGAGTCCGGCGTCGCTGTCGGCGAGCGCGACGTAGACCGCCTCGAGGACGTCCTCGGGCGCGGTATCGGACGCGAGGCGCAGCGCCCCCAGCAGTTCGTGGCGGCGCTGGTCACGCTCGCGGCGCGCGTCGGGTTCGTCCCTCGCGTCGAGCTGACCGACCGCGACCCGTTCAGTGATGTCCGCGGCGCTCCACCAGCCGTGGAAGGTGGCCGTGTCGTGGGTGTCGAAGGAGGCCATCGCCCCCGCGGGCACGGGATCGAGGCCGTCGGGGCCGATCGAGAACTGCACGACGTAACTGCGGCGCAGTCCCTCGTGCTCGAGGGCCCCGCGCAGTTCGGGGTCGACCGTGCCCAGGTCTTCGCCGACCACGTCGACGCCGTGGCGCTGTGCCTCGATGGCGATGACGCCGAGCAACTCGCGGAAGGGCATCGCCACGTAGACGCCGTCGCTCGCCGGCGCCCCGTCGGGCACCCAGTAGAGGCGTTGGAGCCCCATGACGTGGTCGATACGCACGACCCCCGCGACGCGCATGTGCGCGCGCAGCGCCTCGCGGAACTGGAAGTGGGCGCTCTCGCGTCCGCGCGCCGGGTTCGGCGGCGGCGCGCCCCAGTTCTGGCCGTCGCGGGCGAAGTCGTCCGGCGGCGAACCGATCGCCATGGCGGCGACGAACTCCTCGGGACTCTTCCATACGTCGTAGCCGTGCGGGTGCACGCCGATGGGCACGTCGAGCTGGAGCGTCTGGCCTCGCTGGGCGAGCCGGGCGGAGAGCTCCTCCATCTGGCCGTTGACGATCCACTGCGCGAAGAGGTGGTAGCGCACGAGGGTCGGGTCGACGTCGTTCCAGCGCAGCAGGCCGCTGCGCGCGGTCGAGGGCCAGCGGCGAAAGTCGCGCCCGAAGCGCTCGCCGGCGGCGCGGAAGCGCGCGTAGTCGTTCACCTCGGGGTGGTTGGTCACGAAGGCGCGCAACCCGGTCTCGTGTTCGGCCATGAACTCGCTCTCGGTCGCGGCCCACGCCTGGATCACGGTTCGCTTCGCCGCGAAGGCGCTCGCGCCGTCGAGCACGCCGTCGCGACTCCAGGCCGCCCGGCGACTCGGCGGGTAGGTCTCGTTCATCAGGAACTGGGCGGCTGGCGAGTGCGCGAGGCCCTCCACCTGATCGAGCGCGATCCAGCGGTCGTTCCAGAACCGGCGGCTCACCGGCCGGTAGGGACTCGCCTCGAAGTCGTCGGGGCCGAAGGACGCGAGCAGCGGCAGCGTCGCCACGACGGTCGCGTCCTGGTCGGCCGCCAGCCGGGCGAACTCGTCGAGGTCGCCGAGGTCGCCGCCGCCCCAGCTGCGCGACGAGTGCAGCGAGAAGATCGGCGCCTGGACGGCGTAGGCGCGCCAGTCACGCGTGAAGCGGCGCGTCGCGCCACGAAGCGGCCGGACCATGACGGTGCTCCACGCCGTGCGCCGACCCACGAGCACGCAGAGCCGGTGATAGCCGATCGGCAGCGCGGGCAGCGTCAGGCCCCAGGTGCGCTCACCGTCGGGACCGACGTCGGCGTGGTCCAACTCGTCCGAGCGCACGAGCCAACTGGTCTCGCCGCCGTATTCGAACTCGACCCGGCACTCCAGGGCGGCGCGGCGAGCGAGGCGCACGGGCACGCGCGAGCCGAGCCCCTCGTCGACGAGGTACACCGGCTCGAGGATCCGCTCGACGAGGGACCGGCGCAACTCGGCGAGGGCCCGCCCGGCGTCGCGCGGGTCCGCCATCACCTCGAGGTCGCCGAACCCGTTGAGCACCCGAAGCAGGCTCTCCGGGGTGACGACGCGGGTACGCCCGAGCCCGTCGACGTGGGCGAGCTGCACGCCGCGCAGCCGCGCGAGCGCGGCCAGGTCGCCGGTGACGGCCTCGGGGCCGTTCACGACGACCACGCGATCAGCCCGGGCAGTGCTTCGCCGTCGGTGTGCAGCAGCGACGGCACCACGCGCGCCACGACCGTGGCGCCCGTCGGCGGCGCCGGGCGCACCCGGGCCCGGTAGAACCCGCCTCGTCCCTCCCGGTCGACCAGGGTCGCCTCGACCACGCGCGCGCCACTCACGCCGTCGTCCACCCACGCCTGGACGCGCACGTCGGACGGCTCGAGCTCGCCGAGGGCCACGCGGACCTCCACCGACTCCTCGTCCTCGGCGCCGCGCGAGCGCGCTACCACCTCGACCTCGAGTGTCGGCCAGGTCTCGCGCATCCGACGCAGGCCCGCCGCGCGGTTGCGCGCGGCCCGCGCGCCGCCCGCGCGCAGTTGGGACGACTTGGTGAGACCCGGCAGGTAGTAGGACTCGGTGTAGTCGCGGGTCATGCGCAGCGAGTCCCACGTCGGGGCGAGCGTCGACATCGCTTGCTTGACCGACGCGAGCCACGCTCGGGGCACGCCCCCGGCGTCGCGGTCGTAGAAGCGCGCGATGATCTCGTGCTCGAGCACGTCGAGCAGTGACGTCGCGTCGGCGTCGTCCTGGGTGGTCTCGTCGGCGTAGGCGCCGTCCGTGCCGATCGTGAACCCGATCGGCGGCCCGCCCGGGTCGGCGTCGGCCAGCGCCTCGTCCCACCAGCCGTCGACCGTCGAGAAGTTGAGCGAGCCGTTCATGCCCGCCTTCATGCCGCCCACGCCGCACGCCTCCAGGGGTCGGCGCGGCGTGTTCAGCCACACGTCCGCCCCCTGGGCGAGGGCCCGGTCGACCGTGGTGTCGAAGTCGACGATGAAGACCACGCGGTCGGCCACGTCGTAGTGGGCGGCGAACTCGATCATGTCCTGGAGGAGCTGCTTGCCCGACTCGTCGTTCGGGTGCGCCTTGCCGGCAAAGACGATCTGGACGGGTCGGTCGGGGTCCTTCAGCAGGCGCGCGAGCCGGTCCGGGTCGCGAAGCAGCAGCGTCGGTCGCTTGTAGGTCACGAATCGGCCCACGAATCCGATCGTGAGCCGATCGGGGTGCAGGACCGAGACCGCGGCGACGCGTTCGCTCGGGGCGTTGCGCCGCGCGAGGTCCTTGCGGGCTCGGCGTCGCGCGAACTCGACCAGATGGGCGCGCGCGTCGTTCTTCACCCGCCAGAGCTCGACGTCGTCCGCGTCGCGAAGCGTCGACCACATGACCGGGTCGCCCGGGGTGGTGCGCCACTGCGGTCCGACGCTGGTCGTGAGCAGTTCGCTGAAGCGTTCGGTGGTCCACGACTCGAGGTGCACCCCGTTGGTCACATGGCCGATCGGGACTTCGTCGACCGGCAGACGCGGCCAGAGAACGGCCCACTGGTCACGGGTGACCCGGCCGTGGAGGCGGCTCACACCGTTGCGGTGACCGGCGAGGCGCATCGCGAAGACCGTCGGGCAGAACGAGTCGCCCGACCAATCGGGGTTCACCCGGCCGAGCGCGAGCAGCGACTCCTCGCTCACCCCGACCTGGGCGGCGTAGGGCCCAAGGAACCGGCGCGCGAGGTCCGCGGCGAAGTAGTCGTGGCCGGCGGCGACCGGGGTGTGCGTGGTGAACAGGACCCCCGGGCGCACCGCGGCCAGGGCTTCGTCAAAGCTCAGGCTCTCGGTCGCCATGACCCGTCGAGCCCGTTCGATCAGCGCGAAGGCGCAGTGGCCCTCGTTGAGGTGCAGCACGTCGGGTTCGATCGAGAGCGCGGCCAGGGCTCGCACGCCCCCGACGCCCAAGATGAGCTCCTGGGCCAGGCGCGTCTCGGCGTCGCTGTCGTAGAGACGGGTCGTCAACGTCCGGTCCGCTTCGCGGTTGGTCGCGACGGCGCTATCGAGCAGGAACAGCTGGTTACGTCCGACCTCGGCGCGGTAGACCGCCACCTGGATGTCACGGCCGGGCAGGGTGACGGCGACCTGGACCGCGCGGCCCTTGGCGTCGCGGGCGAGTTCGATGGGCATCTTCTCGGGCGAGGTCATGTCCCACGCCTCGTGTTGGCGCCCGTCGCGGTCGAGCCACTGGTGCGACGTGCCCCGGTAGAGCAGACCGACGCCCACCAGGGGAACGCCGAGCGCGCTCGAGGCCTTCAGGTGCTCGGCCGCGACGGTGCCGAGTCCACCGGCGAAGATGGGCAGCGAATCGGTCAGGGAGTACTCGGCGGCGAAGTAGGCGACGACCAGGTCGCGGTGTTCGCGGTGGGTCGTGGCGAACCAGGTGCGAGCGCCCGATCGCTGATAGGAGCGAAAGTCTGCGACGACGCGGGCGGCCAGTTCGGCGATCGGCGGGTCGTGCTCGAGAATGGTCGTCACGCGCTCGCGGCCCAGCCCGAGCAGCAGTTGCTGGGGCCACTCGAGGGCCCCGGGACTCGCGGTCGGGTCCAACTTGGCGAAGAGCCCGCGCGCGTCGACCTTCCACGTCCAGCGCAGGTTCAGGGCAACCTCAAGCAGGTCCTCGTAGGTCGCGGCCCTCGTGGACGCGCTGGCCGAGGTACCGTGCGCCACCTCCACCTCCCGTCTCACCAGACCGTACGCGTGTTCCGCGGGGAAACGGCGATGAGATTCGTAGCATAACCTTTGGAAAATTGCCCCCACCGGCGCTTCGTGACGATCGACCCCGCGCTACGGGTGCTCGTAGCGACGATGCTCGGTCTCTTCGCTGATCGAGATGTCGTAGTACGCGTAGAACTCGTCGCGGCCGCGCTGCTGGGCTCGCCGGTGTTCGGGGTGACTCGCCCACGCCCGGTGGCTCGCCCAGTCCGCGAAGCGCACGATCGTCACCCGTTCGCCGTCGTCGGCGACGAAGAGCTTCTCGTCGACGAACCCGTCCATCGCGCGGGCGAGCTCGCTCATCTGGTCGGCGAGTCCTCGGTACGCGTCCTCGACCCCGGGACGCAGGCGGCTGCGAAAGACAGTGACGATCGGCACGATCGAATCATGACAGGCCCGATTCGTCTAGGCAATGGGCGTAGTCGCGGCGCTATCAAGTCGAGCGCGCCCCACCTTTGGGCCACCGCGGGTGAATGAGCACTCGGCGAAGGGAGTACCCTTCAGACAGGAAGGGGGTTGACATGGCCGACAAGTCTCCCCGAAAGGTTGCCTCCAAAAAGGCTGGCAAGAGCCTCAAGGAAAAGCGACAGATCAAGAAGGAAAAGGTTCGCACCCACAAGGGCATCGGCGACTGATCCTCCGTTTCACCGCCACACCGTCGGCGCCTGCGCTGACGTCGGGTCGCGGCGAGCGAGCCGGCGTCGTCGCGCGGTCTCGGCTGGGCGATGGCCGCGGGTTCGCCTTCCGGTGACGTTCGAAGGTTCGTTCGGGCCCGAGTCGACCCTCGCGAGCGAGGGAAGGCGCCCGGCGTGTCAGCGGTTTGGACTCGTCGCGCGTGGGCGCCGTTAGTCGCTCGCGCGGCTCGCAGCGCCACAGCGCGACGCGCGGATCGCGTCGATCACGACCGCCTCGGCCGGTAGCGCCGGCAGGGCGCTCGGCGCGCGACGCTCGGTCATGAGACCGTCGAGCATGATGCGCAGGTAGCGACGCCACAGGTCGGGGGCGACGTCGTTCGCGCCGCCCGAGAGCGAGCTGATCATCATCTCGAGCACGGGGACGTCGGCCTCGACGATGTCGGGGCGCAGGTGGCCGTCGCGCTGGGCCCGCTCGACGAGCGTCATCATGGCGGGCACGAGACGGGTCTTCGCCGCGA
>JAKAZI010000067.1 GCA_021809495.1 Actinomycetes bacterium | reverse complement strand
CGTCGGTAGAGGGGTACGGCCACGGCGAGTAACGCGATCACGATACCGGCGCTCAGCCAGCCGGCGCTGAACCAGACGATGACGACGCCGAGCGCCGCGGTGCGCGCGCTCGCTCCAACCACGTCGAGGGCGGGGGCGGCCGCCGCGTGGTCAATGGCCAGGGCGAGGTCGCGCCGTCCCCGTTCCCCCTCGGTGCGCGGCGTCTCCAGTTGGTCGATGACGGTGCGTCGCCAACGGTCCCGGATGACCCGAGTGGTGTACGACGCCCAGGCATCGGTACCCGACGCGACGAGCCAACGCGCGACGAGCGCGCAAACGACGAGGGTCACGCCCCGAAGGACGGTACCGCGCGCGACGTCGGCGATCCCGAGCGCGCTGAGCCAGGCGACCGCGAAGCCGATGAGCGTCGCAACGATGCCGAAGACTCGAGACCGAAGCGTGAACGCGTCGATCACGGGATGTTCGGCCACCCCATCATGCTAATGATGGCCGGCGATACCCTCGAAGTCGTCGCGGTGGGCGAGCGAACGGGCAGGACCGTTCAGCCATTCGCGAAGGGCTCTCGTCGCTCGACAGTCGTCCTCGTTGTACGCCAGAATCCGGGCTCGCGAACCGGTGGCCGCTTCGCCCGACCCCATCGCGACTTCGTACCACAGCATGGAAGCCTCACCGCTCGGGTTCGCGTCGCGCCAGGTGAAACCGGCGAGACCGGCGAGAACCTTGAGGCCGATCGGACCGTCGGTCTGGATCTGGGTCTTGGCGAGGTGATGCAGGTCGATCCAGTTCGTTGGTGAACCGAGACGGAACTCGTCGAGGTCGGCGCGGGTCGGCCCGTCGGGCAGGGGATAGTCCACCGCGCGATTCATCGCTCCGTCTTCAGCCTGGGCCCAGAAGCAGTAGGCGGTGACGGAACGTCCCTGTGACTGGCACCGTTGTCGAAGGTCGTCGAACCACCGCCAAAATTCGGTGAAGAGCCGGGCCTCGGCATCAGCCGCGTGGTCGTCCCAGTTGGCGAAGGCGACGTAGCCGTCGCGCACCCCGTCGACCGGTTGATGAACGGTGACGAGCGCACCCCACAGGTAGGTGGCGTCCCCGTAACTCTCGGTGTCGATGTCGACTTCGACGTCGCCGGTCGGACAACCAACGTGGTCCGCGTCGACGATGCGCAACGGGCCACGTTCGTGGGCTCGGGCGCGGTAGATCAACTCATCGAGATGGTTGATGACGCGCGCGATGTGCGCCTCGGGCCGGTCGTCTGCGGTGGCGGGGCCCGGCCGCTGTCGGGCGACCGCCGGGTCTAGGCGAGCCAGCGCTCGTCTCGTCGTCACGTTGTGTTCGCGCAAGGTGAGCTGTTGATCAAAGGTGGTGAAGCGGGTGAGCGAGACGTCGTCGCGCTCGCGTAGTTCGCGAGCGCACGGCTCGTTGTAGGGACACTCCAGGCATTCGCGGTGCCAGTAGGGCTCGGTGGGAAATGGTCCATCACCGGCTCGCCAGCGTTCGTGGGCGCGAACGACAGCCAGTCGCTCGTCGTAGTAGCGCTGGTAGGCCGCCAGGTTGAAGCGCGGGTAGTTCGCGGTACCCAGGTCGAACCACCAGACTTCTCGGTGTCGGTCGACGATGGCGCCGCGCGCATCCGGGTCGGCTACCCCCATCGTCTCGAGGACGCAAAGTGCGTGTGAGAGGGCCAGGCCGTTGCGAAGTGCTGACGGATTGGACCGAACACCGACCCCGTCGCGGAACGTGGCTTCGGACGGACCGATGCGCGCGAGTGACCCGACGAGCGTGCGTCGAGTGGCCGCCGCCTCAACGAGCTCATTGTTCTTGATCAAAATGGGTGAATAGGTGTAGCGCGTACCGACCCGTCCGACACGGACGAGGGCGTGCACGTGCGCGCGCCGAAGGGCGTCACCGTCGCCGGGTAGACGCGGACTTATGACCAGTGGTGCGCCCTCGTGGATCGCGTCGACGGTAGCGACCGAAGAATCGACCACCACGCTGTCGGGGTGCATCTCGACAATGTCTGAGACGACGGCGCGACGGAGTTTCTCGGCGTCACGACGACGGCGTTCATGTTCTGGGGCGGTGCGCGGTCGAGTGAAGTCGAAGGGTTCACCGCGGCTGAGTGCTACGCGGTGCACGCACGCCGCGATTTCGTCGCCTCGCAAGAAGTCGGTCACGCCGAGAGCCTACGGTTCACGCGCCACCGCTCCGTTACGCGGTGCTGTGGGATGGTGAGACGACCTATAAGCGGGGTTCTGTCCCCCTTCCGAAGAAGGGTGGGCGGCCATCCATCTCAGCGATCCACCTTGGGAGGGTCTCGTTGCCGAGACCACCGGGCGCCTCCCAGCTTTGATCTTGCTCCTGGTGGGGTTTACCAAGCCGCCCCGATCGCTCGGGACGCTGGTGCGCTCTTACCGCACCGTTTCACCCTTACCGCATCCCGGTCTCCCGGAAAGCGGCGGTCTATTCTCTGTGGCACTTTCCTGCACGTCACCGCGACTCACGTTTCGCGAGCACCTTGCCCGTGGAGCCCCGACTTTCCTCACCGGACGAATCCGGCGCGGCCGCCCAGTCGTCTCACCATCCGCCTCTAGTTTGGCATACGTTCTGGATGACGACAAACGCATCGAGCGACACAGTGGAGCGATAGCCTCGCCACGTGACTGACGACGGGGCAGAGCAACGCGAGATCATTGACGTCGGCACCTTCTACCAATTGCTCACCGCGCAGCTGGAATCCGCTTACGGACGCCGCCACCCGCGCTGGATTCGTGGTGAGGTGGCCAAGGTGTACGAGAAGACGCACCTTTACGTCGATCTGGTCGATGCGGGATCGTCGTCAGACACGAAACGACCCGTGCTCAACGCGCACTGCTGGGCGACGCAGTGGAACATCATCAAGCGGCGCTTGAGTGACGACGGCGTCACGTTGAAGGCCGGCACGGTCGTGAACCTGTTCGGCTACGTCGACCTTTACGCGCCGTCGGGTCGGATCGGGTTCACCGTGACCGAGGTTGACGTGGCCGGCCTACTGGGCGATGTCGCCCGTCGTCGACTCGAGCTCATAGCCCGCCTGCGCGACGAAGGGCTCCTCGACGCGAACCGTTCACGAACACTTGGTCCGGTTCCCTTACGCGTGGGACTGGTAGCCAGTGCCCAGTCCGAGGGTTTCAGCGACTTCACCGGCCAGCTGCTGCGATCGGGGTTCTCATTCACGATTTCGCTGGTGACGGCCCTGGTCCAGGGCGAGGCGGCGCCCGCGCAGCTCGTATCGGCGATCGAGCGTCTCGACGCCGAGGACCTGGACGTGATCTGCATCGTTCGTGGCGGTGGTTCGCGCGGTGACCTCGCGTGTTTTGACGACGAGCGTGTGGCGCGCGCCATCGCGCTGGCACGCACACCCGTCTTCACGGGGATCGGCCACACGGGTGACGAAGCGGTGGCCGACCTCGTGGCCCACACGAGTGCGATAACGCCGACCAAGCTCGGCGAGCAACTCGTTGCGGTCGTGGACGAGTGGCACCGGCGAAACGTACGCGAGCCGGCCCGCGCGGTGTTCGAGGCGACGGGGTCGATCGTGGACGAGGCGACGGAGTTCCTTGGTGAGCGCCGTCGGACGATGATCTTCGCCGTTCGGGACCGGCTGCGCGCGGAGCAACGACATTTGGTGGCGACGCGTGAACGGGCCGTCCTCGCGGTTCGCTACTCCATTGACCGCGCGGAGCACTGGCTAGAGACCGTCCATCGTCTCTTGGTCGCCTACGATCCGCAGCGACGCCTCGTGCAGGGATGGTCGATCGTTTCGAAGGTGGACGGTTCAATCGTGCGTAGCGTGAGTGACGTGAGCGCAGGCGAGGGTGTGGTCATCCGGGTCGGCGACGGCGAATTGGCGGCATCGATCACGGTGCGAGAGGAGAGGGACGAATGACAGTTGGGGGTTGGAATGAGGCCGCGGGCGAACTCAACGCAATTGTCGCGTCGTTCGACGAGGGCGAGGTCTCGGTCGACGACTTGATCGAGAAACTTTCGAGGGCGACCACGATCATCGAAGAACTCGATGCGCGGCTCAGCGCGACCAAGGCCAAGGTCGAGGAATTGGCACCCCGGATCGCTCGGGTCGCAGACCAGGGTGACTGACCGGTTGTACTTTCGTCAGTTCCTCGCGGGAGTGGACTTTGCGGTCGGTGACCCGGTGGCGACCCAGATGGTCAACTTCGTCTACGCCGTGGGCGATCGCGAGACCGGTGACGCGGTGTTGGTGGACCCGGCGTATCGGCCGCGCGAGCTGTACGACGCGCTCGAGGACGACGAGATGACCTTGCGCGGGGTCGTGTTGACTCACTACCACGCCGACCACGCGGGAGGGACACTGGCGGGTCACCATATCGAAGGGACGCGAGAACTGCTCGCACTCCGCGATGTCCCGGTCCACGTCCAATCGAGTGAATCGCAGTGGGTGAGCGAAGGGTCGGGCGTCGGATTGAGCAACCTCGTCGGGCACGATTCGGGCGACTCGGTGGAAGTCGGGTCGATTCGAGTCACCTTGATTCACACGCCCGGCCACACACCCGGGAGTCAGTGCGCGCTCGTCGACGGTCGATTGATCAGTGGTGACACCCTGTTCATCGACGGCTGCGGGCGTACCGACCTCCCCGGATCGGATCCGGCCGAGATGTACCGAACCCTGACGAGTCGACTCGCTGACCTCGACGGATCGACGTGGCTGTACCCGGGGCATCGCTACGCGGCGGAGCCAACGGCGCGACTGGACGACGTCCGACGGGGTAACGCAGTCTTGGCACCAATGAGCGCAGAGCAATGGCTGGCGGCGTTCAGCCGATAACGCGGCTCGACTCGTCGAGTCACGTCGTGGTGGTCGGCGCCGGGCTCGCCGGTTGGCGTCTCGTGGAGTCACTGCGGCGAGACGGTTACCGAGGTGCCGTGACCGTCATCGGTGATGAACGCCATCTGCCCTACGACCGACCGCCGTTGTCCAAACAGGTCCTCAGCGGCGCCATGGCATCGGACGACACGACTCTCGTGCGTTCGGGTTCGCCGAGTGACGTGAACTGGCGGATCGGTGTCTCGGCGGTCCGGCTGGACGTGGAGCAGCGCGCGGTCGACCTCGCTGATGGAAACGGGGTGTCCGGCACGCACATCGCGATCGCGACGGGCACGCGCGCGAGACGCTTGTCGACGTCGGCTGGCTCACGAGTACACGCGCTTCGCACGATTGATGACGTGGTTCGCCTGAATGACGACCTGGCCCGCGTGCCCGCGGGCGCCACCATTGCGATCATCGGCGGCGGGTTCATCGGCGCCGAAGTTGCGACGTCACTCACCAAGCGGGGGTTTCAGGTCGTCGTACTGGAGGTGGCATCGCGGCCGTTACTCGGCGTCCTCGGCGCTGACGTCTCGTCGTGGTTGGTCGACGTGCCGCAGGCCGCCGGTGTCGAGTTGCGCACGAACCAGCGAATCAGCGACGTCGTCGTCGAGTCTGATGTCCTGCGGGTGCGGATAGAGGGCTCGCCCGACGTCGTCGCGCCGGTCGTGATCGCCGGGGTCGGCGCGATTCCGAACGTGGAATGGCTGAACGACTCGGGATTGACGATCGAGAACGGCGTCGTCGTCGACGCCGCCATGCAGGCTGCTCCGGGAGTCGCCGCGATCGGTGACGTGGCGCGGTTTGCCTGGTCCGCACCGACCGGCCGGGCTCTTGCGCGGATGGAACACTGGCAGGTGGCGAACGATCACGCCACGAAGTTGGCGCGGGCGTGGCTCTCGGGCGAGTGTGACGAGACACCGTTCATCCCGTATTTCTGGTCGGATCAATACGGCAAGAAGATCCAGCTCCTCGGCCACCCCGACGCGAGTGACGAGGTCACGCTGGTTTCCGGCAGCGTTGAATCACGACGGTGGCTCGCCATCTACCACCACGACGACATCGTCTCCGGAGTCGTCGCGCTCAGTAGTCCGCGGGCCCTGATGCTCGCCAAGGTGCT
>JAKAZI010000066.1 GCA_021809495.1 Actinomycetes bacterium | reverse complement strand
ACGGGCCTGCGCCGAGAGGAGGTGGCGCTGCTCGCCGGCATCAGTGTCGAGTACTACACCCGCCTCGAGCGCGGCAGCGCCACGGGTGCGTCGAGCGACGTCCTCGAGGGCATCGCGCGGGCACTCCAGCTCGACGAGGCCGAGCGGGCACACCTCTTGGATCTCGTTCGCACCGCCACGTCGCGCCCGGCGCGCCGGCGCCCCACGCAGGACCGTGTGCGTCCCACGGTTCGGCGAGTGCTCGAGGGCATCACGTCCTACCCGGCGTACCTGCGAAACGGGCGTCTCGACCTCCTCGCGACGAACGCGCTGGGCGCCGCCCTGTACGCCCCGGTGCTCGACGATCGGCCGCTGCCCGTCAACATGGCGCAGTTCATCTTCTTCGACCGACGCGCCAGCGAGTTCTTCATCGACTGGGACGACGTCGCTAACGACACGGTCGCGATACTGCGCGGCCAGGCGGGCCACGATCCCTTCGACCGACGACTCACCGACCTGATCGGTGAGCTCTCCACGCGAAGCGAAGAGTTCCGCGTCCGCTGGGCGAACCATAACGTCAAGTTCCACCGGAGCGGTGTCAAACGGATGCACCACCCGGTGGTCGGCGACCTCACCCTCGACTACGAGGCGCTCGAGCTGGGCGCGGACCCTGGCCAGCGGATCAACGTCTACTCCGCCGAACCGGGGTCGCCGTCAGCGGCGTCGCTGCTGCTCCTCGCGAGCTGGTCGGCCTCGAACGTGTCACCAGCGACCGAGGACGTCGTGAACAACGAGCGCTGACTCGGTCGCGCTAACGGAGCCACGACGGGCGGGCCGGGACGAGGGGTCTCGCCGTGTTCGCCCCTTCCAGCGGTCGTCGGCCCGTCGATCGGCGAGGTCCGTCCGCGTGAGTGAGCGACGGCCAGCACTCGTCGGCGACTCTCTAGACTCGCGTTCACACGCCACAATGAGGGAATCATGATCCGTCACATCGTCGCCTTCCAACTCGCGAGCGAGGACCCCGCCACGCGCCAGCGCCACTCGGCCGAGATGCGCTCGCGTCTGGAGGCACTCGTCGACGTGGACCCCGGACTCATCGCGCTCGAGGTTCACGAGGACCTCGGCGCCGTGGCCACGCACTGGCCGCTCGTCCTCGTCTCAGAGTTCGAGACCTCCGAGGCGCTCGGCCGGTACCTGGTGCACCCGCGACACCGTGCGGTGGTCGACTGGATGAACGACGGCATCGTGTCGGACCGGGTCGTGGTCGACTACGAGGTCCGCTGACGCGCTGCTCGCGAGTCCCGGACGATACTCATCGGTCCCCGGCCGGGTCCTCGAGTATCGAGGCGTTGAGGTCCTTCACGTCGATGACCCCGGTGAGGGCGAGCACGACCATGAGGTCGGCGCGGATCGACTCGATCACGTCGACGACCCCCTGTTCGCCGCGCGCGGCCACCGCGTAGATCCAGGGTCGCCCGATGAGACACGCCCGCGCGCCGAGCGAGAGCGCCTTTACGACGTCGAGACCACTGCGCACGCCACCGTCCATGAGGATCTCGACCTGATCGCCGACGGCCTCGGCGATGGCCGGTAGCGCGCGGATCGTCGAGGTGACGTCGTCGAGCTGTCGTCCGCCGTGGTTGGACACGACGATCGCGTCGGCCCCGTTGGCGACGGCTTCTCGCGCGTCATCGGGGTCGAGGATCCCCTTGAGGACGATCGGTCCGTCCCAGAGCGACCGGAGCCACTCGAGGTCGCGCCAGGTCACGCTGGGGTCGAACTGTCCCGCGACCCAGTGCTGGAAGTCTTGGGGCACCCGGCCGGCGGGCACGGCGCTCTCGAGGTTCCCGAACGTGAGGGGCTTGCCGCCGAGGCCGACCTCGCGCACCCAACGAAGGTGCGTCGCGATGTCGATCTTGCGTCGGTACTGGGCGAACGAGGAGATCCCGCCGTTCAGGCCGTTTCGCGCGTCGCGAAAGCGCCGTCCGGTCACCGCGAGGTCGACGGTCAGTACGAGCGTGGTACAGCCCGCGGCGCGGGCGCGCGCAACGAGTTCCTCGGCGAACCGGCGATCCTTCATGACGTAGAGCTGGAACCAGAACGGCTTGGTCGTGGCGGCGGCCACCTCTTCGATCCCACAGATGGAGAGCGTCGACTCACTGAAGGTGATCCCCGATCGCTCGGCCGCGCGGGCGGCGAGCACTTCGGCGCGCGGCGCGAACATGCCGGCGAACCCGACCGGGGCGAGGATCACCGGGACCGAGAGCGTCTGGCCGAGCACGGTGGTCTCGAGGGTACGCGCCGACACGTCGCGCAGCACCCGCTGACGCAGCCGCAGCGCGCGCAGGTCGTCCTCGTTGGCGCGCATCGAGTTCTCGGCGAAGGCTCCCCCGTCGATGTAATCGAAGAGCTGGCGCGGGAGCCGACGACGAGCGAGCTCGCGGAAGTCGTCGGTGGTCGCCGGCGCCAGTCGCAGCGAACGATCCCTGCGACGCGGTATCACGATTCGCCCCCCGTCCACTCAAGCCGAGACCCTGACCGCATCCGCATGTGAACCTCTTCATCGACTACGTCGCAACCCGATGAACGCATCGGTGCTGCGACGGACTGTACTGCGTCTCATCGACCGTCCGCGTCGATTCTCACGGGCGAGTCGCGAATCGGACGACCGCGAACGCCTGCGCGACGGGTCATCGGCCGACGCCGGTACGCCTCGAGCGCGAAGCCCGCACCGTCGCGGGGAGCGCCAGTCGCGCGAGACCTATCATGCCGTTGTGAACATCATTGTGACTTCGCTCAAGGGTGGTGTCGGCAAGTCGACAACCTCGATCTATCTCGCCGCGGCCGGCGTCGATCGCGGCTACGACCCGGTCACGCTCATTGACGCCGACCCGCAGGCCTCGTGCGCGGAGTGGCTCGAACTGTGGCCCCTAGCGGGGATCACCGTGGTGGAGGCACCCTCGGAGCGCACCGCGACGCGCGCCATCGCGCGCGCCGAGGGCCTCGTCGTGGTGGACACCCCACCGGGCAACGAACGCATCACCCAATCCGCGGTCGCCGTGGCCGACGCCGTCGTCATCCCGACCCGCGCCGGGGGCGTCGAGTACTCCCGAGTCTCGGCCACCATCGAACTGATCCCCAAGGGCACGTCCTACGGCGTGGTGATCTGCGCGGCGCGACTCGGCACCAACGACCTCGACGCGGCACTCGCGTGGTGGAAGGAGCAAAAGGTGGAGGTCTGGGGCGTCATCCCCGAACGCGTGAGCATCGCCGCGGGACCCGAGGCGCGCCTCAGTCGCGAGGGGCTCGAGAACTACGACGCGGTGCTCGCCCGGGCGCTGCGCGGTTGGCGCTAGTACCGCTCACGACAACCGAGGCTCAGCCGGGTTCGCCGTGACGCCCGGCGCCGTCGCGGAACCGGCCGGCCCCGTCGAGTCCGTCGGCGACGAGCGAACGTTGACCAATAATGAACTCGTTGGCCATGGCGTCTCGCACACCGTGACCCGCTTGCTCGTAGAGCGAGCGGCGGTCGTTGCGCAGGCAGGTCTGGGGAAAGACCGCGATCTGAGCGGCCAGGGCCTCGGCGGCCTCGCGCGCGCGGCCACGGTCGACCACCCGGTCGACGAGTCCCATGGCGTGGGCCTCGTCGGCCGCGACGCCACGTCCCGTCAGCACGAGGTCGAGCGCCCGGCCCATGCCAATCAGACGGGGTAGACGGACCGTGCCCCCGTCGACGAGCGGCACGCCCCAGCGCCGACAGAACACGCCGAAGACCGCGTCGGACGCCGCCACCCGCAGGTCGCACCAGATGGCGAGCTCGAGTCCACCGGCGACGGCGTAGCCCTCGACGGCGGCCACCACGGGCTTGGAGAGGGCGAGCCGCGAGACACCCATCGGCCCGTCGCCGTCGCTCGCCATCCGATTACCCCGGTCGGTGCCGACGGCCGTCAGGTCGGCCCCGGAACAGAAGTGGCCGCCCTCGCCGTAGAGAACCGCGACCGACGCCTCCTCGTCGGCGTCAAAGGAGCGAAAGGCCTCGACCAGGCGCGTCGCCGTGGGACCGTCGACGCTGTTCCTCGTCTCGGGTCGGTGCAGGATGATCGTGGTGATCGGCCCCGTCTTCTCGACGCGGACCGCGGACGCGTCACCCACGGCCATCGCCCCAGAGCGGATCGCGCAGCGCGCGACGCAGCACCTTGCCGACGGCCGACTTGGGGATCTGCTCGAGAACCGTGACGCGCTGGGGGACCTTGTAGCCCGCGAGTCGATCGCGCACGAAGGCCCGCAGTTCCTCCTCGCTCGCGGCCCCGTCGGGCTTGAACACGACGAAGGCGACGACCGCCTCGACCCACGTCGGGTCCGGGGCCGCGACGACCGCGCACTCGGCGACCGCCGGGTGTTCCATGAGCGCGTCCTCGACTTCGCGCGGGTAGACGTTGTAGCCACCGGTGACGATCATGTCGCTTCGCCGGTCCACCAGGTAGAGGTAGCCGCGTTCGTCGCGTCGGGCCATGTCCCTCGTGCGCAACCAGCCGTCGGTCATCATCTCGGCGTTCAGCTCGTCGGCCCGGTAGTACCCCGCCATCACGAAGGGTGCTCGCACCTGCACCTCGCCGATCTCGCCGACCCCGGCGAGGCCGCCGTCTTCGGTCACGAGGCGAACCTCGGCATCGACGCTCGGAAACCCGCACGATCCCCGCAGCGACGCGTCGAGGTGGTCGGCCCGGTCGAGGACGGTGATGCACAGCGGCGCCTCGGTCTGTCCGTAGTACTGGGTGAAGATCGGCCCCCACGCGTCGATCGCGCGCTCCAGCACCGGGCGCGGCATCGGGCTCGCCCCGTAGATCACCGTGCGCAGACTCGAGACGTCGGCGTGCTCGGCGGCCCCCGACGCGAAGAGCATGGCGAGCATCGTCGGGACCAAGTTGACCTCGGTCGCGCGGTAGCGCGCGATCGCGGCGACGAACTCGGTCGGTTCGAATCGCTCCAGGATCGCCGTCGTCGCGCCGGCCAACCAATAGGGCAGGACGAACGTGCCGCTCGCGTGGATGAGCGACGCGGCGTGCAGCATGACCGAGTCGCGTTGGGGCGAGACCAGGTTCGCCAAGATGTTCGTCGCGATCGCGGCGTACGAGCCCTGGGTGTGAACGGCCGCCTTGAGGGTTCCGGTCGTGCCCGAGGTGTAGAGCACCAGCATCGGATCGTCGGCTGACAACTCGACCCCGGGGTCGCGGTCGTCGGCGGTTGCCGCGTCGGCGAGCAGGTCGCCACCGCCCACGTCGGCGTTCCCGATCCCGATGCCGACGAGTCCTGGCACCCGCTCACAGAGCGACGAGGCGACCTCGGCCAACGCCGAACCGTAGACCAGCCAGCGCGCTTCGGTCTCGCGCAGCATCCGTTCGTGCTCGAGCACCGAGAGGCGTGCGTTCAAGGGCACGCGTACGAACCCGGCCTTCAGGCAGGCGAAGTCGAGCGAGACCGACCACGGACCGTTGTTCACCAAGAGCGCCACCTGGTCGCCCTTCGAGAGACCTCGCGCCATCAAGGCGTTGGCGAACCGGTTCGCGGCGTCGTCCACCTCGGAAAAACTCATCCGCTCGTCGCCGAAGACCACGGCCGTTCGCGCGGCGTAGCGCTCGGCCCCCCGACGCACCATCTCCGCTGCGATCATGTCGCCCCCATACCAGACCATTCGGTCGGTTTAAGGATAGCCTGGCGGACGTGTCAGAGCGCTCACGTCAGATGCGCGGGGCGCGCACCCGCGAACGGCTGCTCGAGGCGACGCTCACCTGTCTCGTCGAGCACGGCTACGCGTCAACGACGATGCAGCGGGTCCAGAACGAGGCCGGCGTCTCGCGCGGTGCGCTGGTCCACCACTTCGCGTCGAAGGACGAGTTGCTCGTCGGCGCGGTCCGCCACGTCGCCGCGCGCCAGCTGGACGCCCTGCGCCACGGGGCCGCGCGGCTCGACGACGGGGCCGCGGGTCGGGCCCAGCGCGTCGACCTGCTCCACTCGGTCATGTCGGGGCCGCTCTTTCTCGCCGGTCTCGAACTG
>JAKAZI010000065.1 GCA_021809495.1 Actinomycetes bacterium | reverse complement strand
CACGGCGTATTCCTCGGTTCGATCATGGCCTCGGAGACCACCGCGGCCGCGACGGGCGCCGTTGGCAATCTGCGCCGCGATCCTTTCGCCATGCTGCCCTTCTGCGGCTACAACATGGCCGACTACTTCGCGCACTGGCTCACGTTCGCCGACCGCTTCGACGAGTCGGCCCTGCCCAAGATCTTCTACGTCAACTGGTTCCGCAAGGCTGACGACGGACACTGGCTCTGGCCCGGGTACGGCGAGAACAGTCGCGTGCTCGAGTGGGTGTTCGAGCGCACGGCCGGCCGCGGCCAAGCCGTCGAGACGCCGATCGGCAACGTGCCGGCGCCCGGCGCACTCAACGTCGACGGACTCAACCTGCCCGAGGCCGACCTCGCCCAGCTGCTCGCCGTCGACAACGACGAGTGGCGCAACGAGGTCCCGTTGATCCGACAGCACTTCGCCAAGTTCGCCGATCGGCTGCCCGGCGCGCTGCTCGAACAGCTCGACGATCTCGAGGCTCGACTCAAGTAGGTCATTCGGCCGTTTCGGCGTCGGCCACGATGAGCCGTGGTCCTGACGGCCAGTCGAAGTAGCGCCACGTCCAGTTGATCAACACGCGGAGCCGGTTCCTGAAGCCGACGAGGTAGAAGAGGTGCAGACCGAGCCACGCCAACCAACCGAGGGTTCCGCGAATGACCCCGCCCCGGGGTAGTTTCGCAACCGCGGCCCGCCGTCCGATGGTGGCCATGATTCCCTTGTTGCGATAGACGAACGGTTCCGTCGGTTCGCCCCGCGTGACCCGCAGGATCTGGGCGGCGCAGTGGCGTCCCGACTGGATCGCGACGGGCGCCAACTGCGCACAGAACGACCCGTCGGCGCTCGGTATGGCGGCCGCGTCGCCGACGGCCCAGACGTTTTCACTGGTGTCGCAGCGTAGGTCCGCGCCCACGCCGGCGCGTCCCCCGGGGCCGGCCGCCACGGCGAGGTCGTGGACTACCGTGCCGCTGGCGGTCACGCCGGCGGCCCAGATCACCGCCGCCGTCTCGAGCCGCTCGCCGTCGGCGAAACGAATCGCGCCTTCTTCGACCGCCACGACCGAACGACCGAGCTGGACCTCGACGCCGAGCGCGGCCAGCTCCCTCGCGGCGTAGCGACTCGCCGACTCCGGAAAGGCCGTGAGCAGTCGTTCGGCGAGGTCGACCAACACCACGCGCACGCGCCGTGGATCGAGACGCAGTCCATCGCGCCGCAGCGCGATGCTGATGAGTTCGGCGAGCGCCCCCGCCGTCTCGACACCAGTCGGCCCGCCCCCAACGACGACGAAGGTGAGCGACACGGGCTCACGTTCGGCGCGAACGTCGGCGTCCTCGAGCGCGAGCAGGAGACGATTGCGCAACCGGCGAGCGTCGGCGAGCGAATAGAGGGGCATCGCGAACTGCGAGGCACCGGGGATCCCGAAGTAGGCGGCCGTAGCACCGGTCGCGATGACCAGGTGGTCGTAGCCGAGCCGAGAGCCGTCGTCGAGTACCACGGTGTTGGCCACGTGATCGACCTGGCGCACGCGGCCGTGGCGAAAACGGATATTGGCCGCGCCACCGAAGATGGTCCGGATCGGGTAGGCCACGTCAGCGGGTTCGAGCCCCGCGGTGGCGACCTGGTAGAGCAGCGGGAGGAAGGTGTGGAAATTGTGCTGGTCGACGATGGTGACCCGCACGGACGAGTTCGCGAGTCCCCGCCCAACGGCGATGCCCGCGAATCCACCCCCGACGACGACGACGTGAATCCCCGCGGTTACGTCACGTGTTCTTTCAGGATGTGCCATGGCCCAGTACAGCACACCACTGAAAAGAATTCAGCGACTGGCGTACCGGCGCCCCACGCCATAGAACAAGCCGCCGATGGCGGTGATAACCGCGAGAAACCGGTCCCCCGACACAAAGGCGAGCGAAATCCCCACCGGTATCACTGCTCCGATCACCCAGGCCAGCTGCTGGCGCACCGCGAAACGGGCGAAGGTCCGCCCCTGGGCGCCCGGTGGGACGTGGCGTTGGGTGATGGCGTCAAAGCTTGGTTGGGCAACCGCGGCGCAGAGTCCAAACCAGCCAGCCACGATCGACTGACCAACGAACGATGGATAGTTGCTCGCCACCGCGGCCCCGAGCGCCGTCGCGATCAGCGCACCCAAGAGCAAATTCGACTCACGCACCGCGTTGCGCATCCGCGTAACCAGACCTAAGCCAACGAGGGCACCGACCGCGCTCATCGCCAGCGCGAACGCGAACCACCCCAACCCCGCGTGCGCCCGACGGAGTCCGAAGGCGAGCAGAAACGTGGCGAACCCGATCGTGAATCGCATCAGCGCGGCGGCGGCGAGACCCCACGACACCTCGACGTCCCCGAGCGGGTTGAGTGCGTGACGATCGCGCTCAGCCTGGGACATCTGGGCAAACTCCTCACGCACGACGCGTGCGGGACGCTGCAGCCTCATGCTCACCACCGTCGCGCCAACGTAGACGAGTGAGGCGGCGACGAGGACTGATGGGGCACCTACCCCCTTCAGCAGACCCGCCGCGACGACGCCCGACACGAGTCCCGCGACGGTTCCGAGCAGCGTCAGCTGGGCGTTGAAGCCGGCGAATCCAGCAACCTCGCCACCAGTATCCGTCGGCCATCCGGCGTTGCCGATGGACGACCGGTGCTCGCTGAACTGGTCAGTGCGCGCCATCTCGGGCACGAGGGTCCCGCGGGTCACGACGTACAACTTCGAGGAGATCAACACGAGAAAGGCTTCGGGATAGAGCCACAGTGAGTTCAGGTGCTGACTCATCGTCCAGCACAGAATCGTGCGAGCCCCCGCCGACAGCGCCACGAGCACCCGGCGTCCGTTGGGCGAGCGGTCGATGAGGGGTCCGAGCAGCGGCGAGACCACCGCGAAGGGTGCGATCGTGATCAGAAGGTACGCGAGCACTTTGCCCTTCGCCTCGGTGGGCGAGACCGAGAAGAACAGCGAACCAGCGAGTGACACGGTCACGAACGTGTCGCCCGCCATCATCGCCACGTGCACCAGCGCCAGCCGACCAAAGGCCGTGCCCTGATCGAAGAGGTCCTGGGTCGACGCCCACGCCAACGAGCCGAGTCCGCGATGACGCACGAGTACGTAGCGTAGGTGATTGGCTCACGCGGTCGTAACGTCGCGTCAGTTCGAGAAGCAGGCCCGCCGATAGACGATCGTCGGCAGCTCGCCGGGGTGGCAGTACTTCAAGCGCGAGGCGAAACGCCACGCCCGCGTCGAGGACTCAAAGCGCATGAGTTCGGTGACGCCGATGCGATTCGGGCCTACCATGATGGTCGCCCACAGGTACGCCCACGAACCTTCGCAGCCATAGGCGTTGACGCCACCGGTCGAGGCCAAGTGCGTCACCGGTGCGCTGATCGCAGCGGCCGAACACGACGCCGCACTCGGCGGCGATTCAGACGTTGCGGTCGCTCGAGAGACCGTCCACCCGAGGCCCAGAGCCACCACCAGCGCCGTCACGACGCGAGGGATCGACACCTCGTCAGCCTGACCCGTCACGAATCACGCACATCGCCGTTCAGCATCGCCGACTGGAAGAGCGTGTTCATCGTGAAGTCCCAGTCCTCCTGCTCGACGGGAGTCGTCGTGACGTCGTCGAGGACCCGACCGAAGACGATCGCCTGAATCAACACGGCGAGGGACCTCGCCGACACGTCCTTGCGTACGAAGCCTCGGTCCTGGCCCATCGACATTACGTCGGCCAGTTCGACGGTGAGTCGTGATTCAGTGGCGCCGATCAAGGCGGCGAGCTCCGGTCTGGTGAGCGCCGCCGCCACGATCCGGGTACGCATCGCCCGACTCCGTCGGCGCTCCTCGCCCGCGGTGAGCAATCCAATCAACGGCTGGATACGGACGAGAAACTCATCGATGTCCGCGGATTCGCTACTGGCGTTGGACAATTCGTCGATGTCCCGTTGAACCAAATCGCTGAACAACTGGTTATACGCGGCGTCGATCACACCCTCACGAGATCCAAAGTGGTGGTAGACGGAACCGTAATTCACACCCGTTGCGTCACAAATGTCCGGTATCCGAATCAGTGATTCATCTCCGGTCCAGAGACGAGATACGACTTCGTCAATTACCGCTTTCATGACGGGAATCGACCGTCGCTGCTTAGCCACATTTGGATTCTACCGTCCACCACTGCGTTAGCACATTGTCAATTGCTGACCGTGCGTGGTGCCGAGTCTTCGCGAGCCACGCGCCGTGCCCGGTAGTGTTTGCCCCGATACCGTTTCAACGTCTGAGGAGTAGTCGTGTCGAAGACGGCCCGCCTGGAGCCCGAAATCATACGGGTTGGCGTGGTGATTGTCCTCGGCGCGATCATGTCGATTCTCGACACGACGATCGTCGCGGTCGCCCTTCGCACCCTCAGCCACGATTTCCGCGTTGACGTGTCGACGATTCAGTGGGTGACGACCGGGTATCTGCTCGCCCTCGCCGTGGTAATCCCGGTGTCGGGGTGGGCAATCCATCGGATCGGCGCCAAACCCGTCTACATGATCTCGCTCGGTTTCTTCATCACCGGCTCGGCGATGAGTGGCCTCGCCTGGTCGGCGACGAGCCTGATCCTCTTTCGCGTCTTCCAGGGCCTCGGCGGTGGGATGATCCTGCCGGTCGGCCAGTCGATCTTGGCGCGCACCGCGGGTCCCCAGCGGATGGGTCAGGTGATGGGGATCATCGGCGTCCCGCAACTCCTCGGACCGATCCTCGGACCCGTGATCGGCGGGGTCATCATCTCGAACACCTCGTGGCGATGGATCTTCTTCGTCAACGTACCGATCGGACTCGTGGCGCTCTGGCTCGCTCGGCGATCACTCCCCGCGACGTCGGGTGATCGGGGTCATCGGTTCGACCTTCTCGGCTTTCTGCTGCTGTCACCGGGACTGGCCTTCATCGTCTACGGACTCGCCGAGGTTGGTAGCCGCGGGGGATTCAGTGGTGCCCCGGTGTACGACAGCCTGGTCGTCGGAGTCATCTTGAGCGCGCTATTCGTCCTTCGTTCGCTGCGGGCACCCGAGCCGCTCATCGACATGAGACTCTTTCGCGATCGGACGTTCTCACTCGCCTCGACGGGCATCTTCCTCGTCGGCGCCACGCTCTACGGAACGATGTTCTTGCTCCCGCTCTACTACCAGATTGTCCGGGGCGACTCAGCCTGGTTGGCCGGGGTCATGATGGCGCCCCAGGGACTGGGCGCCGCGTTGTCAATGCGCGCCGGCGGACTGATGGCCGACCGGCGAGGACCGCGATCGGTAGTGCCCTACGGCGTCGTGATCCTCGCCGCCGGCACGTTCTTCTACACCCAGGTATCCGCGACGTCCAGCTATTGGCTGCTCGGATTCGCGTTGTTCATCCGCGGCCTAGGCATGGGCGCGACAATGATGCCAACCTTTGCCGCCTCGTACTACAACCTCACCCACGAAGACGTACCCAAGGCGACGTCGGCCACCAACATCCTGCGCCAGGTCGGCGGCTCCCTCGGCGTGGCCGTGTTCGCCGTCGTGCTGCAGACCCAGATAACCCACCGCCTCCCCGCGGTTGGTCTCGCCCTTCAGGCCGGTAAGATTCACCCGAGCGTCAGCCAACTCCAAGCAGTGGCCGCGGCGTTCGCCCACTCGTTCTGGTGGTCGTTCGCCGTCTCGCTGTTGGCGCTCATCCCCGCGGTGTTCTTACCGAATCGTGGCCTCGCGGCCCAACGATCCGCCCCGTCCCCCGCGGTCGACTCACAACCGGAAAGTTCGTTCTGACATGACCAAACCAGTACTCCAAGTAATCATCGGATCCACTCGTCCCGGACGGGCCGGCGCGGCGATCGCTACGTGGTTCTACGACCTCGCCGTGGCCGACGACCGGTTCGACGTCGAGCTCGTCGACCTCGCCGAGGTGAACCTGCCGATCTTTAATGAGCCGAACCACCCGATTCAGGGCAACTACGAGTTCGACCACACCAAACGGTGGTCCGCCACCGTATCGCGGGGCGACGCGTTCGTCTTCGTCGTGCCCGAGTACAACCACAGCTTCAACGCCGCGACGAAGAACGCGCTCGACTACCTCCACCACGAATGGCGCTATAAGCCCGTGGGCATCGTGAGTTACGGCGGAGCCGTAATGGGCACCCGATCCGCACAGCACCTCAAGCCGGTGTTCACCGCCCTCAAGCTCGTCCACGCGGGCGACGTCTCAATCCCGCTGGTCACCACGCCCGTGGTCGACGGAGTCTTTACCGGCAACGACGTGCTGGTTAATGCGTCGAAGAATCTCTTGAACGAACTCGACTTCCTCACGCCGGGCCTGAGCCAGCTTCGAGCCGCCCGGTAATCGTCAGCCTTCACTTACGGCGTGCCACGACGCGCACCCGGTGCGCACGCCAATGGCCGTGACGCCAACGAACGCAGTGCTCGCCAGAACCCCG
>JAKAZI010000064.1 GCA_021809495.1 Actinomycetes bacterium | reverse complement strand
CAACTGTACGTCGAGGCACGCCCACGACCGCTGAGAACGCCGGCTGGGCCGCTGCTAGATTGACCCCGATGGCACCACCGCGACACGGCCGGCGGGTCAACGTGCGTCGGCGTCGATTCATCGCCCTGGTCGCGCTGATCCTCGTGGCCCTCCTCGTCGTTTCGACGACCCGGGGTCACGGGCCCACCACCCCTTCAACCACCAGCTCGAGCACGTCGTCGACGTCGCTGACGTCGACGACGCGTCCGGCGACCCCGCACGCGCCCTTCGCCGTGGGGGCCGTCACCTTCACGGTGAGCGAGCCGGCCAACGGTTCGACCGGCGCGAGGACGTTCCCCGTCACCGTGCGCTACCCCGCCGTCGGTGTTCCCGGAACGGCGCGCCTCGGTCTCGTGCCACTGCGCCGCGCGGGTCCCTTCCCCCTGATCGTCTTCTCGCAGGGATTCGATATCTCGCCCGAGGCCTACGCCGGGCTGCTCAACGCGTGGAGCGCCGCGGGCTACGTCGTCGCCGATCCCGCGTACCCCTACACGTCGCCGAACGCCGCGGGCGGAGTCATCCGCACTGACATCGTCCACCACCCCGGCGACCTGAGCTTCCTGATCACCACCTTGATCGGTGACGGCTCGCAAACCGGCAACACCCTCGACGGCCTGGTGAACGCCCACGAGATCGGCGTCGTCGGCCAGTCCGACGGTGGCGACGTGAGCCTGGCGGCGGTGGCGAACTCGTGCTGTCGCGACGCGCGCATCGGGGCCGCCGTGATCCTCTCAGGGGCCGAACTGACCTGGTTCCCCGGCACCTACTACTCGACGGGCTCGGCTCCGCTGCTCGTAGTCCAGGGCACCAACGACCTGACGATGAACCCCGTCACCTGCAGCGTCACGCTGTATAACGAGGCACCGGCGCCCAAGTACTACTTAGCGATGATCGGCCAGACTCACCTCAGCGCGTACGTGCCGTCCGGACCTGCGCGCAACGTGGTAGCGGCGGCGTCGATCGACTTCTTCAACGCGTACCTGCGTCACGCGCCGGGCGCGCTCGCCGCTTTGCGAGCCGCGGGTACGCGTCCGGGACTCGCCACCATCACGAGCGCACCGAGTGTCCCGGCGGTTGCGGGGACCTGTCCCGACGCACCGGCCGGCTGATCAACCGAGCGGCTTGACGCCCTTGACGACGTTGGCCTCGGCGACGACGTTCACACTGGATAGGTCCACGAAGCCGGCCGCCTCGTAGAGACGCATCCAGGCGTCGGGGGTAATCGGGCGCTCACGGAGCCGAAAGATGTAGCGACCGGCGTTCTTGAGGATCCGCCAGTACCCGGGGATCCCCTTCTTCGCCATCACCTTGATCTTGCTCGCGATCACCTGGCGGTCCTCGGTCGTCGCCCCGCGACCGAGCATCATGTCCGAGTTGATCAGCGCGCCCCCGGGGCGCAGCCAGCCGAAGGCCGCCGTGACGACCTTGGCCTTGTCCGCATCCAACAGGTGGTGAAGCGCGTAGTTACTGATCACGAGGTCAACCGACGACGGATCGATGCGCAGGTGTTCGATCGGCGAGACGATGCCCGAGACCTGCTCGAGTCCCTCGGTCTTGGCCTGGGCCACCATCCGCTCGACCATTGCCGCACTGACGTCGACGCCGATGACGCTGGCGCCACGCCGCGCGAGCTCGAGGGCGAGGCGACCGCCGCCGCAGCCGAGGTCCACGCAGACCATGCCGGGCTTCACGTCGGCGACTTCGATGGCCTTGGCGGCCACCTTGGTCATCCCGGCGTCGTTGTGACGGTCCCACGTGTCCGCCCGACGGGTCCACGTCCGCCGCTGGGTCGCGATCGACAGTCTCGTCGTCTGCTTCTTGCCCCACGAGGGGTTCGTTTCTTCGGGCGCGTTCGACATGTTCTCTCTTTTTCGGGGGATCGATCGGTTGCGACGACTGTCGTTTTAGAACGACGGGGGCACGTCCCGCCCGCCGGCGTCACGGTGACGCCCGTCGACCAGAAACCGATTCTACTGGCCGGGGCGATCGAGCCGGCGGCGGCGTGACCCCGACGTCACGCTCGGCGCCACCCCGTTCAACGGTCCGTCGCGGCCGACCACGCAGTCATCTCGGCGGCGAACAGGTCCAGTCCGACCGGGCCGAGCTCGAGCGCCTGGCGGTGGAACTCCTTCAGATCGAAACGCGAACCGAGCCGTTCGCGCGCCGCCTCGCGGACCTCGAGCCACCGTCGCTGGCCGACCTTGTACGAAATCGCCTGACCGGGCAGGCCGAGGTAGCGGTCGACCTCGGACACGGCGCTGGCGTGCTCTTCGATCGCCCACTCCTCGAGCAGGGCGACGGCCATCTCGGCGGTCCACGGTCGTCCCGAACAGTCGCCCAGGGATCCGAGCACGCCGAGATCACCGGGGGCCTCGAACCCGAGGTGCAAGCCGATGTCAACGACGACCCGGTTCGCCCGCAGCGCCTGTCCGGCCAGGTACCCGAACTCCTCGGCCGGGCTCGCGTACCCCCCGAGCTCCTCCATGAGTCGCTCGGCGTAGAGCGCCCACCCCTCGCCGTACCCCGACGTCCAGCCCCGCAGGCGGTGGAAGCGCGACTGGCGGTCCGCCGCCAACATCGCGATCGCCGACTGGAGGTGGTGACCGGGAACGGCCTCGTGGTACCACGTCGCGGGGAACCGCCACCACGCGAACGTCGTCGCGCCCATGGTGGGGTACCACGTGGTGCCCGGGCGAGAGAGGTCCTCGCTCACCGGGATGTAGTACGCGGCCGACGCGGACCCTTCAGGCGCGAGGCGCACGTCACAGAAGCGCACGCGCGGATCGATGTCGAAGTGAACCCCGTCGAGCTGTTGAACGGCGCCGTCGACGAACGCCCGCAGCCGCGCGAGGAGTTCCGTCGTCCCGTCGACGAGTTGGCCCGGATCGCGATCGAGCCGGACCGACGCGTCGCGCAGTCCTCCAACCCCGGGATACATCGACTCGGCGAGCTCGACCATCCGTTCGTGGATCCGACGCGACTCCTCCCATCCCCACCGATAGAGCTCGTCGAGGTCGAGCTCTGCGCCGGTGAAGTACGTCGCCCACGGCGCGTAGCGCTCTCGCCCGCACCCGTCCTCGAGCACGGTGCGAGGGGCGACGACCGTGCGCAACCACGCCGCGAGGTCCCCACACGCGTCGTCCGCGGCGGCGGCGGCCGCCCGCAGACCCGACCGGTCGAGGTCGACGGCGGCCGAGGTCGCGACCCGCTGCGCGAAACTCGCGTACGAGCCGTCCGCGTAGGTCTGCGCCTGGTCAGCGACACCGAGCACGTGGCGGCGCGACGGTAACTGTTCGCTCGTCGCCGCTTGCAGTGAGTCGCGCCAACTACCGAGAGAGTCCGAGACCGCGCCCAGACGAGTGGCGATGACCGCGGCGTCGGCCGGCGTGCGCGCGTCCATCAGTTCAAAGACCTGGCGAATCTCCGACAGCGGCGAAGAGATGACCGAGAAGGTCCGGCGGGTCTCACCCGAAGCCAGCAGCGCGAGGTCGCTCGACAGGCGTTCCACGATGACCGCCTTCGCGATCCGGTCGACGTCATCGAGCGGCGCGATCGCGTCGACCGCGAGGAGGGACGCCCTCAGCATCCGTTCGTCGTCGGCCTGGTGTTCCAGTGAGAAGTCCGGGAGTTGGTCGTCGTAGCCGGCGACACCGGCCATCGTCGCGAACAGGGGGTCGCGCGACGCGAGCTCGTCGACCAGTCGGTCGGCGAAGGCGAATAGTGCTGAACGCGCAGGGGTCGTCGGGTCAGTGGTCATGGTTCGATTGTCTCACGAGCGCGACCGACGTCGCCTCAGATTAACGAGCCGACGCGCAGGCCATCGAGGACGGCCTCTTCGACCGTGCGCGGAGCGAGGCAGTCACCGATGAGTTCCGTTGGGACACCATCGTGGCCGAGTTCGTCGGCCACGGGGTCCGCGGGCCGATACCCCGTCGCGAGCACGACCGCCGCTACCCGGTCCACGATCACCGGCTCATCGGTCAACACGTGCTGGAGATAGACCGAGTCGTCGTCGACCCCGAAGAGACGAACGAGGCTCAGGACCGTCACCCTCGCGCGCGCCAGGGCCGCCAACTGCTCGTCGCGCACGTACTGCTGAAGCGACGCGCCGGCGAAGTAGCCCGGGGTCGCGAGGGTCACGTCGTGGCCGGCCTCGGCGAGCAGTCGCGAGACACCGACGCCCACCCAGTCGTCACGCCAGTCGACGACCACGATCCGACCGGGCGGCACCGGGCGACCGAGCAAGACTGACTCGGCGTCGAGGATCGTCGGCGAGCCGAGGACCTCCATCGGTGTTCGGTAGGGTCGAGCACCCGTCGCGATCACGACGTGGTCGAACGACCCCGCGGCCACGAGCTGTCGGTCGACGCGCGAATTGACCACGATCGTCACGCCGGCGCGACGCGCCTCACGTTCGAGATTCATCGCGACCCCGCCGAACTCGTCGCGCCCCGGCAGTCGCTGGGCGAGCAAGACCTGGCCACCAAGGAGAGCCGACGCCTCGTGCAGGGTCACGTGGTGTCCGCGCTCGGCGGCCACGGCCGCGGCCTTCAAGCCGGCCGGACCGCCACCGACCACGAGCACGCGACGCGGCACGGCGGCCCGGCGGCGCTGGCCGAGGGTCAGTTCGCGCCCCGTCTCGGGGTGCTGGATGCACGAGATCGCGAAGCCGGCGTGAAAGTGTCCGATGCACGCCTGGTTGCACCCCACGCAGGCGCGGATCTCCTCGGCCCGGCCCTCTCGGGCCAGGTTGGCCATCGTGGGGTCACAGATCAGTGCTCGGGTCATCACGCAGGCGTCGGCCAGTCCGTCGGCGAGGATACGCTGCGCCTCCTGGGGTTGATTGATCCGACCGGCGACGAAGACCGGGACGCCGACCACTTCCTTCACCTGCCTCGCCGCCGGCGCGACGTAGCCGTTGGGCAGGTCCATCGGCGCAGCGATGTGGTCCGACCCGGCCAGGGTCGCCGACGTACCCGTCGTGACGCTCACGTAGTCGATCAGACCCGCGCGGTCGAGCGCCTCGAGGGCTCCCAGGGCGACGTCGGGGGCGAGGCCCCGGGGGTCGCGTTCGTCCATCGACACGCGCACGCCAACGATCGGCCCGGGACCGACCCGCTCACGGATGGCGCGAGCGACGTCGACGATGAACCGACGCCGACCGGCGTCGTCACCGCCGTACTCGTCGTCGCGCTCGTTGACGAAGGGGTTCAGAAACTGCGCTGGCAGGTACCCGTGGCTCGCCACCACCTCGACGCCATCGAGACCCGCACGAATGAGCCGCGCCGCGGCCGCGGCGTAACCGTCGACGATCTCGACGATCTCGACGTGGCTCAGCGCGCGCGGCATCACCCGAAAGCGCTCGTTGGCGACGGCGGAGGGGGCGACCGCGACGGGTAGGGACCCGTCCGCGGACTCCATTACCTCGCGACCCGGATGGAAGAGCTGGCCGACGATCGTGGTGCCGTGGGCGTGCACCGCCTCGGCGAGTCGTCGATAACCCTCGACGCAGCCGTCGTCGGTCGCCATCAGCACGTGGGACGTGTACCGAGCCGTCTCGTGGACACCGGCGACCTGAACGACGATGAGTCCGACCCCGCCGGCCGCTCGCGCCTCGTGGTAGGCGATCAACTGCTCGGTGATCCGGCCGTCTCGAACCATCACCGTGTCGTGCCCCGACGAGACGATGCGATTCTTCACGACGGTGCGGCGAACGAGGAGCGGTTCGAAGAGGCGGTCGAAGTCCATCACTGCCTCAAGTGGTTGCCGCGTGACACGTCCCGAGGCTACTCACGGGCTGCGAACCGTCCCGCACTCTCGACATCGCTGGTTTCGAGCTGCACCGGCCGTGGCGACCCAGTTAGTGAACCGGCGGAAACCGGTTCTCGTTCGCGGCCAGCTTGGCGCGAACCACGTCGGCGAGATCGACGTCCAGGACGTCGCCTAATCGAAGCAGGAAGATGAGCACGTCGGCCATCTCGAACTCGATGGCTCGGCGATGCTCCGGCGTCAAACGGTCACCGTCGGACTCTTCGGGTGTCAGCCAACGAAACTCGGCGACCAGTTCCCCGGCCTCGCCGGCGATCGCCATCGCGAGGTTCTTCGGCGTGTGGAACCTCCCCCAGTCACGGGCCTCCGCGAACGCGCGTGTCTCGAGGCGCAGGTCCTCTAACTCACCCATCGTTCCCCTCTCGGCCGAGTCGGCGTCGCCACCAGCGCGCGGCTCGACGATGGCGTGCGCGACGGTCCCGTAGAGTAGCGCGAGGAGAGAGGAGTCCGATGACCACGTTCAGACACCGGCGCGCCATGATTCCCGCGGCGCTACTCACGGTCCTGGTCCTAGCGAGTGGGGTGACGGCCTGGCTCTCGAGCCAGTCGGCGGGCACGAGCGCGCCGGGACCCGAAGGCGTCCCCGTCCAGAACGTGCCGGTCTTAGCGCCGAGCGGTGCCGCCAACGGGTCGCCGATCGACGGAGTCACCTGTCGGACCATCGGTCAAGAGACCGTGCGCTACCACGTCCACGTGCTCGTCTCCATCTACGTGAACGGCCAACGCGAGCGCCTCCCCGCCGGCATCGGCGTGACCTCGCCGTCGGT
>JAKAZI010000013.1 GCA_021809495.1 Actinomycetes bacterium | reverse complement strand
CGTCGAAGCTGCGCACCGGAGACCTCAACGACAACGACTGGCGGATCGCCCACGAGGCGTTCAGTTTCCTCGCACCGGCGAAGATCTTCATCGATGACAACCCGTCCCTGACGGTGATGGACGTGCGCGCCCGCGCACGGCGGATCAAACAGCAACAGGGTGACCTCGGCGTCGTGATCGTCGACTACATCCAACTCATGAGCTCGCGCTCGCGCGCTGAGAATCGCCAGGTCGAGGTATCCGAGATGAGCCGATCGCTCAAGATCCTCGCCCGTGAGCTCCAGTGCCCGGTCATCGCGCTGTCCCAGCTGTCGCGAAAGTTGGAAGACCGCGCCGACAAGCGACCGATCATGTCGGACCTGCGCGAGTCCGGTTCGCTCGAGCAAGACGCCGACGTCGTGCTCTTCCTCTTCCGGCCCGAACAGTACGGTGACGTCTCCAATGACAAGAAGGCCGACGCGGAAGTGATCGTGGGCAAGAACCGTAACGGTCCGACCCGAAGCGCCCACCTCACCTGGCGGGGCGAGTTCGCACGCTTCGACAACGTCGCCGAGGTTCGCGACTTCTAACCGGTCGCCGCCCGGGGGGACGCGCCAACACGGCGTCCCCGTGACAATACGAGGACGAGGACCGTGATTTCACGCTAGTGATGCGTGTGGCTCCATCGCAGGATTGATGAGGGGATAGCGCGACGAGGAGTCTGATGTCGAGTCATGTAGCCCAAGGTGCTGCTTCAATCCGTCGGCGCAGCCAGTCCACCATTGCTGGCGCCGCGCTGAGCCGTCTCGAGATGCGACGCCGCACCCTGCAAGTGGCGCTCGGCGTCGTCTGGCTCGTTGACGCCGCACTCCAGTTCCAGCCGTTCATGTTCACCAAGGATTTCGTCAACGGGCTCCTCGTGCCGGCGGCATCGGGGAACCCCTGGATCTTCAGTCGGCCCATGACCTGGGCGGATCACTTCATGGTCCACGACATCGCGTGGTGGAACGCTCTCTACGCCACCATCCAACTCCTCATCGCACTGGGCCTGTTCTGGCGTCCGACGGTTCGCTGGGCGCTCGGGACCTCGATCGTCTGGAGTCTCGCGGTCTGGTGGTTCGCCGAGGGGTTCGGCGGCGTGTTCTCCGGCGCTTCGCCCCTGTCGGGCGAGCCGGGTGCGGTCTTGATCTACGCGTTGATCGCCGTGCTGATCTGGCCGACGGATCGCGGTGACGCAGCCTCGGTAGTCGAAGGAGGTCCGTGGGGGCGGCGTGGCGCGATCGCGGCCTGGGTTGTGCTCTGGCTCAATTTCTCGCTGTACTTGCTCACTGATGCGAATCGGTCGCCCCAGGCGATGCACGATCTAGTGGTCGGGATGTCGTCGGGCGAACCAGGGTGGATCCAGTCGATCGACCGGGGCATCGCTGCGCTCGTCGCGGGACGCGGCCTCGCGTTCTCGCTCGCGCTCGCGATACTCAGCGTTGCCATTGCGTTCGCTGTCGCCAAGCCGTCGCTGATCCGTCCGGCCCTGATCGGCGCGTTCGTGTTCGCCGCCATCGTCTGGTCAATCCAGGATTTCGGCGGCCTTCTCACGTCTCAAGGTACTGACGTCAACTCCGGACCGCTGATCGCGCTGCTCGCGTGGACGTACTGGCCGCTGGCGAACCCGCGGCGCGCCACCGGTCGCTAGCGGCACGGAACCCGATGGGGTTAGTCGCCTCGAATCAAGGCGTCGACCGAGACCCGGTGCAGCGGTACCGTCGCCTCAACCGTCGTTCCCTCACCGACCGTCGAGCTCACCTCGCAGTGACCGTCGAGCAGGTTCGCGCGCTCTCGCATACTCAAGATTCCCAGGTGGTTGCCTGAGACGAGGCTGTCTCGGCTCACGTCGAAGCCGGTCCCGTCGTCGACGATCGTGACGTGGGCGCAGTCCTTCGCGTAGTGGATCGACACCACGAGGTTCGCGGCCCCGGCGTGGCGGATGACGTTGCGCACCGCCTCTTGGACGATGCGAAACAGTCCGACCTCGGCCTCGTGGGAGCCGCTGACGACCTCCCCGGTAACGATGAAGTCGGTAATGAGCCCCTCGTCGACTTCGAGGTCGACGAGGAGGCCGCGCACCGCGGCGACGAGTCCGTGTTGATCGAGTCCGGCCGGGTGCAGTCCGCGAGTGACTTCGCGCAGGTGCCCGACGACGTTGAGCAGTTCCTCGCGAACGGTCACGAACTGCTCGACGCGCTCGTCCCCGTCCATTTGCTCGGTCGGGGACCCCAGGACCTCCAGGCGGCGGGCGAGTTGGAGGAGTCGCTGTAGCGGGTCGTCGTGTATCTCGCGGGCGATGCGACGTCGCTCGTCCTCTTGAGCTCGCAGGACCTCGATCGCCCAGGCCCGCGCTTCGCGCTCGGAGCGGTACTCCGCGGTCACGTCTTCGAGGACCACCTGGCGGATCGACCCGGCGGCGCTCGGCTCGAAGTCGGTGACCGAGACCCGATAGTTCCGTTCCTCGTCGTCGCCGGATGGACCGATGGTGAGTTGGATCATGCGACCGTCGACGAGGTCGCGGTTGGGGACCTCGAACAGTCCGGCGATCAACTGACCGGTGGCGTCAGGGTGTAGTTGCAGGGCGGCGGGATTCGCCTCGAGCACGACACCGTGTGGGTCGACGAGAAAGATGGGCGACGTGTTGACGTCGAAGAGGCGGTGGTAGTGCTGCTCGGCGACCCGTCGTTCCGACTCTGCGACCTCGGCGCGGGCCCGTTCGAGGTGGGCGCGTTCGATTTCGAGTCCGACGAAGAGCGCCACGACGAACACGACGACGAGCTGGACGAGGTCCTGTTGGTAGTGGCCCTTGCCGTCGGGGATGACGAGGTCGGGCATCCACAGCAGAAACGCCCAAACGGTCGTGGCCGCCGACCCGGAGAGTCCGTAGCGCAAAGCGGCGTAGCCCACGGGGATCAGTAGCAGGTCGATCGGCACGCCGTAGGGCAGGGCGCTGCCTTCAAACGAACTGTGGATGTCAACGCCGACGTGGACGATGGCCCAGAACACGACCATCGCCTGGACCGCCCAGAACGCCCGTTCACGCACGGGTGGGTGCAGCGCCCGCACGAGGATCAGGCGGATCGGGATGCGGGGGTTCGCCGTTCTCACTTGTTCGGTCTGGGTGAGGCGAGGTGGTGTTCGATCGCGAAGATGGTCGCCTCGGTGCGAGAGCGCACGCCGAGCTTGTTCAGGATCGCCGAGACGTAGCTCTCGATGGTGCGCAGCCCGATGCCGAGATCCAGGGCGATCTCCTTGTTGGACCGGCCACGCACTAGGGCCGCGATGACGTCGAGTTCGCGAGCGGTCAGGCGATGGATTAACTCCTCCTCGGGCGGCTGGCGACGACCCGCGAGCCGGTGCGAGAGTGATCCGTCGATTACCGTGCCGCCGACCGAGACGGTGCGCGCCGCGGCCACGAACTCCGCGGCGCTGGCGGTCTTCAAGAGGTAGCCGCCGGCGCCGGCCGCGAGTGCCTCGGAGAAGTAGACGTAGTCGTCGTGCGCCGAGAGCATCAGACAGCGAATGGGCAACTGTTCGGCGACGACCTCGCGCACGACCTCGACGCCGCTGCCGTCGGGTAGTTCCACGTCGATGACCATGAGTCGGGGGCGTAGTCGCCGCGCCGACACGAGGGCGTCCTGAACCGAACCCACCTCGTCGACCACCACGATATCGGGGTCTCGCTCGAGCATCTTGCGAGTTCCTTCTCGCACGACCTCGTGATCGTCAACCACGATGACGGATATCGACGTCGAATTCACCACTTCGGTGTCGGCCACGACTTCACCTTACGGCAGTGTTCCGGCGGTCTTTACCGTGAATTCACGGACGAAAGACCTGAAAAAGCACGTGTTCGCGCCCGTTCGGCGCCCGGCCGGGGACACCGTGCCCCAGAACGCGCCCATTGGCGGGCTGTCTTCCGTGTCGCCAGGGGAACCGAGGTGCGTGTCGTGCGCGTGTCGCGTTTCGCGGTCGCAGACGCGTGCGCCGGCCCTATCGAGTCGCCGTCGCCGACGTCGCGTCGGTGACCCGATCGTCGACGCCAACGCTCCGTGATTCCACGGGACGTCTGACCCGAGGGATTTCTCTAGCAAGTCGTTTCTCAAAGCCCAAGGATGGAAAAGGTCCGAATCACCATCGTGATGATGGCCGGGAGGAGCGAGTGATGAGCAGCGAAACGACCGTGGTGAACCGTGCAAACGGGGGCGCCGAAACCCATCGAGTTCGCGGCCTGGTGAACCTGGTCGCCGGTATCGTGATCGTCGCGGCGGTCGTCTTCGCGGTCACCGCCGGCGCCGGGGCGATCTGGCACAAGGTGACGGCGACCACGCCGGCCCCGGGGGCCGCGACGAGTGCCGTGGTGCCCGCGAGCACGTCAAACGCCGTGCAGGTGAAGCTCGAGATCAACCCCCCGCCGCTCGGTGGCGTGAAGGGTCCCGACGGCCTCGTTCACGACGCCTTCGTACCCGGGACCTTCACGATGACCGTGGGCAAGACCTACGACGTGACCATCTACAACTACGACTCCCAGTCCCACTCGTGGATGTCGCCCGACCTCAACGTGAGCGCCGTGGCGCCGGCCGGATCGCCTTCGTCACCGTCGATCACCCACTTCACGATCAAGCCCACGAAGGCCGGCACGATCCAGTGGTTCTGTGCCCTGCCCTGTGACAAGTGGGCGATGGCCACCAACGGCTTCATGCGCGGCTTCGTGATCGTGAAGGCGTGAGGCAACACCGTTTCAACCGAAGTACCCCCCAACCACCGAAACCACTAGGGAGCATTGAAATGAATCGTCCGATGACCAAGTTCGCAGCGCTGCTACTGGCCATGTCCCCCGTCGCCGCCACGGCGCTCGCCGGCGGTGGCGCGTCCGCGGCCACACCGCACCACGTGGTCGAGCACATGCGCCTGATCACCGGAAAGATGGACGGCAAGCCGGGCTGGCCGAAGATCACCAACTCGTCCTGGACCGTGCACAAGGGTCAGGTCGTCACCGTCCAGATCGTCAGCTTCGACGACGGTTCGGCCCCGTTGATGGGCAAGTACATGACGTACGCGAACGTCAAGGGCACCCTCAACCACAAGGAGCTCGTGAACGGCAAGGCCGTCGCTTCGGTCTCCGATATCAACGTCGCGCACACCTTCACGGTGGCCGGGCTCGGCTTCAACATGCCGATCCCCGTCGCGGCGACCGGCGGACACGTCGTGGTCACGGCGAGTTTCGTCGCCAACAAGACCGGCACGTTCACGTGGAACTGCTACGCACCCTGCGGCAGCGGTACCAACGGCATGGCCGGCGCGATGTCAACCATGGGGTGGATGACGGGCAAGGTCACCGTCATCGGTTAGTGCCAGTTCGAGCAACGAGTTCGAACGGGAATGCAGTACTCAACCAAGAGGAGAGATGAGATGAAGAACACAGTGACCAAGGCAGCGGCCCTGGCCCTCGCCATGGCACCCGTTCTCGGCGCCGGCGTCGTTAGTGGAGGCACCGCGAGTGCCGCTACACCGAGCCACGTGACCGAGGTCATGCAGATCCTGACGACCGGGAAGCTGGCCGGCAGCGGCGAGCAGCCGCGCATCACGAACTCGTCGTGGACGGTGCACAAGGGCCAGACCGTGACCATCAAGATTGTGAGCTTCGACGACGGAGCCGCGCCACTGATGGGCAAGTACATGAAGTACACGAAGGTCATGGGTACGGTCGGCGGCAAGGAAGTCTCCGGCGGCAAGTCGGTCACCAACGTGTCGGACATCAACGTCTCGCACACCTTCACCATCGCCGCCCTCGGCTTTAACATGCCGATCGCCGCCGCGCCGACCGGTAAGAGCATCGTGGTCACTGCCACCTTCACGCCGACAAAGACCGGCACGTTCACCTGGAACTGCTACGCGCCGTGTGGCACGGGCACCGTAGGCATGGACGGGGCCATGAAGACCAACGGCTGGATGACGGGCAAGGTCAAGGTAGTTTCATGAGCAGTCGCCACACCACTGGCGCGAACGGACCCGGGCGCGAAGGCGCCCGGGGTCCGCTCGCGCGTCTGGGCGCCATGGATCCGCTCGAGCGCCTCGGCCGTCTGAGCTGGCGCCGTCCTGCGAACTTCGTTCGTAGTGGTGGTGTGGTTCTCGGTTCGATCGCGGGGATCCTGGTCGGACTCGGCGTGACCGTCGCGCTCGTCGGCGGTATCGCCGCAGGCGTGACGCGACTCACCCGCTCGAACCCTCCGGCAGCCGTCGCGCCGCACGGACAGGTCACCGAGACGATGAAGATCGTGACGGGTTCGCTCACCGGCTTCGGTGACCAGCCGCAGTACACCAACGCGGACTGGACCGTGCACGTCGGCGAGCGAGTGACCGTCAAGATCGTGAGTTTCGACGACGGTACGGCCCCGCTCATGGGCGCCCAGATGATGTTCGCCAAGGTCGAGGGCTCGACCACTGGCCAGGAGAGCGCGGCGGGACAGGCGATCTCGTCGGTGCCGGACACCGACGTCGCCCACACCTTCACGGTGCCCGGACTCTCCTTTAACATGCCGATCCCGGCTGCGCCGACCGGCAAGTCGGTGACGGTGGTCGCGACGTTCATCCCCACCAAGACGGGGACGTTCACCTGGCAGTGCTACGCCCCCTGCGGCGCGGGCACGAATGGCATGGGCGGCGCGATGTCGACCATGAAATGGATGGAAGGCACAATCAAGGTGACAGCATGACCACACGACACGAGAACGAAGTTGTGGCCGAAGAAGACGCCGGACGCGATGAGTTGACGGCCGCGGCCGTGACCATCGGCCGGCGGGGCCTCTTGCGGGCCGCGGCACTGGGTACCCTCGGGGTCGGTGTGCTGGGCGCACTGACCGAGACCCTGGTCGCCGCCGCCGAGCCGGCTACGACCACGCCGAGCGGACCGGTCAAGCAGTGGTGCATGATCATCGACCTGCGCCTGTGCAACGGTTGCAAGCTCTGCACTACGGCCTGCCAGACGGCGCACTACCTGCACGAAGACCAGACGTGGATGAACGTCTACACGATGACCAACGCCGCGGGTGAGGACTACTTCATGCCCCGCCCGTGTCAGATGTGTGAGGACCCGGCGTGCGTGCCGGTCTGCCCGGTCGGGGCGAACTTCCGGACCCCGGAGGGCCTCACCCTCGTTGACCAGAGCAAGTGCATTGGGACGCGTATCTGCATGAACGCCTGTCCCTACGACGCGCGCTACTTCAACTGGTCGGACCCGGTCCCGGCGCCCCGCCAGCCCTTCAAGCAAGAGCCCGAGTGGCCCGTGCCCCAGGTCAAGGGAACCGTCGGCAAGTGCATCGAGTGCGCAGCGATGCTGCCGACCGGTCAGCTGCCCGAGTGCGTGACCAACTGTCCGATGGGCGTGCTCTACTTCGGTGACCTGACCTCGGACGCCGCGGTGAACGGCATGGGCGCCACGGTCAAGATCTCGACATTCCTCGCCGAGAACGACGCGATCGTCTTCAAAGAGGAGTACGGCACGCACCCGCGCGTGTACTACATCCCCGGCCACGGCCAGGACCTGAACAACAACTCGAGCGCGTCGTGACGCGCGTGACTGGAGGGGACCGATGACCGACGTCATCATTCCGAACGTGGGGCGCGACCAGTCGTCGCCCCAGGAAACCGATCTTCGGGCGGTGGCAATGCGGCCGGTGCTCGAAACACCGCGCTGGTGGTGGCCGTCGATCGGCGTGCTGACCGTGATCGTCTTGGGCGGTATAGCGGCGTGGATATACCAGGTCGCCAACGGGCTGGGCACGGCGGGCTACAACGACGGCGCCTTCTGGGCGATCTACGAGGCCAACCTCGTCACCTTCATCGGGGTGAGTTACGGCGGTGCGGTGGTGTCGGCGATCCTTCGCCTGACCCACGCCGCGTGGCGCGCGCCGCTGACGCGGATCGCCGAGGCGACGGCCCTCGTGACGCTGCCCATCGGGATGGTCTTCATCATCCCGCACCTGGGTGACCCGAGCCGGATCTGGGAGCTCGTCTGGCCCCCGTACTGGAACCTCACGTCGCCGATCCTCTGGGACTTCTTCGCCGTGAGCACGTACCTGCTGGCGACGATCGTGTTCTTCTACCTGCCGCTCGTGCCGGACGCCGCGATCGCCCTGGAGCGCTTCGACGACGAGGTGCCGAGCACCCGGGTGAAAGTGCGTAAGTCGCTCTACCGCGTCCTCGTCGGACGCTTCGGCGGCACGCCCTACGAGCGTCGTCGCCTGAACGGTGCGATTGGGTTGATCGCGATCATGATCATCCCGATGGCGGTTTCGGTCCACTCGGTGCTGTCCTTCGCGTTCGCGTCGTCGTCGCGGGCCGGCTACATGGAGACGATCCTGCCGGTCTACTTCGTCGTGGCCGCGCTCTACTCGGGCGTCGCGCTCGTCGTGCTGACCGTCGCCGCGTCGCGCAAACTGTTCCACTTGGAGGCGTTCGTCACCCCCCGGCACTTCGTGCGACTCGGGTTCTTGATGATCGCCTTCGGTGCGGCGTACCTGTACCTCACGTTCACCGAGTACCTGATCGACGGCTACTCCGGCACGGCCGGTGCGTCCGCGTGGGTCTACCAGATTGTCGCGGGTCGCTACGCGATTCCGTTCTGGATCTACTTCGTCGCGGGGGGCATCGCGCCCCTGTTCATCATGATGTTCCGACGGTTCCGCACGACCAGTGGTGTCGTGGTGGCCTCGTTCCTCGTGGTGGCGGCGCTCTGGATCAAGCGGCTCGTCATCGTCATCCCCCCGGCGACCGAGCCGCTTGTGAACTCTCCGCTGGCCAAGGGCGGCGTGCTCGCGGGTAACTGGGGCACCTACCACTTCACGTGGGTGCCGATCTCGATCACCATTGCGGCCACGGCGGCCATCCCGCTGCTCTTGCTCGTGGTGTTCCGTTTCGTGCCGATCCTGTCAATGGCGGAGATGGAAGAACTCGCCGAGGGCCACGAGGAGTCGGGAACCCTGGAGGTGGGCGCATGATGTCACTAGCCAATTTCTCTCGTCGCGCGACGCGCGCGCTGGCGGGGCTGAGCGGCGTGGTGCTGCTCAGCGTCGCCGCGGCGGCCCTGCCGGCGGCGGCCTCAACCGGTGCGACGCTCGCGCTGACGTCGGGCAGTCCCGCGTCCCACCAGGGCGTCGAGTTGACCGCCCAGGTCGACACGGCGGCTACGCCGATGTCGGGCACGACGGTCAACTTCTACGTGCACGTCGAGGAATTCGCCGGCGCTCCGGTCCTGCTCATCGGCACCGCGACGACCAACGCCGCCGGCGTTGCGTCGATCACCTACCAGCCGACGTGGGCCGGCACGCAGAACTTCGAGGCGTCAGCGGTGGACAGTTCGGGCGCGGTGCTCGCGACCACGTCGCTGACGGTCCAGGCCGCGCGAACCGACCCGTTCGCGGGAGCAGTGGAGAGCCTGCGGCCCGACGGTTTGATCGGCCGCTGGGTGGTGCTCGTCCTGTTGTCGCTCGTGATCGGCGTGTGGCTCACGCTCATCGCTCTCGTGGTGCGCGTCCAACAGGGACCGGTGAAGACGGCCCGTTGAGACCCGTCCCACGCTCGTGGGCAGAACGTATCCAGCAAGCGCCCGGAACCGAACGTTGTTCGGGTCCGGGCGCTTGATGACGTCGGTTAGATTACGGTCGTGTCCGGTCACGCCCTCGAGGCGGTTCGCCTTACCAAACACTTCGGACCGACCAAGGCCGTCGATGCGTTGACCCTGGCGGTGGAGGCCGGTGAGGTCGTCGGGTTCCTCGGGCCGAACGGTGCGGGCAAGACGACCACCCTGCGGCTCCTGCTCGGTCTCTTGCGCCCGACGTCGGGCAGCGCGTCCATTCTCGGTCATCGCGCCGGGTCCGCGGAGGCCCGCCGCGCCGTCGCCTACGTGCCCGGCGAGGTGGCGCTCTGGCCCCAGCTCACCGGGCTCGAGGCGATTTCGCTCCTGGGATCCCTGCACGGTGAGGTCGACACGGTCTACCGAGACGACCTGGTCGCGAGTTTCGCGCTCGACCCCGCGAAGCGGATACGGGCGTATTCGAAGGGGAACCGCCAGAAGGTGGCGTTGATCAGCGCGTTTTCAACTCGCGCGCCGGTGCTGCTGCTCGATGAGCCAACCGCGGGACTCGACCCCTTGATGGAGCGGGTCTTTCGCGAATGCGTGCTCGAAGCCCAGCGACGAGGACAGGCGATCCTGCTCAGCTCGCACATCTTGGCCGAGGTGCAGCACCTCTGCGAACGGGTCGCGATGATCCGCGAGGGCCGACTCGTCACGGTGTCGGCGATCGACGAACTGCGCGACGTGGTCGGTGTGGAGATCGACGTGGCCGGTGACTTCGACGATCTGGGATCGATCCCGGGCGTGAGTGTTGTGTCGAGTGACGGCGACGAGGTCCGTATTCGGGTGGTCGGCCCCCTCGAGCCCGTGCTGGCCGTGCTCGCGCGGGGGCGGGTCACGTCGCTGCGCACCCACGAGTCGAGCCTCGAAGAGATCTTCCTCTCGTACTACGACGATTCGCGGGGCTAGGTGGGTCCGCGCTCCGCTCGCGGCGTCGCGTGGCGACAGGTTCGACTCACCACGGTCGTCATCGTTGCGCTGCTCGTCGTGATGGTCACCGTGACGGTTGCCACCTACAACGCCAGCGGCGGCGTGCTCGCGATGGCCGGTGTCTCGGCCCTCGTGCGCAACCCAGCCTTTCGCGCCCTCTACGGCGACTTCACGAGTCTGAACACGGCCGGGGCGTACACGCTGTGGAAGGTGGGCATCGTGATGACCCTCGCGGTCGCGATCTGGGCCGCGCTCGGCGCGACGCGGGTCACCCGCGGCGCCGAGGATGTCGGCACCTGGGACCTGCTCGTCATCGAGCGGGTCGGGCGCGCGAGGGTGTACCGCGAGACCGTGGCGGTGCTCGCCCTGACCGGCGTGGCCGTGGGCGTCGCGGTGGCCGCCGCGCTCGTGTTCAACGGACAGCGTGTCGTCGACAGCGTCCTCTACGGCGCGGGACTGACCGGCCTCGCGTGGTGCGCCCAGGCGACCGGGCTCGTGGCGGGCGAACTGCTCGCGCCTCGACGATCGGCCTCTCAGATGGCCCTCGGCGCGATCGGGGCCGCCTACCTGGCGCGGATGGTGGCCGACGCGTCAAACCACGGCTCGTGGCTGGCGTCGCTCACCCCCTTCGGCTGGCTCGAACGCGTCGGGGCCTTCCAGCACCACCACCCGATCTGGCTGGTGCCGCTCGTGGTGACGCCCGTTCTCGCCGTCGCGATCGTCGCTCCGATCGCGGGTCGCCGCGACGTCGGGTCGGCCTGGTGGCAGCGCCGCGACCGTGGCCCCTTTCGTCCCGGCCTGCTCGGATCGCCGTGGCACTTCGCCTGGCGCGAGTTCGCGAGCACGCTCGCCGTCTGGCTGGTCGTGACGAGTTTCGTGGGTCTGGTCATCGGGTACCTCACGAACGCCCTGGTCTCCTTTGGCCGCAGCGACCGCTCCTTCGCCCAGCTCCTGGCGCGCTGGCACCTGGGCCAGATGGTGTCGGTGCGCGGCTACGTGGGCGAGATCGGCACGTTCCTCGCCGTCGGACTCGGGTTCTTCGTCGTGGCGATCATCACCACGGTCGGCTCGGACGCCGTCGCGGGTCGACTGGAACTGCCCCTGGGCAACGGGGCGGGGCGGTCGTCGTGGCTCGCGGCGACGATTCTCGTCGCGAGCGGTGGCGTCGTCCTCGTGGCCGCAGTGAGCGCGGTGGGAATCTGGATCGGCGTCGGGTCGAGCGGCTCGTCGCTGTCGTTTCGAACGGCCCTGGCCGCCACCGCCAACGCGCTCACCACGGTGCCCCTGGTGATCGGCGCCGCCGTTCTGGTCGTAGCCATCGCGCCCCGGGTGGCCCAGGTGACCTTGAGTGGACTGCTCACGCTCAGCTATCTCGACGCCGCCCTCGGTCCACCGTTGCACTGGCCGACGGCGGTCGTGAACGCGTCGATCTATCACTACGCGCGGCTCGTGCCCGCGGTCGCCCCGCACTGGCCGACGGTGGCCGGGTTCGTGGTGTTGGGCGCGGTCACGACCGCAGCCGCGATCGCGTGGTTCGCCCGGTCCGACCTCGCCGGTTGAGTTATTTCGGCTGCATCCGGATGCCCGCGTCGATCCGTATCGACTCGGCGTTCATGTAGCTGTTGGCGAGCAGCTCGACGGCCAGTGACGCGTACTCGCTGGCGTGACCGAGGCGCTTGGGGAAGAGCACCCCGGCGCCGAGGCGGGCCTTGAACTCATCGGACTGGGGTCCGGTGCCGTAGATGGGGGTGTCGATCAGACCCGGCAGGATGCAGTTCGCGCGCACCCCGATGGCGGCGAGGTCGCGCGCCAGCGGCAGGGTCAGGCCGACGATGCCGCCCTTGGAGGACGAGTAGGCCACCTGACCGATCTGGCCGTCCTCGGCGGCGACCGAGGCGGTGTTGACGATGGCGCCGCGCAGTCCGTCGACGTCGGGCGGGTTGTGGCTCATCTTGGTCGCCGCGAGTCGGCAGACGTTGAAGGTGCCGATCAGGTTGATCTCGATGACCTTGCGGTAGAGGTCGAGGTCGTGCGCCGAGGCGTACTCGCCGTCCTTGCCAATCGTGCGCGTCGCCCAGCCGATGCCGGCGCAGTTCACCGCGGACCACAGGGGGGCCATCGCGCCGGCGGTCTCGATCGCGGCGATCACCTGATCGGTGTTGGTCACGTCGCAGTGGGCGTAGGCACCACCGATCTCGGCGGCGATCTCGGCGCCGCGCTGATCGTTCAGGTCCGCCACGACCACTTTCACGCCACGCTCGGCCAGTGCCCGCGCCGTCGCCTCGCCCAGTCCCGACGCCCCGCCGGTGACGACGGCCGATGTGTTGTTCAGTTCCATGCCTCGCTCCTCGTGTACCCGGACCGCGCCGGTTCCCGTCTTCGAGTCAAGCAGAGATTGCGAGGGCGCAGGTTCAGGCGCCTAGCGTGGAAGGGTGGCTTCGCTCTACGACTTCGACCGTGACGGGCTCGCGACCCTGCTCGAGGGCGAACCCCGGTACCGCACCGATCAACTGTGGCGGGGCCTGTGGGTCGAAGGCCGCGCCCTCGCCGACGTCACGACCGTGCCGGCGGGACTGCGCGAGAGTCTGGCGTCGCGCTTCCCCTCGACGTTGACGCCCCGCGCCGACGTCTCGAGCGACCACGGCTCGACGCGCAAGTGGGTCTTCGAACTCTCCGACGGCGCGACGATCGAGACGGTCCTGATGGTCTACGACGACCGAGTGACCGTCTGCGTGTCGAGTCAGGCCGGGTGCGCGATGGGCTGCACGTTCTGTGCCACGGGCCAGGCCGGTTTCACGCGCCAGCTCAGTGTGGGCGAGGTCGTCGAGCAGGTGCTCTACGCCACGCGCGCCGCGACGCCGCGACGGCTCTCCAACGTGGTCTTCATGGGGATGGGCGAGCCGCTCGCCAACTACCCGGTGACCGTGGAGGTCGTTCGCCGCCTGCACGACGCCCGCGGGCTGAGTGCGCGCCACCTGACGGTTTCCACCGTCGGCGTGGTGCCGGGTATCGAACGGCTCGCCGGCGAGGGGCTCCCGATCACCCTCGCGGTGAGCCTGCACGCGGCCAACGACGCGACCCGCGACTCGCTCGTGCCGCTCAATCGGCGCTACCCGCTCGCGCGGCTGTACGACGCCTGCGAACGATGGGTCACCCAGACCGGGCGGCGGATCAGTTTCGAATGGGCGCTCATCGATGGGGTCAACGACACCGACCAAGCCCGCGACGAACTGGTCGACTTCGCCGCGGGACTTCGCGCGCACGTCAATCTCATCCCGCTCAATCCCACGCCCGGCTACCTGGTGCGCGGGTCGACGCCCGAGCGGGTCCGCGCGTTTCGCGACGGGCTGGTGGCGCGCGGCGTGAACGCCACGGTCCGCAACACCCGCGGTCGCTCGATCGACGCGGCCTGCGGCCAGCTGGCCGCGGTCACCAACGCGAAACGATCGGTGTCGATCCGTTCACGCCGCGTCGCGCCAGAAGGCCGGACGCCAGCGCACGAGTAGCCACGCGCCGGCGATGCAGGCGAGACCGCCCGACACGATCGAGAACTCGGTCGAGACGAGGCTCGCCACCGCGCCCGACTCGAGGTCCCCCAGACGCGGACCGCCCGTCACGACCGCCAGCTGGATCGCCGAGATCCGGCTGCGGTACTCGTCGGTGATCGCGTTCTGCAGGATCGTGTTGCGAAGCACCGTCGAGATGACGTCGGCCGCCCCGGCCACCGCGAGACAGCCCAGTCCGATCCAGATGACGTGGACCGTTCCGAAGACCGCCATGGCGCCACCCCAGAGCGCGACGACCAGCACGACCAGTCGGCCGCGACGGCGAACGTGGGCGATCCACCCGGTCGCCACGGCCATCACCAGGGCGCCCACCCCCGGCGCGGCGTAGAGCAGCCCGAGCAGGCGGGGCCCGCTGTGGTACACGGTGAGCGCCACGGCCGGGAAGAGCGCACGCGGCAGGCCGAAGACCATCGCGTTCATGTCGATGAGGTAGACCGCCTGGGCCGTTGGGTTCGCGCGCACGTACCGGAAGCCGTCGCGAATGGCGCGAATGACCGCGACGCCGTCGTGGTCGCCGCTCGGTGGGATCGGGGCCATCAGGGAGGTGGCGATCGCGAGCACGGTGAAGGTGCCCGCGTCGATCCAGTAGCACGACGCGAGCCCGACCGCGGCGAGCAGCACGCCGGCGATCGCCGTGCCGAGGATCGTGGCGACGTTCACGATGACCTGATTGATCGAGTACGCCGCGACGAGTTCGTCGCGGTCCACGAGCAGCGGGATCGTCGCGGTTCGAATCGGCCCCGCGAATCCGCCGGCGCCGGCCGCGAGGGCCGCGACCACGAGCAGGGTGGCGAAGTGGCTGTGCGCGGGGCTCGCGTTCAAGGCGAGCGCGCTGCTGAGCAGTCCCAGCACGAGCGAGCTGGCGACGAAGAGGTGGCGGCGGTCGTAGCGGTCGCCGAAGGCGCCGCCCCAGAGCGACCCGGCGATCAACGCCGGGAGCTGGATCAGGCTCGCGACGCCGACCAAGAGGCTCGAGTGGGTCTCGCGGTACACCTGGTAGGGCACCGCGACCAACGTGAGGTTGCTGCCAAAGAGCGACACCAGTTGACCCGAGACCAGGAGCCGGAAATCTCGGTGGTGGCGCAGTGGTCCGACGTCCACCAAGAGGCGAGGCATCCATTTATGGTACGGGACTATTGTTCTCAAGGGCCGGGTTGAAGGAGAGTCGATGATTAGTGACGAGCTTGTCCAACTGCTCACCCCCGAGGGTGAGCGGATCGCCCATCCCGAGTACGCGAGCGACCTGGGGCACGAGGAGATTCTCGGCCTCTACCGCGACATGGTGATCGTGCGGCGGCTCTGCAACGAGTCGACGTCGCTGCAACGCCAGGGTCAGTTGGCGCTGTGGGCGCCCCTGCAGGGTCAAGAGGCGGCCCAGATCGGTGCCGGTCGGGCGCTCGCGCCGATGGACTTCTCCTTCCCGAGTTACCGCGAGCACGGCGTCGCGTGGACCCGCGGGGTACCGCCGCGCGACATGCTGCGGATCTTTCGTGCGACCACGACCGGTGGCTGGGACCCCCAGCAGTACCGTCACTCGCTGCCCATGGTCGTGCTCGGCGACCAGACGCTGCACGCCGTCGGCTACGCGATGGGTGTCCAGCGCGACGGCGCCGACGAGGCGGTCATGACGTTCTTCGGTGACGGCGCGTCGAGCCAGGGCGACGTGCTCGAGTCCTTCGTCTGGGCGGCCTCGTTCAACGCCCCGGTGGTCTTCGTGCTGCAGAACAACCAGTGGGCGATCTCCGAGCCGACGTCACTGCAGACGAAGATCCCGCTCTATCACCGGGCTCACGGCTTCGGCTTCCCCGGGGTCCGCGTGGACGGAAACGACGTGCTGGCGATGTACGAGGTCGCCAAGCGGGCCCTCGACAACGCCCGCGCCGGCGGTGGCCCGACCCTGATCGAGGCCTACACCTACCGGATGGGCGCGCACACGACCTCAGACGACCCGACGCGCTACCGCGTCGACGCCGAGGTCGAGGTGTGGCGACACCGTGACCCGATCGAGCGGGTCAAGGCGCTGCTCGCGCGCGAGTACGGCGTCCACAAGGCGACCTTCGACGAGGTCGCCGCAGAGGCCGAACAGCTGGCGCTGCAACTGCGCGAGGACGTGCTGGCGATGGACGCACCGGACCCGACGATGATGTTCGACCACGTCTACGCCGAGGCGCACCCACTCGTCGAGGCCGGTCGGCGCGAGATGATCGAACTGGGGATCGGCGGGAGTCACTGATGGCACAGCAGTCCATGACCATGGCCAAGGCCCTCAACGAGGGACTGCGCCGAGCGATGGAAAAGGACCGCAAGGTCCTCTTGATGGGCGAGGACATCGGCAAGCTCGGCGGTGTCTTTCGGATCACCGACGGCCTGCAGAAGGACTTCGGCGAGGACCGCGTGATCGACGCCCCGCTCGCCGAATCGGCGATCGTGGGAACGTCGGTCGGGCTCGCCATTCGGGGATACCGGACCGTGGTGGAGATCCAGTTCGACGGATTCGTCTACCCGGCCTTCGACCAGATCGTCTCCCAGGTCGCCAAGCTCCACAAGCGTTCGGCCGGCGTCTACACGATGGGCCTGGTCATTCGGCTCCCGTTCCAGGGCGGCATCGGCGCGATCGAGCACCACTCCGAGAGCCCCGAGGCCTACTTCGTGCACACCGCAGGCCTTCGGGTGGTCGCGTGCTCGACGCCGAACGACGCCTACTGGATGATCCAGCAGGCCGTCGAACACGACGACCCGATCATCTTCTGCGAGCCCAAGAGCCGCTACTGGGAGAAGGGCGAGGTCAACCTCGACGCCCCCCCGTACGGACTGTTCGAGGCGATCGTGCGGCGCCCGGGCGCCGACGTCACCGTGGTGGCCTACGGCTCGATGGTCAAGACGGCGCTGCGCGCCGCCGACGTTGCCGCCGAGGAGGGCGTGTCGCTCGAGGTGATCGACGCGCGCAGCCTCTCGCCGCTCGACCTGGACACGATCGCTGCGTCGGTGGAAAAGACGGGACGACTCGTCGTCGTCCAAGAGGCGCCACCCACCGCGTCGGTCGGCTCTGAGATCGTCGCCGCGATCACCGAGCGGTGCTTCTACTCGCTGCGCGCGCCCGGCACCCGCGTGAGCGCCTACCACGTGCCCTACCCGCCATCGCGCATCGAGGACGCCTACCGTCCGAGCGTCGACCGGGTCATGGACGCGATCGACCGAGTGATGGGATACGACCAGTGAGCGAATCGATCTTCCTGCTGCCCGACGTCGGCGAGGGTCTCGTCGAAGCCGAGATCGTCGCGTGGAAGGTCGCCGTCGGCGACGTGGTCACGCTGAACCAGCCCCTCGTGGACATTGAGACCGCCAAGGCCACCGTCGAGCTGCCGAGCCCCTACGCCGGAACGGTGACGGCGCTGCATGGCGCCGTCGGCGACGTCATGGTCGTGGGCGCCCCGTTGGTCGTCATCGAGACCGGCGCGCAGTCCGCCACGGCGTCACCGTCCACGCCCGCCGCGCCCGACGCGGCGCCCGCGTCGGTCGGCGCCGGGCGCACGCCGGTACTCGTCGGCTACGGGGTCGCCGAGGACGACGCCGTCGTCACGCGACGCCGCCGTCGCGTCGCGCCAGTCGAGAAGGCGCCCGCGCCGGTCGTCGCCAGCGTCACCGCGTCGCGTCCGACGCGCTCGACGCCGCCGGTGCGGCTCTACGCCAAGCAGCACGGCGTCGACATCAACACCGTGACCGGGACGGGCCGCGACGGCCTGATCACCCGTGGCGACGTGGAGCGGTCCATCGCGGGTGCGTCAGCGCCGGCGACGAGCCGCGCGCCCGAGACGACCACGCGCTTCGTCGGACGCGAGCTCGAGTCCTGGTCCACCGGTCCCCTCGAGGAGCGGATCCCCGTTCGCGGCGTCCTGCGCTCGATGGCCGACGCGATGGTTCAGAGTGCCTTCGGAGCGCCCCACGCGGCGGTCTGGGTGCGCGTCGAGGCGACCGGGACCGTGGCGTTGCTCGAGGGCCTGCGCGGGCGCCCCGGCCTGGCCGGCGTGCGCCTGTCGCCGCTGACCATCGTGGCGCTGGCGGTCTGTGACGCGGCTCGTCACTTCCCCGGCCTCAACTCGAGCTTCGACGCGCCGGCCCAGGAGGTCGTGGTGCGGCGCCGGGTGAACCTCGGCATCGCCGCCAACACCCCGCGCGGCCTGATCGTGCCCAACATCAAGGGCGCCGACACCCTCGACCTGCGCGCCATGGCCGTGGCCATCAACGAGCTCGTCGACGTGGCGCGCGCGGGCACGACGACCCCCGAGGCGATGCTGCACACCACGCTCTCGATCACCAACGTCGGCCCGTTCGCGGTGGACGGGGCCGTGCCGATCCTGCCGCCGGGCACCGGGGCGATCATCGCCGTCGGTCAGGTCGCCAAGCGTCCGTGGGTGGTCGGCGACGACGTCGTCGCGCGGCCGACGGTCGACCTGTCGATGTCCTTCGACCACCGTCAGATCGACGGGGCGCTGGCCTCAGCCGCGATCGCCCACATCGGTCGGTTCATCACCGATCCCGCGGCCGCGATTATCGGCGGCTGATTCAGCGCATCGCGCGCAGCTGGCTGAGCGCGCGGTCGGCGTGGACGTTCATGTTCAGTTCGCTGCTGATCACGTCGACGATCCGTCGGTCGGTGCCGATGACGAACGTCGTGCGCTTGACCCGCAGGAACCCGAACGCCCGTTTGACGCCGTAGGACGAGGCGACGCGGCCGTCGACGTCGCTGAGCAGCGGGTAGTCGAGGTCGTTGGCCGCGCCAAAGGCCGACTGCTTGGCGACGTCGTCCATCGAGATGCCGACCCGCTGCGCGCCGACCTCGGCGAACTCGGCGCGAAGGTCGCGAAAGTGGCACGTCTCTCTGGTACAGCCCGTCGTCATCGCGGCCGGGTAGAAGAACAGCACGACCGGGCCGGCCTCGAGCAGCGCGCTGAGGGAGTGGGTCGCGCCGTGCTGATCGACGAGCGTGAAGTCGGGGGCGAGGTCGCCGGGTTCCATAGGGCGACTGTACCGGTCAGTCGTCGAGTCGGAATCCCACGCCGCGCACGGTGACCAGGTGCCGGGGGCGCGGCGGATCGTCCTCGATCTTCTGGCGCAGCCGCTTCACGTGGGTGTCGAGCGTTCGCGTGTCCACGAGGTCGAGTCCCCACCACAGCGCGTCGAGGCACTGCTCACGGGTGACGACCTGGCCGCGGTGCTCGGCGAAGAGGGCGAGCAGGTCGAACTCCTTGCGGCTGAGCTCGATGGAGCGTGACTGCTTGGTGACCGACCGTCGGACGAGGTCGACGTCGATGTCGCCGATCGTGATGGGCCCGTCGCCGCTGCGCGCGGGCGTCTGCGGACGGCGCAGTACGGCCCGCATCCGGGCCACCAGCTCGCGCAGTCGGTAGGGCTTGGTGACGTAGTCCGCCGCCCCGATCTCGAGGCCGAGCACGACGTCCACCTCGCTGGCGCGCGCCGAGACCATGATCACGGGCGTTCGGACGGTCTCGTGGATCTCACGGCAGTAGTCGATGCCCGAGCCGTCGGGCAGCATGACGTCGAGCAGCACGAGACTCGGGGTGGCGCGCGCCATGAGTTCACGCGCCTCGCGAATCGTCGTCGCGCCGACGACGATGAAGCCCTCGATCGTCAGTCCGACGTCGAGCGCGTCTTGGTAGCTGGGCTCGTCTTCGACGACGAGCACGACGTGGCGGCCTTCAGTGTTGGTCACGGCGATACCGTCGAGGTGCGGCCGCGCCACGAGTGGGTCGAGGGAGAGCGATCGTCGAGGCTGGCCACGGATCCACGGTAGGGAGCGAGGGTTATCGCAAGGTGATCCTCACGAGTCCGCGGCGTAGCCGCGAGATGAACCTTGGTCAGTTCGTCGCGACGCTGAAGCCCTCGTAGGTGGAGCCACCGGCGAGGTAACTGCCCGTGGCGGTACACCAGTTGTCTCGGTGACAGACGAGCGCGTAGACGCCGCCGGCGACCCCGACGCTCGTCGCGCCCCCGGGCAGGACCAGCGTGGAGCCGGTGTTCCAGCGGCCGTTCACCTGGCTGACGACGAGCCCCTGGTAGTGGCCGGCGGCGTCGAGGTACGCGGCCCCGGCGCGGCAGTTACCGGCGCTGACGCACGACAGCGCCACGACGCCGCCGTTCTTGCCCGCGGCCGTCGCGCCGGCGGGCAGGGCGAGTTCACTGGCCGTACGCCAGGTCCCGTTCACCTCGTCGGCGATGAAGCCCTCGTAGAGACCGGAGTGGGCCCGGTACTGGCCGCCGGCGCTGCAGGTGGTCGCGGTCGCGCACGCGATGTCCTGGAAGCCGTAGAAGAAGGCCTTGGGGTTGGCCGCGGCGTTGGCCGGCATCGGCACCGGCAGGCCGGGCGACCACGCGCCGTGGACGTTGGACGTGGCGAAGACCTGGGTGGCGCCGCGGTAGTCGTAGTAGGTGCCGACCGCCGTGCACGGACCCGAGGGCGCACAGCTGAGGGCGCTCAGGGTCGCGTGGGCGTAGAGACTCGCATTCGCGGGAACCGGCACGGGTTGGCCCGCCGACCACAGGCCCGCGTGCTCGCTGAAGATCGCGGCGTGCTGGACGTTCTGGTTGTCCACGTAGCTACCGATCGCGTTGCAATCGCCCGGTGTCGCGCAGGCCACCTGCGAGACGCTCGGGAACGGACTCGCGTTCGCGTTCGCTGGTGCGGCGAGGACTTGGGCCGCGCCCCAGGTGCCGTGGACCTCGTCGATCGCGAACCCGACGAGGACGGGGTTGGCGGCGTTGGTGAAGTACGTGCCCACCGCGCTGCAGGAGCCGTTAGCGGGACACGCGACCGCCCGCACCTGCGCGTTCTGGCCCTTCACCAGGGCGTCACTCGGCAACGTGACGCGCGTCGCCGCTCGCCAGGCGCCGTTCAACTCGTCGGTGACGAAGGACTCGGTGTCCCCGTTCGAGAGTTGGTAGGTGCCCACGACCACGCAGTTGCCCACGGAACTGCAGGCGAGACCCAGGGGCGTCGTCGCCGCGACCTTCGCGGCGTCACTCGGTGGGACGATGGTGCGCGGCGCCGCCCAGTGGCCGCTCACCTCGGTGAGCACCAGGCCCTGGGGCACGTTTGCGTGGTCGTTGTAGACGCCGGCCGCGACGCAGTTGCCCGTGGTCGGACAAGCCAGGGTCGGCAGGTAGCCCTGGTAGAGGCCTTTCGCGCCCGTTGGAAGCGCGGCGATGCGCGCGCGCTGCCACGCCGGGGCGTTCACCGAACCGGCGGGCGAGGTCGCAACCAGGGGTGCTGCGAGTACGAGCGCGACCAGCGCGCGGCGGGCTAACTGGAACATCGAGGACTCCACGCGATGCAGTGTAGGCGGTGGTTCGCGCGCGGATTCGGCGCCGTCACCCCTCGTCGGAGCGGCGGGCGATGTAGAGCTCGAGGCGTCGGTCGGGGATGAGCCAAAGTACCGCGATGATTCCGAAGAGTAGGAGTGACCCCCAGCGCCACCACAGCGCGAGCGGGATCGACGCCGTGTAGGCGACGATCGAGACGCGGCCCTTCCAGTCCGAGCCGAGCGCGACGCGCAGTCCCGTGTCGGGGCGCTGGGACGCGACGATCACCGACTGAAGCGTGAAGTAGGCGATGGCGGCGAGGACGAGCACCACGCCGTAGGTCGCCACGGTGTCGGGCGCGAAGTGGCTCGTCGACATCCACGCGGTCGTGAAGGGGAACAGGGACAACCAGAACAGCAGGTTGAGGTTCGACCACATCAGCGAAGCCGTGACTCGCGTCACCGTCTTTATGAGGTGGTGGTGGTTGTTCCAGTAGATCGCGACGTAGACGAAACTGAGCGCGTACGCGAGCAGCGATGGCGTCGCGCCGCGCAGTGCGGCGAAACTCGAGCCGTCGGGTCGGTGCAGGGAGAGCACCATGATCGTGATCACGATGGCGAGTACGCCATCGCTGAAGGACTCGATCCGGTTGGCGCTCATCGGGTGCGTCGCGCTCGCGCGCGCGGGCCTCGGTGGACGGCGGGCGGCGCCGGTGACTCGACTCGCTGCTGGGCGAGCGCGGTGACCGCGCGGTGACGCGGGGCGACGAGCGACGACGCGCCGGGCCCGCCGTCGCAGCGGGGAAAGCGGTCACGCTCGATCGCGGGTCCGCAGCCCCGGGAGCGCGTGACCACGTCGGGATCGTCCGCCCCGACGACCGTCGCCTCGTCGCGCGATCGATCGCCCGTCGAGCGGACCGCGTGACGCGAGACCTGCGTCGTCGGGCCGGGAATGCCCTGCTCAACGTGGTGCGCCGCGAGCGCGCGCCGTTCGTCGGCCGGGTCGCGGTCGAATCCCATCGGACCCCCTTTGGATTCGTTCACCGTAGCAACGGGGCCGACCGCCGTGTCGCCGACTCGCCTAGTAGATTCGTTCGGTGCCTTCGGACCCTTACTCGCGACCCGCCGGTTCGCCCCCGAGCCCGTCGCGCCGGGCCCGTCATCGCCGACGGGGTCACCGGGGCCGCACGATCGCGATCGTGGCGCTCGTCTTCGTCGTCGTGGTGGTGGGAGCGGTCGTCGGGGACTACGTCTACCTGAACTCGCTCGTGCACCGCGTCGTGGTGAAGAACGAAGCGGTGCGCTACAACAACACCGAGAACATCCTGCTCGTGGGCTCGACCTCGCGCTGCGCGCTCGCGGTGCAGAACAAGGCCTACGGCCTCTGCTCGCAGGGCGTGACCGGGGTGAACAGCGACGTCGTGATGATCGTGCACCTGAACTTCACGACCAAGCGGGTCTCACTGTTGTCGATACCGCGCGACGTGTTCGTGCCCAACGCGCGAACCACCGGGGCGAACAAGATCGACGCCGCGCTCTACCAGGGGCCGTCCCAGCTGGTCTCGGCCATCCAGAACGACTTCGGGATTCCGATCAACCACTACATCGAACTCAACTTCGACACCTTCGCGAGCGTCGTCAACGTGCTCGGCGGCATCAACATGTACTTCCCGATGGAGATCTTCGACGCCTACTCGGGGCTCAACATCACCCACACGGGCTGTCAGCACCTGAACGGCTATCAGGCGCTGCAGGTCGTGCGGGCCCGTCACCTGCAGATCCGCTTCGCCGGCGACGGGCCGAACCACGCGACCTGGCCCCAGGAGGCGCTGAGCGACCTCGCGCGCATCCGCCGCGACCACGAGTTCCTGCGCGTCGTCGCCGAGGCGCTGAAGGCGAAGGGGCTCGGCAACCCGGTGACCGACCAACAGCTGGCCACCGCGATCGCGCCGAACCTCGAGGTGGACTCGGGATTCTCACTCAGTGACATGCTGAGCCTCGCGAGCAACTTCTCGGGCGTGTCGGTCGCCGGCGTGCCCCAGGTCACCCTGCCGGTCGTGCTCGTCCAGACGGGTAGCTACCTCTACCAGGGCTACTACTACGGCGACGTCGAGTTCCCGATCGGTCCGGCCGTCTCCTCGGTGATCGGCCAGTTCCTGGAGCTGTCTGCGAGCGCGAACACGATGAACGGGGCGCCGCTGCCGACGCCCAGCCACGTGAGCGTCTCGGTCTACGGCGGCACCGGGGTCGCGGCCCAGGTGACGGCGACGACGCTCGGACTGCGCCGACTGGGTTTCGTCGCCTCCGTCGGCGGCAGTCTGACGCCCGTGGGGGCCAGGGCCGAGACGGTCGTCTATCACGCGAGCGACACGCCGGCGTCGATCGGCATGGCCGAGGCCGTCATGGCCCACCTGAGCGGTCCCGCCGTCATGGCGATCGGTCCGACGAGGGGCGGCGCGGACGTCACCGTCGTGACCGGCTCGGACCTCGGTGTGGTTGGCACGATGCACCCGGCGCCGCCGGCTCACGCGTCGAGCACCACGTCGATCAAGTCAGTGGCGTCGACCACCACCACGACGTCGGTCGTCGATCCCACGCTCGTGAAGCAGGACTCGTCGTTTTCGGCGCCTTCGGCCGTCGCGCAGCCGCTGCAGCCGTGGGACCCCCGTTCCTGTGGCCCGAACGGGACGCCGGGGCCCTAGGCGACCGGCGACGGCGGCCGCGAGTGGCGCCCATCGGAACCGTCAGTGCGCGGCGTTATCGCCGTGGGGTCGACCGATACCCGAAGAGAGCATCACCGAGTTCGGGATCTTTAAGACGCCGTCCTCGGTGCGCACGGTGACGTAGGTCAGCCCGGCCCCGAGCACCTCGACGTCGAGCACGCCGAGCACCCCCGAGCGGATGCGGATCTGTTCGCCGACGACAAAGGGCCGCGCGAAGAGCAGCACGACCGCGGCGAAGACGTTGGCGAGGCTCTGCTGGGCGGCGATACCCACGATGACCCCGGTGACCCCCGCGCCGATCAGCAGATGCTGCAGGGAGACGCCGAGCACGCCGAAGAGCCCGAAGATCATCGCGACGACGCCGACGCCGTCGATCACCAGTCGCGCCGTGGCGCCCGCGCTGAGCGAGGACTGGCGAACGATCGCGCGCCCGACGGCGCGCGCGAGGTATCGCACGGCGTAGATCCCGCTGATGACGAGCACGAGTGCCGCACCCGCGACGAGGGTGTCGGAGTGGTTCGCGAGGTGTCGGAAGTGGCGTCCGAGCACGACCGACGTGATGGCGACCAGTGTGGCCAGCACCCCGACGAGCCACTCGCGGCCGATCGATCGCCCCGTCGGGCCCGTGGCGTGGTTGGGATTGGTCACCGCTACCCATGGTAGGGAAGTTCGCGACCCGCCGCCTTACTGCGCGACCCAGCCGCCGTCGATCGAGATCGGGGTGCCGGTCACCGTGCGCGCGGCGTCGGAGCAGAGGTAGACCGCCAGCGCGCCGATCGCGTCGGGGCTCGTGAACTGAAGCATGGGCTGCTTCTCGGCGAGCAGTGCGTCGGACTCGACGCTGACCTCGGTCCCGGCGGCGCTGGCGCGCTGCTCGAGTTGGCGTTCGACGAGGGGGGTGAGAACCCAGCCCGGACAGATGGCGTTGACCGTGATGCCGTCGTTGGCCACCTCGATCGCGGCCACCTTCGTGGCGCCGACGACGCCGTGCTTGGCCGCGACGTAGGCGACCTTGTTCGGGCTCGCGACGAGCCCGTGGGCCGAGGCGACGTTGATGATCCGGCCCCAGCCCTGGCGCTTCATGATCGGGATCGCGGCCTTCATGCCGAGAAAGACCGCCGAGAGGTTGAGCGCGATGATGGCGTCCCACCGGTCGGTCGGGAACGACTCGACGGGGGCGACGTGCTGGATGCCCGCGTTGTTCACGAGCACGTCGAGACCCCCGAAGCGCGCGCGCGTCGCCTCGATGAGCGCGCCCGGCCCGTCGGGGCGCATCAGGTCCGCGCCGTCGTAGTCCACTTCGACGCCGTAGCGCGCCGCCAGGTCGGCCTGGAGCCGCTCGATCTCGTCCGCGTCGCCGAGTCCGTTGAGCATGATGTTCGCCCCCTCGGCGCCGAGCGCGCGGGCGACCCCGAGCCCGATGCCGCTGGTCGATCCGGTCACGAGGGCGGTCTTGCCACGAAGCGTCATAGTTCCTCCAGGGGGATGCTCGGTGCTGCACTTGCCAGGTCGAAGCGGTGCGCGGCCCTTCGCAGCCGACGCCGGGTCACCACGCCGGCGATGCCGCCCGGCACGAAGAGCACGAAGAGCACGAAGATCGCGCCGAGGAGGAACTGTGGCTGGGAGAGGGGGACCCGCAAGAAGGCGGGCAGCGTGGCGAAGGAGGGCTGGGCCGCGACCTTGAGCAGGTACTGCTGGAGATAGACGTAGAGCACCGCGCCGGTGACCGCGCCCCACCGGGTCCCGGCCCCACCGAGCACCACCATGATCAGGATCGAGAGCGTGACCGTGACCGAGGCGACGGCGCTCGGTACCGCCGTGCCGATGAGCAGGATATAGGCGACCCCGCCACCGGTCGCCACGAGCGACGAGAGGGTGTAGGCCGCGAGCTTGTAGCGGAACGGGTGGATGCCGAGCACTTCGAGGCGCCGCTCGTTCTCGCGGATCGCGACGAGGACGTGGCCCGTCGCCGATTCGGTCACCAGCCAGACGACGGCGTAGGAGACGACGAGGAATCCCAGCGCGATCCAGTAGAGGTTGCGCGTGTTGGAGACCGCCCCGGACATGAACGCCGGGAGTCTCGTCGAGTACAGGGCCAGTCCCGTATCGCCACCGGTCAGCCCGTGCGGATTGTCCTCGATGAGGTAGTAGAACGCTTGGGCGAAGGCGAGGGTGACCATGGTGAAGGCGATGCCGCTGACGCGTAGCGCGACCGCCCCGAGGACGACGGCGAGCACGAGCGACACGGCGAAGGTCGCCACCAGCGCCGGGATGAGCGGCCAGTTCCAGTGGGTAAGGGTGATGTCAAAGACGTAGACGCCCGTCGCGAAGTACATCACGGGCCCGAGCGAGAGCAGGCCGGTGTAGCCGAAGATCACGTCGTAGCCGAGGGCTACGCCCGCGAAGATGAAGCAGAGCGCGAGCACCTCGAGCGTGCCCGTCGAGTTGACGACGTTGACGGTGCTTGGCAAGACCCACGGCAGGTGCAGTCCGACGAACGGGATCAGCGCGACGACGGCGACCAGCGCGACGGCGATCACGCCCCGGCGCGCGGCCGCGTTCACAAGGTGCTCCCGAAGAGCCCGCGCGGACGCCACTCGAGCACCACGGCGAGCAAGAGCACGACCGACAGGTTGCCAATCTCGGCCATGCCGGGGTGACTGCCCAGGTAGAAGTTCGTGTAGTCCTGGACCAGTCCGACGGCGAGGGCGGCCACCGCCGAGCCGCGGATCGATCCGAGTCCGCCGATCACGACGACGATGAAGGCGAAGATCAGCAGGCTGTCGCCCTGGGTGGGCGAGATGAGGTCCCCGCTGAAGACGACCGCGTAGAGCAGTCCGGCGAGTCCCGCCATCGCCCCGCCGATCACGAAGACGAGGGTGAAGGCGCGACCGACGTTGATCCCGAGCGCGCTGACCATGTCGCGGTTCTCGACGCCGGCGCGAATGGTGATGCCGTACCGGGTCTTGCGCAGGAACAGCTCCAGCGAGACCAGGACGACGGCGCCGGCGATCAGGGCGACGAAGTCGCTGTTGGGCAGGCTGAGCCCCCCGACGTGGGACGCCTCGATCAGCCAGAGGGGCACGGGAACGGACAACGAGTTGCTGCCGAACCCGCCGAGGAGCAGCCCCACGACCGCGAGGTCGAGACCGATCGTCACCAGGATCTGGCCGATCGGCCGTCCGTAGAGCGGGCGGATGATCACGACCTCGGTCAGTCCCGCGGCGAGCGCACCGCCGAGGATCGAGGCGACGATGGCGATGGCGAACAGCAGCGGCGCACCCCACGACGCGGGCAGGTGGGACGCGACGTCCCACGCGGCGTACGCGCCGAGGGTCATGAAGAGTCCGTGGGCGAAGTTCAAGATGTCCATGAGCCCGTAGATGAGCGAGAGGCCGGACGCGGCGAGGAAGTAGACGGCGCCGAGGGCCACGCCGCTGAAGGTGAGTGCGAGAAAGACGTTCATCGGACCCCCGTCACCCCGAGGAATCGCTTGGCGAGTTCGGGGTCGTCGAGCTCGTGTGCGTCGCCCACGTGCACGACCTCGCCGTGGTCGAGCACGACGATGCGCTGGGCCAGGCGCCGCACGAGCGCGAGGTTCTGCTCGACGAGCAGGACCGTCGCCAGCGTTGCGACACGCTCGAGCGCGTCGGCGAGTTCGCTGACCAGACGCGGGGCGAGGCCCTTGGACGGCTCGTCGACCAGCAACAAGGGCCAACCGTTGAGCAACGCCCTCGCGATGGAGACCATCTGCTGCTGACCCCCCGACAGCGTGCCGGCGCGCTGACGGGTGCGCTCGCGCAGCTCGGGGAAGATCGCGTAGACCTCGTCGTAGCGCGGCTCATCGACCCGTTCGGCCAGTCGCAGGTTCTCGGCCACCGTGAGACCGGCGAACACGTCGCGGTCCTCGGGGACGTAGCCGACGCCGAGACGAACGATCCGGTGCGTCGACCACCCGCGCACGTCAGTGCCCAACACCGAGATGGCGCCGGTGCTCGCCACGAGGCCGAGCAGCGCGCGCAGGGTCGTCGTCTTGCCGACGCCGTTTCGTCCGAGCAGCGCCGTGACGCCGCCGACGGGCACCTCGATCGAGACCCCCTGGAGCACGTGGGAGCCCGCGATGGTGACGTGCAGGTCTGAGACGTCGAGCGCGTTGGTCATAGCGGCTGACCGAGGTAGGCGCGCTGGACGTCGTCGTTGGCGACCACGCTCTCGGGGTCACCGGTTGCGAGGACCTGACCCGAGTCGAGGACGGCGATCGTGTCGGCGAGCCCGACGACGACGGCCATGTGGTGTTCGACCATCAAGACGGTGCGCCCCTCACCGTGGAGCCGACCGATGAGGTCCATCAGGAGCGCGACGTCCTCGGTGTTGACCCCCGCCATGGGCTCGTCCAGCAGCAGGACACGGGCCCGCGCGGCGAGCAGGATCGCCAGTTCGAGCTTGCGCTTGTCACCGTGGGAGAGCGAACCGGTCGGGCGGTCGGCGACCGAGGTCAGTCCGACATCGGCGAGGACCTCCAGGGCGACCTGGCTCGCTTCGTCGCTGCGCCTCGGACGCCGCCAGAAGCGGGCGCTGCCCCCGAGGCGCGCCTGGGCCGAGAGCCGCGCGTTCTCGAACACGCTGAGGGCGTTGAAGAGGCTCGAGGTCTGGAACGTTCGGCCCAGACCGAGACCGGCCCGACCAGAGGGTGCGACCCCGGCGACGTCTCGGCCCTCGAGGGTGATCGACCCGGCGGTGGGCACGAGCAGCCCGCTCAGCAGGTTGAGCAGCGTGGTCTTGCCGGCGCCGTTGGGACCGATGATCCCGAGGAAGCTGCCGGCTGGGACGGCGAGCTCGACGTCACTGAGGATGGTGGCGCCACCGACGCGGAACCCCAGTCCCGTCGCCCGCAGGGCGAGGGACTGGGGTTCGACGACGGAGCTCATGGAACGCGGGTGCTCTCAGTGACCGAAGTGAGCCACGACTGGAGGGGCGGTCTGCGCGGCGGACAGCGTCGCGAGCGTCACGGGTTGGTAGGTGCCGGTGACCGTGGAGACCAACTGAACCTGGAACATCGGCTGGAGCATCGCGTGGTCGGAGGCGCGGATCTGCTGCATCCCCTTGGGCGCTTGGAACTTCCACCCCTCGAGTCCCTTGATCATCTTCATGACGTTCGTGCCCTGACCGGTCTGGATCGCTCGCACGACCATCTGGGCCCAGACGAAGCCGTCGGCGCTGAAGAGGTCCGGGTACTGCTTGTACTGGCGCAGCATCCCCTTGATGAGGTACGTGTTGACGGGGTTGTGCGGCGACTCCCAGTTGTAGAGCGACAGGTAGTAGAACTTCAGACCGGCCGCCCCGTAGAACTGGTAGGTCGCGATGTTCGCCAGTCCGGTGACGACTTTGGAGCTCGCGAAGATCCCCTGCTGGTCGAGGGCCTGGGCGAGTGGTGCCCCGGTCGCCCCGGCCCACGCCAAAAAGACGATGTCGGGGTGGTCGGCCGCGACCTGCAGCGCCGTCGGCGTGAAGTCGGTCGTCGTCAACGGCACGAGCAGACTCTTCACGGTGTCGCCGAGCGAACCGAAGGCCTGCGTGGCGTCGGTCACGTAGGACTGGCCGAAGGCGAAGTCTTGACCGAGCACGAGCACGGTCTTGCCGGTGCCGAGGGCCTTGATGTAGGACTTGGCCGTCTGCACGTCCTGATACGTCTGGCGTCCGGAGCGGAACGTGTAGCGGTTCGCGCCGGTCACCTGGTCGGCCGCGGCCGCCCCAGAGATGTAGAGCACTTTGTTCTGCTGGGCGAGCGGCGCCAACTCGGTGGCGATGCTCGAGTCGACGGTGCCCCCGATGATCTTGTAGCCGGCGCCGACGTAGCTCTTGAAGTCCGCGGCCGCGGTGGTCGGGTTGTCGGCCGAGTCTTCGGTCGTCAACTGGATCCTGTGGCCGTCGACCTTGTTGGTGCCCTTGGTCGCGTACTGGAAGCCGAGCTTCACGCCCTGCAACCACTCGGTCGCGTAGGCCGAGAAGATCCCGGTCTCCTCGGTGACGATGCCCACCTTCACGGGCGCCACGTTCTTCGACGCCGCACCCGATGACTGCACCGTGCCCAGTGACACGCTCAAGGCCATGGTGGCCACCGCAAGCGGCACCACGGTCATCCGTACGTTCCTTCTCATGAATCCCTCCCAGAAATCACGCTTCCCCACGACGCGCGTGAACCAAAGTTAAGCAGAGCGGGATATAAATGTCAAGTGAATCATGTCTCATAAAATGAGGTACGTTGTAAGCGGGTCGATGCGCAGTCGGTTCGTCGGGAGGGATACAGCGATGAAGGAACTCGAGATACATCGAGAACCCACTGAGGTCGGCCTCGACGCCGCGCGCCTGGACCGGATCCGAACGCACCTGGGTCGCTACGTCGAGAACGGGCACTTCAGCGGGTGGCTGATGACCGTCGCGCGCGGGGGTGCGCTCACCTGGGTCGCCAGCGGGGGCCACCGCGACCGCGAGCGGTCCCTCGCGGTCACCGACGACACGATCTGGCGGCTCTACTCGATGACCAAGCCCATTACGGCGGTCGCGGCGATGATGCTCTACGAAGAGGGCCACTTCGACCTCAACGACCCGGTCGGCAGGTGGATCGACGAACTGCGCGAGCCGCGGGTGTACGTGAGCGGGCCGGCGCGTGCGCCGCAGACCGTGGCGGCGACCGAGCCCGTGCGGGTCCATCACCTGCTCACCCATACGAGCGGCTTGACCTACGGCTTCCAACGCCTGACGCCCATCGACGAACTGTACCGGTCGATGGGCTACGACCTCGCCTACCCCGAGGACGTCTCGCTCGTCGACGCCGTCCACGACTGGTGTTCGACGCCCCTGTTGTTCCAGCCCGGAAGCGCGTGGAACTACTCGGTCTCCACCGACGTCCTCGGACGGCTGATCGAGATCTGGAGCGGCGAGTCGCTCGATGACTTCGTGTCGCGGCGAATCTTGACCCCGCTCGGTATGCACGACACCGACTGGTACTGCCCCGAGGAGAAACGCGACCGACTCGCCCAGCTCTACGCCTACGCCGACGGCGCCAGCGTGCTCGTACCCGAACTCGCGGGCGCCGCTACCCGCAGGCCGAAGCTGCTCGCCGGCGGCGGCGGGTTGGTCTCGACCGCGCACGACTACCAGCGCTTCATGTCGATGTTGCTCGGGGCCGGTGAGCTCGACGGCGTGCGTCTGCTCTCCA
>JAKAZI010000063.1 GCA_021809495.1 Actinomycetes bacterium | reverse complement strand
CTTCGGTCGCACGATCAGCGCCGCCATCACGAAGGCGAGTAGCGCGCCGAGCGAGCCGACCCGAACGGCCGACTGGTAGCCGTGAACGGCGGCGTGCTGGGCCGCGGCGATCGCGGCCGGCGAGGTTGTCGTCCCGTGCAGGGAGGCGGCGCTCGCCTGGAGCGAGTGCTTGATCGCGGTGGCCGCGATGGTGACCAGGACGGCGAGCCCGAGCGAGCCACCGACCTGCTGGGCCGTGTTGAGCAGCGAGGACGCGAGACCCTGCTCGTGGTTCTTTACGCCGCTCACCGCATTGACGGTGACCGGCACCATGGTGAGCCCCATCCCGAGGCCGGTCACGACGAGGGGACCGAAGACGTGCCAGTAGGAGGAAGTCCCGGTGATGAACGAGGCCCAGAAGATGCCGAGCGCCGCCACGAGCGGACCCGCGACGATGAAGGGACGCGTGCCGAGGTGTCTGATGACCTTAGAGACGAGCACGCTGCTCGAGGCGACCATGAAGGGGATCGGCAGGTAGGCGACCCCGGTCACGAGCGAGCTGTAGTGGAGTTGCTCCTGGAGGAACTGGGTGAGGAAGTAGAGCAGGGACAGCATGGCGCCACCGAGCAGCAGGATCACCGCGAAGCCGCCCGCCCGGTTACGGTCGCGCAAGAAGCGCGGGGGGATGAGGGCCTCGCGGCTACGCGACTCGATCACTGCGAAGCCGATCAGCAAGACGGCGCCGAGCGCGAACGCGGCGAGGGTGTAGCGGTCCGTCCACCCCGAGCCGGGCGCTCGAATGAGCCCGTAGACGATCGCTGCCATGCCACCGGACACCGCGAGCGCCCCGGGCACGTCGAGTCGTCCACCGTGACCGTCGACCTTCGGCAGCACCATCGGCGCGAGGATCACGAGCAACGCGCCGATCGGCACGTTGACGAAGAAGACCCAGCGCCACGACTCGGTCTCGACGAGCAGGCCGCCGAGCACGAGGCCGAGCGCACCACCGGCGCCGGTCATCGCGGCGTAGACGGCCATCGCGCGGTGTCGTTCGGCTCCCTCGTCAAAGGTCGTGGCGACGAGCGCCAGCGCCGTGGGCGACGCGATCGCCGCGCCGATACCCTGCAGCGCTCGCGCCGCGATGAGCCAGCCCTGGGACGTGGCGACGCCCCCGAGCAGCGAGGCACCCGCGAAGATGGTGATCCCGATCGTGAACATGCGCCGGCGCCCGAAGATGTCCCCGGTGCGCCCGCCGAGCAGCAAGAGCCCGCCAAAGACCAGGACGTAGGCGTCAATCACCCACGTCAGGTTGGTGGTCGAGAAGTGCAGGTCCCGCTGGATCGTCGGCAGCGCGACGTTCACGATGGTCATGTCGAGCATGACCATGAGCTGGGCCGCGGCGATCACGACGAGCGCTAGGCGGTGGCGCTCGTGGGTCACGGTGCTCATCGCGCCACCGCGGGCTTGGTCGCCCAGAGCAGGACGTCGACAACGGGTCGGCGCTGCCCGTCTTCAAGGTGACGTTCGAGCCGCTCGAGGCGCAGAACGGCGAGGTCGGCGAAGGCCGCGCCCAGGATCTCCTCGGTGTAGAGCCTCGCCGCTTCGGGCGGACCGGTGAGACCGAGCGCGTCGAGGTGGTGGCCGATCACGTAGAGGTGGCCGCCGGGTTTGAGAGCGCGCTTCGCGCGGGCGAAGAAGTCGTCACGCTCGCTCGGTGCGAGGTGGATGTTCGCGATCACCACGAGGTCGAAGGCGCCGGCCGGGGCTTCGTAGGTCGTCAGGTCCGCGAGGACGGTCGTGGGGGGAAGCGATGCGAGATCGCCGGCACGCTCGCGCAGGTGCTCGAGCCCGACGCTCGAGGCGTCGACGCCGGTGACGCGCCAGCCCCTCTCTGCGAGCCAGAACGAATTGCGTCCGGTGCCACAGCCGAGGTCGAGCGCCGTGCCCGGTGCGAGCGGGTTCACCAGTTCGACGAGCTCCTCGTCGGGGTTCGCGGACCAGCCACTGGTGCGGTAGCGCTCGTTCCAGGTGGCGCCGACGTCACCGGCGAGGTGGGACTGGTCGTGATCGGCGGGTCCGGCATTCATAGGATCTCTTTCGTTGATCGAGGTTGGTCGATATCGAGTTCGCGTTCGAGAGTGCTCAGTACGCGAGCGAAAGTGTCTCGTTCGTCCTTGGTGAGCAGTCGCGCGAGTCGGTGCTCGCGCGCGCGCATGCGTCGATTGAGTTCGCGCACGAGGGTCTGGCCGTCGTCGGTGATGGTGAGCGTACGGGGGCGTCGATCGCTCGCGCGGTGCCCGCTCACCACCAGTCCTCGCCGCTCGAGCCCGTCGACGCAGCGCTTGGCGCTCATGGGGTCGCTCGCGAGGATGCGTGCGAGTTCGCGCAGCGCGCTGCCCGGGTGTTCGGCGAGCCCGCGCAACACGGCGGCCTCGGGTGGGTTGAGCGAGAGATCGGCGAGTTCGCTCGCCCACTGGCTGCGCAGCGTGCGACTGATCCGACTGAGACGGAAGCCGACGCCACGCGCGAGCGGCTCGAGTGAGGGTTCCCCCGGCGTGATCGACGTCGACATGCGCTAACTGTAACGGGTGTTACAGCAATCGTGACCCCCGGGGGTGCTTTCTACACTGGGGGTGGGAGGACGTCGTGATCGAGGATGTTCCCGGGCTGGCGCCCGAACCGTCGCCGGCGTTGCGCCGCGACATCATGAACGGGCTCGGACTGTTGCCCGCGGGCGCGAACGTCGTGATGCAACTCGCCCGGTTGCCGGTCGGTCACGCCGTCGCGACGAGCACGGTCACGAGCGGGGCTCTGACGCGCCACCCCTTCAAGCGCACGCGCACGACGCTCGGCTACGTCATGATCAGCCTGCTCGGCACCGATGACGAACGTCGCCAGCTGCGCCGCGAGGTCGCTGGCCAGCATCGAAGCGTTCGCTCGGCGCCCGGCGCCTCGGTCTCTTTCAGCGCCGCCGACCCCGACCTGCAGTTGTGGGTCGCCGCCTGCATGTACCGCGGCGCGCTCGACGCGATGCGCCTCGTCGATCCTCACGCGTCGCCGGCCCTGCTCGACGAGCTCTTTCAGCGCTGCTCACGTTTCGCCACCACCCTTCAGGTCGAGCCGTCGCGCTGGCCCGCCGATCGGGTCGCCTTCGAGGACTATTGGGCCGAGGCGAGCCGATCGGTCGAGATGGACGACCTCTCGCGGGACTACCTGCTGGGCATCGCCTCGCTGTCGTTCCTCCCGCGACCACTGGCCGCCGCCTTCGGTCCGCTTCACCGGGTGATCACCGCGGGATTCCTGCCCGAGCCGTTTCGCCGCCAACTCGGTCTCGCGTGGAACCCGTCTCGCGAGCGCGTCTTTCGCGCGACCCTCGCCATCGCGGTCGCTGGTCACCGCCGTCTACCGCGGGCCCTTCGCGAGTTTCCCCTCAACGTCGTGCTCGCGGACGCGAGGCGGCGCCTCGCGCGTGGACGGGCCTTCGTCTAGGGCTCGTGATGCTCACTCGTCGTGCTTGGCACGATGACGACGGGGATGGGGCTTCGTTCGGCGAGTTGCAGGCTCGTGGAACCGATCAGCATCCCCGCGTGCTCGTCGCGGCCCCGAGAACCCACGATCACGAGGTCGGCGAAGACCGGCGCCTCGGCACAGCGCAGCAGCACCGAACAGGCGTCGCCGTCGGCCACGTGCCAGCTCAGTCTCGTCGGGTCGAAGGCGTAGCGCGACGCGAGCGCGTCGACGACCTCGCCGAAGAGGCCGCGCGGGTCTCGACGCTCGAAGCGGTCGAGCAGGCCACGCGCGTAGACGAGCACGAGGTGCGCCTCGAGGCGCCGTGCGGTCGCCATCGCCCAGGCGCAGGCGCTCAGCGCGTCAGACGACCCATCAAAACCGACGGCGATGGTGCGCGGGTAGATGCTCACGATGCCTCCTCGGCGTCGCGCTGTTCCCGCACGAGCGTGAGGGTGGAAGCGCGCTCGCGCAGGGTCCGGCCGATCTGGTCGGAGCCCGGACCGCCGTTGGTCGCCGCCTCGTTCGCGCTCGCCTCGCCGAGCACGGCACTCAGGGTGGCCGACACCGAGTGGCGCAGGGCCGTGAGGTCGTAGCCACCCTCGAGGAAGAGAGCGACGCGCCCCGGAGCGGGGGCGAGGCTCATTGCCCACGTGGCGAGGTGGGCGAAGTCGCCACTCGAGAGCGCGAAGTCGGCCATCGGGTCGTCGCGGTGGCCGTCGAAGCCCGCCGAGATGAGGACCCAGGTGGGGGCGAACTGGTCGATCACGGGGCCAGCCACCTCTTCGAAGGCGCGCGCGACGACGTCCCCGGTCGCGCCGGCGGGCAGGGGCAGGTTGACGATCCGGTCGATCGCGTCGAGCCCGCCGATCTCACTCGGCACGCCGCTGCCGGGAAAGAGCGGCCACTGGTGGCTCGAGACGTAGAGCACGTCGGGGTCATTCCAGAAGATCGACTGGGTCCCGTTGCCGTGGTGCACGTCCCAGTCGAGCACGAGCACCCGCTCACCGGCCGCGCGCAGGGCGGCCGCGGTTACCGCGACGTTGTTGAGTAGACAGAAGCCCATCGCGCGGTCGGGCAGGGCGTGGTGGCCCGGGGGGCGCACCGCGACGAAGCCAACGCCGTCGCGCCGGTGCACGAGCTCGTCCACGACGGCGAGCCCGGCTCCCGCGGCGAGCTGGGCGAGGGGCCAGGAGTCGTAGGTTGCGTAGGTGTCCTCGTCGATATCCCCGCCACCTTCGTAACAGAAGGCGCCAAGCTCGTCGAGGTAGGCCCCCTGGTGTACGCGAAGTAGCTCGAGGCGCGTCGCCGAGCGCAACCCGACCGTTACCAGTTCGTTTCCGAGAGCGAGGTCACTCAATCCGTCGCGAACTGCGATCAGTCGGTCGGGTCGTTCGGGGTGTCCGGGGTCCTCGTGACCGGAGTCGTCGGGAACCTCGTTGGTGATGAGCATGTCAGCGCAGCGCGGCTTCGCGAGCGGCGGCCCATCGGCGCGTGCGTTCGGCGCGCCGGGCGCGACTCTCGTCGGTCGGCTCGATGGGGAAGCGCACGAAGATGATCTCATCTTCGAGCCGCGCGTTCACACTGAAGCCCGACTCCTTAAAGACGTGCATCATGCTGCGGTTGTCGGCCTGGGTCTCGGCGACGAAGGTCGTGATGCCTCGCTCCCACGCGGCGTCGGCCAGGTGGTCGAGCAGCAGGATGCCTAGTCCCTGGTGCTGGTAGGCGTCGTCGACGAGGAAGGCGACCTCAGCTCGATCGGATTCGGGTATGCGGTCGTAGCGCCCGACGGCGACGAGAGCGCCGCGCACGATGATGATGAAGGCGAGGCGGTCGACGTAGTCGACTGTCGTTAAGTGCACCAACTCTGCAGCGGACAACTCGGGGTGCAGCGAGAAGTAGCGGCGAAAGACCGAATCGGGCGTGAGCTGGGCGTGGAAGCGCTGCAAGATGTCTGCGTCGTCGGGACGGATCGGGCGCATCTGTAGGGTGAGTCCATTCTCCGTCGTGACCCGCGTCGTGAGGTCCGATGGATAGACCCACGGCTCGAAGTGGCGCTCGCTTTGCGCCGTCAAACCTGGTCGGTCGGAGAGGTCAATCATGGATGGCACCTTCTCGTTACCCCCAACCCACGTCATAGCACGCGAGCCAGGGTCACGCGAATACCCGAGTTCGTGCTTGTGAGCGACGATTCTTCCCAAATTCTTCAAAGCCATACATCAATTCTTAAACAATTCTCAGTATCATGGAATTGACCGGTCGGAGGCGGGAAGGTCCCGAGGTACGCGGTCGATAGGACGGGTGATGGGGTGACGAACGCGGTAGTTTTTCCACTTGACGAGGTAGAGCGGTACGACGAATTGGTCGATGTGCTTACCCATGGTGCAGGGGTTACGTTGCACACGTCGACTGGGGCGTCCGTGGAAATCTCGCCTGAGTTGCAGCTGGTCATCATGGAGGCGGCACAGTATTTCGCGCGAGACAAGGCTGTGTCGGTCGTTCCGCACTCACGCAATCGCTTCATCTGATTTGTTCGAGATGTCGGTTGCAGTTTTGCCAGACGCGCGTAGTGGTCACAAGTTAAACGGCACGTCGCACTTGGTAGTCGTGGGATAGGTCCCATGCCCGCCCAACGTCAAGTTGGGATAGCAGGCGTCCTAGAACCCGCAGAGCTGTTGGTCGCCCTTGTAGATAGACAAGTTTCTCGTGTGATTCGCAGAACCTGAATCCGCTGGGTTCCTGATATTCGCCCGCGGCCCCGAGGACTTTGAGACCGCTCATTCACACGGGGACAGCCATCTCACCGTGCTCCCGAGCCCATGACGGTATGGCACACTATGAAATGAAGTGCACTCCAGAAACCTGACGGGGCCAGTGCAGAGTAATCGTTGATCGTGTGCGTATTGATGGGGAGGTTGCGTCGTGTCTCCGATGGTCTACTTCGTCATACTGTACGTCTTCATGGGTTTAGTCACCGTTCCACTGCTGGCGGTAGGGATCCTTTCCGTCATTGGACTCTTCCGCCCTGACATTCGGAAAAAGGGGATACGACAACTCAGGCAACCATTTGTTCTCCCCCGAGGAACGAAGAGTGAATACGCGTTGCACAAGGACCACCGACGCCTCGAAGATGAGGTGATCCGTCGTTATGGCCAGGATGACCGTTACCCCTGAATACGCAACGAAAGTTCGTTCCCCTTGGGTTTGTGCGGGCGATTTCTGAGCATCAGACGAAACTCGTCGTTGGCACATCAATTAAGACCCGCCTGTTTCTAATTCGTGCGGTGCACTACCGCGCCAGCGACCTCGTGCCGGGCACGTCAGTGAAGTACGGGCCAGATGCGGCACGGAGCGAATTCGCGCATGGAGCGCCTTTCACGGCGCAAAACCTCCCTCATCTCCTCGGCGCGAAGCGAAG
>JAKAZI010000062.1 GCA_021809495.1 Actinomycetes bacterium | reverse complement strand
CGGGTCTCGATCTACCTCTGCGGGCCCACCGTCTATGACCTGCCCCACCTCGGCCACGGTCGCCACGCGCTCGTCTGGGACGTGCTTCGCCGCTGGCTCGTCTTTAGCGGGCTCGAGGTCCGATTCGTCTCCAACATCACCGACATCGACGACAAGATCATCGCGCGCGCCGACGCCGAGCACGTCGGCGAAGAGGAGATCACCGCCACCTACGAGGCCGCCTGGTGGAACGCCTTGGGCGCCCTCGGGGTGGCCCAGCCTGACGCGACGCCCCACGCCACGGCCTACGTCGAGGCGATGGTCGAGGTGATCGAGGAGTTGCTGCAACGCGACGTCGCCTACGAGCTCGACGACGGCGTCTACTTCGACGTCAGCGCGGTTCCCGACTACGGCCTGCTCGCCGGCCAGTCGCTCGAGAGCCTGCGCAGCGGGGCGCGTGTGGAGTCGAACCTGCTCAAGCGCTCGCCGCTCGACTTCGCGCTCTGGAAGAACGCGAAGTTCGGCGAGCCGAGTTGGGCCTCGCCCTTCGGAGCGGGCCGACCGGGCTGGCACACCGAGTGCGTGGTGATGTCCCTCGGACTGCTCGGCGACGGCTTCGACATCCACGGCGGGGGTCTCGATCTCAAGTTCCCCCACCACGAGAACGAGCGGGCCCAGGCGGCGGCCCTCGGGCGTCACTTCGCGCGTCACTGGGTCCACCACGGCTGGGTGATGGTCGGCGAGGAAAAGATGAGCAAGTCGCTCGGCAACTTCACGTCACTCACCGACCTGCTCGCCCAGACCGACCCGCGCGCCTATCGCCTGCTCGTGCTTCGTTCGCACTACCGCAGCCCCATCGAGGTCTCGCCGTCGACGATTCGTGACGCTGAGCGGGCCCTCGCACGTCTCGACGCCCTCGCGCGGCGCTTCGAGCTTGCGCCCCTCGCCGGGGCGACGCTCGAGCGGGCCTCAACGCACCCGTGGAACGACGAGGGCCGCGTCCTCTACGACGTCGTCACCGCCGCGATGGAGAGCGACCTCGATACTCCGGCCGCGGTCGCGGTGCTCTTCGAGGCCGTCACGCGCGCGAACGCGCTCGCCGACGACGGCGAGCGCGAGCGGGCTCGGTCCCTCGCCGGCGCCGTCGGGATCTGCTTCGCTGGACTCGGCCTACGACTGGTCGGCGACGAGTCGACGCTCGATCCCGAGACGGCCCGTCTGGTCACGCGCCGCGACGAGGCCCGCGCGGCGCGCGACTGGGCAAGCGCCGACAAGTACCGCGACGAGTTGGTGGCCCTCGGCTGGATCGTCGAAGACGGCCCGACGGGCACGGTCGTGCGACGGGGCTGATGGGGTGGCGACGCCACGACGCGACGAGCTGCGGGCCCGTCTAGGAACCAGCGACCACGCCCTCGAACAGTGGCCGACGGTGCCCGCGCGAGGTCGTGAATATGTGCACAACAGCCCGCTCCATGAGGCGGCGAATTCACGTGCGCACTAGCGTCGCGCGTAGGGGCCAGTTCTCACCCACTACCGCGGGGCCGAGACGAGGAAAAGGGGAGGGTATGCAGCGAAAGAGGCGATTTGTGGGTTGGAGTCACGTCAAGGCGGTCGCGGCGGCCGGCGTCGTGGCGGTGCTCTTCAGTACGGCGGTGCCGGTGGGTGCGAGCCAGGTGATTCTCGCGAGTTCGAGTCCCTTCTGCACGACGTTGTTGTCGTTTCACCCGCACGCGCCACAAAATACGCGGGACTGGAAGGCGTACCGCGTCTTCGCGAAGTCGGTCCTACCGATGTTCGAGAAACTGGCGACGGAAGCCCCCAACAAGGGGACCAAGGAAGCGATGACTGAACTGGTCGCCCAGCTCAAATTTGACAGCTCGTCCGGGAATTTCAGTGCGTTCAAGGCCTATTCGACCACGCACCTGCGTCACTGGGAGTATGACTGGCAGCAGTTCGCGTCGAGCGTGCTTGCGTGCGTTGAAAAACTGTCGTGAGTGGCGATGCCTCGCGCGAGGGGCTCGTGCGAGTTCGTGCAGCGCGCTCGCGCGTCGGCGCGAGATGCACAGACCGTTTCTACGTCGGACGACCGGAGTGCTTCGGTGCCCGGGCAACGGTGTGATCGCCAGTGCGGAGTCCGTCACAGTGGCCGCTCTGCGGGGCTACAGAGCGTCCTGACTGTGTCTTCTGTCAAGGTGAGGTTTGACTCGGCGTTCGCGGCGAAACACGGCCAGCCAGTCGACGAACGTTCGGCCGTCAGTGTTTGCTCGCGCGCTACATCGTGACCCTCTCGTCACTGAGAATGACCGGCGTGTCGCAGGAACGCGCATCGCCATAGCGGCGCCCGGGCCTTTGATGTCACCGAGAAACTGACCGCTCGAAGGTGAAAACCTCGCGCCAATCAAAGGATCCACCCGACTTCGAGTGCCCGTTGGACAAGTAACTTCGAGTCGTGGCGATTCCCTCCGTCTCGGTACCCGTCACGCTGGGTTTGGCGTGCGAAGACGTGTTCTCCGGTGGAATCGGTCAACTCGAGGTGGTCTTTGTTCCGGCCGACCCACCCCGTACTGGTTGCTTTTACTGCTATGAAAGCGATGATGGCCACGTAGCGCCGGCGACGATTGACTTAGAGACGTCGATTGAAGTGGTGTGGCCGACTGCCTCGTCGGTTCGCCGCCGCAGCGTTCGTGCAACGTGCCTCTCGGTCACCGACGCGATCGCGGTCCTGCGCGAAGCGGAGAACTACGGCGGATCGGTGAGTGCCGTCGCCTGGTCCCGAGCGATTAGCGCTGGTCTCGTGTTGATTGGTCGCGGCCGCCTCTATCCTTCGGTGAGCCCCGGCGGTTTTGACGCCTGGGTCGCCGGTCCTCTCACTGCTTCGGATCGAACCACGCTCGACGAGTTCGCCGCGGCTCTGCCGGCCACGGGTCACGCGACCGTGCTGCCCGGGGTGACACCACTCACGGTCTCGTCGCCGAGATTTCTCATTCGCGCCCTGTGGGACGCCCTCGCCGACTCCCTCGTTCGTTCGCCGGCCGCGACGGTGGTGACCGGACACGATCTGTTCGCCGCTACGCGGGTCCAGTCGGCCGAGGACGCGCGGGCCTGGCTCGACGACGCGTCAGAACTCGAGGGCGGCGCCGACGTCGCGCTGCGCATCGAAATGGGCGGCGAGCACGTGGCCCGCGCCGTGGTTCAGCTGTCCAGTCGGGCCGACCCGTCGCTCATCGTCGACCTCGACGCGGTCTTCGGCGCGCCGCTGGCGCTGCGGACTCGTTTTGGCGACGACGTCCAAACCGACGTGCTTCGCACCCTGCGTCGGGGCGCGCGCCTCTGGTCCCCGCTCGAGGGGTTGCTGCGTCAACGGGTGCCGGGCGCACTCGACTTGGGCGAGGACGAAGTGGCGGATCTGCTCGGCCCAGCGTGTTCGACGTTGGCTGACGTGGGCATCGCGGTGCTGTGGCCGGCGGCGCTGGTACGTGATGGGGTAAGGCTGGACGCGTCGATCAGCGCGGACGTTGGCCGGGTCGACGGGTCAGGACTCGACCTCGCGACGTTGGTGGCCTTCCGCTGGCGGCTGACCCTCGATGGCGAATCTCTGAGTGAGCAGGAGGTGAACCTGCTCGCCGAGGCCAAGCGCGGCCTGGTTCGCATCCGCGGCAAGTTCGTGGTCGCTGATCCCGAGCTCATGGCGCGCGCTCGCTCACGTCGCGAACACCGACTTTCAGCGATCGAAGCACTGGCCGCGGCCCTGTCGGGCTCGGTGGTGGTAGACGGCGAGCGGGTGGCCGTGTCCGTGAGCGGAACGCTCAACGAATTGGCGTCGCGTCTTTCACGCCGCGACGCGGTCGAGGACGAGTTCGCCATACCCGACGGCTTGCTCGCCGAGTTGCGTCCCTACCAGCGTCGCGGTGTCGCCTGGTTAGAGTCCATGGTCGGCATCGGACTCGGGGGTTGTCTCGCCGATGACATGGGACTCGGCAAGACCCTCCAAGTGATCGCGTTGCACCTCGCGAGCGTCGCGAGCGTCGGTGCGAGCACGCTGGTGATCTGTCCGACGTCACTGCTCGGCAACTGGGAGCGTGAGATCCGGCGGTTCGCTCCCGGGGTGCCCGTGCGTCGCTTTCACGGTGGCGAACGCACCCTCGAGGACCTCGCGGCCGGTGAGATCGTCATTACGAGTTACGGCGTCGCTCGGCGCGAGGCCGCGGCCCTCGACGCCGCCGCCTTCTCGCTCGTCGTCGCTGACGAAGCCCAGTACGTGAAGAACCCGGCGAGCGCGACGGCGCGTTCGCTGCGTCGTATCTCGTCGAGCGCGCGATTGGCCCTCACCGGCACGCCGGTGGAGAATCGCCTCTCGGACCTGTGGGCAATTCTGGACTGGACGACGCCGGGCCTGCTCGGTTCACTGGAGCATTTCGTGCGTCACGTCGCGACGCCCATTGAGCGCTATCACGATCCCGTGGTCACCGAGCGTTTGGCTCGAACGGTGCGGCCGTTTCTGCTCCGGCGGCGAAAGACCGATCCCGAGATCGCACCCGACCTGCCCGCACGCACGGTGAGCGACGTGCCCGTGGCGCTCAGCGCGGAGCAGGTCCAGCTCTACGAGGCCGAGGTTCGCGAAGCCATGGACGCTATTGGGCGTACGGATGGTATCCAGCGCCAGGCACTCGTGCTGCGGCTGCTCACCGTGCTCAAGCAGATCTGTAACCACCCCGCGCACTACCTGCACCAGGCTGGTCCGCTGGCGGGGCGTTCGGGTAAGTTCGCCGTGCTCGAAGAACTCCTACCAGTGATCATCTCCGAGGGTGATTCAGTGTTGGTGTTCAGCCAATTCGTTGAGTGTCTCACGCTGATCGAAGCTCGCTTGAGCGACATCGGCATCGCGACGCTCTTTTTGCACGGGAAGGTTTCACCAACGCGCCGTAGCGCCATGGTCGAAGCGTTCCAGGCCGGTCACGTGCCCGTATTCCTTCTCTCGCTCAAGGCCGGCGGGGTGGGACTCAACCTCACGCGCGCGACCCACGTCATTCACGTCGACCGGTGGTGGAACCCCGCGACCGAGGACCAGGCGACTGACCGAGCGCACCGTATCGGCCAGGACCGTCCCGTCCAGGTCCATCGTCTGGTCACCGAGGGCACGCTCGAGGACCGCATCAGCGAACTCATCGAGAAGAAGCGCGGCCTCGCCGAAGCGGTCGTCGGCGGCGGCGAAGCCTGGATCGGGCGCATGTCCGACGCCGAGCTCGCCGACCTGGTCGCGCTGGGACGAGCCCCGTGAGTGCGACGCGTCGCTCCGGGTCGTTCTCGCAGTACCCCAAGGCACGACCGCGCCGTCCCGGCCCGAGTGCGCCGCGGCCGAGCGGACGCGCGCCTTTCGGCACGACGTGGTGGGGTCAGGCGTGGGTCGAGGCGCTCGAGCAGCGCGCCCACCTCGACACGAACCGCCTGCCGCGGGGCCGCGCCTACGCCCGCAGTGGCGCGGTGGGCGCGTTGACACTCGACGTCGGACGGATCAGCGCCAGTGTGCAGGGCACACGAGCCCAGCCCTATTCGGTTACGGTGCGCGTTCGCACGTTCAACGACCGCGAGTGGAACGCGGTGCTCGACGCCTTGGTCGGTGAGATCGGTCACGCCGCGGCACTCCTCGACGGCGAACTGGCGCCAGGTATTGCTCGCGACGTCGAGTCGATTGGTCTGGACCTGCTGCCGGGACCCGGCGAGATTGAACCACATTGTACGTGCCCGGACTGGGCTGACCCGTGTAAGCACGCGGCCGCCGTGTGCTACCTGGTAGCCGACGAGCTCGATCGCGACCCCTTCGGGCTGTTGCGTTTGCGCGGACGCGGTCGCGACGAGGTGCTCGCCGCCCTGCGCGCTCGCCGGGGCGGCCCCGGGGCGCTCGAACACGTGAGTTCGACCCGACCGGTCGACGCCGGGGTGAGAGCGCGCGACGCGTGGCGCCGTCCGCTCGCCGCGCCGCCCGCGCTGCCCCTACCACCCGAGCGCCCCGGCCATCCCGTGCTACTCATGACTGACTCTGTCGCGCACGGGGCGATCGACGCTGGTGCGCTGCGCGCCCTCGCCTTTGACGCCGCCGCTCGCGCACTCGAGTTGGCCCTCGGGGGCACGTCCAGCGGTCTCGAGCTGACCCGTGGCGAGGATCTCGCGCGCCGCGCGGCGGGTCTCATCGACCCGACAGGGCGTGGCGTCAGTCCTGATTTGGAGGCGTTGGCTCGGCGAGCCGACGTGGCCCCTCGGGTTCTCGCGCGTCGGGCACTCGCGTGGCGCGCCGGCGCGCGCGCGGGTCTCGAGACGCTCGACCACTCTTGGGATCCCGGTCGCGCGGTCGTGGCTGAGGCGATCAGCTTTCTCGGTGACGGCGCCGTTGCGCGGCGCAACCGCGTCACTCGGGGTGACGCGCAACTCCGCTACGCCCGAGACGGCTCCTGGTACCCGTATCGCCGATCGAGTGGAACGTGGGAACCGGACGGACCGGGATTGGTCCTCAGTGCGTTCGCCGACGACGATGGTTCTGGGGATTAACGTCTCACACCGTTCCTTCGCTGGTCCGCGATTGATTGCGGCCGACCGTGGCGGTGAGTCGCGTATTCGCTCCGCGCGGCGCCACTGTCTCGTGCTGGGTACGCGCGTATCACCAGGTCATCGACTTCGGTAAAGGACCCTTCGAAGTCGGGCAATTTCATGGTCGAGAGGCGCTACGCATCTCAGTGTTGGGACTTGGCAGACATTGGTTGACCAAGTATGGTAAGTGCTTGAGGTTGCCGTAGTGGTTCCCTCCGGACGAATGGTCCAAAGAAGTTAAGGAGGCCCGCTGTGGCTGAAGGAACCGTGAAATGGTTCAATGACGAGAAGGGTTGGGGGTTCATCGCAGTCGAGGGACAGCCCGACGTCTTCGTGCACTACTCCGAGA
>JAKAZI010000061.1 GCA_021809495.1 Actinomycetes bacterium | reverse complement strand
CCGCCATGGCGATCGGTTCGCCGCCGGACGACTTCGCCCGCGACGGCCAGAACTGGGGCGCGCCGCCGCCGAACCCGGCGCGCGGACGCGAGAGCGCCCACTTCCAGTTCCGCGAGGCGCTGCGCGCACACATGCGCGTCGCGGGGGTCGTGCGTATCGACCACGTCATGGGACTCCAGCGCCTCTACTGGGTGCCCGACGGGGCGCCGGCGAGCGACGGCGTCTACGTGGCGATGCCCTTTCGCGAACTGCTCGGCGTCATCGCCATCGAGGCACAGCGCCACGGCGTCGACGTGGTCGGCGAAGACCTGGGCACGGTCGACCCCGAACTGCGCGGGGCCCTCGAGCACGAGGGACTGCGCCGCAGCTACGTCGTGCAGTTCTCGATCGGTCCCGACGGCCTCGACCCCGTGCCCGCGGGGGCGATGGCCTCCTTCGACACCCACGACACGGCCACCTTCCACGGCTGGTGGAGCGCCGCGGACATCACCGAACGGGTCGCGGTCGGTCAGCTCGACGCGCGGGACGAACCCGACGCGCGCCGCGAGCGCGACCAGCGCCGCCACGAACTGCTGGGGGCGCTGCGCCTCGCGCCCGACACCGCGCCCGAGGACGTCCTCGAGGCGGTCTACGTCGCGCTCGCCGACAGCGACGCGGGACTCGTGATGGTCGAGGTGGAGGACATCCTCGGCTCCTCGACCGCGGTCAACCTGCCCGGGACCGACACGCAGCGCCCGAACTGGTCTCAGCAGAACGAGCTCAGCCTCGAGGCGATGGCGTCGTCGAACGTGCTCGGCCGGGCGCTCGCGACGTTGCGTGAGCGTCGCGGGTTCGCGTCCACGCGCGCGCGCGAGGACGCCCCCACGGTGACGCGGCTGAGCGACGAGGACGTGCACCTCTTTAACGAGGGCCGTCACTTCCGTCTCTACGATCACCTCGGCTGCCACGCCACGACCGTCGACGGCGTGGCGGGCTGCTACTTCGCGCTCTGGGCGCCCAACGCCGAGCGGGTGGCGGTCGTGGGCGACTTCAACGACTGGGACGGCACCCGACATCCGCTGGCGCCGCGCGCGAGCTCGGGCGTCTTCGAGGGCTTCATCGCGGGCGTCAGCGCGCCGGCGAACTACAAGTACCGGATCCGCTCGCGCCTGGGCGGTGACGAGTTCGACAAGACCGATCCGATGGGTCGTTACTTCGAGGTGCCCTCGAAGACCGCGACGAGGGTGTGGACGTCGAGCTACCAGTGGGGCGACGACGAGTGGCTCGCCGCGCGCGCCGCCCGCGAGGTTGGCGACCGGCCCGTCTCGGTCTACGAGGTGCATCTCGGCTCGTGGCGTCGCGTGCCCGAAGAGGGCGGCCGCTCGCTCACCTACCGCGAGATGGCCGAGCAGCTCCCGGGGTACTGCGCCGAGATGGGCTTCACCCACGTGCAGTTCATGCCGGTGATGGAGCATCCGTTCTACGGGTCGTGGGGCTATCAGACCACCGGCTACTTCGCGCCCACCTCGCGCTACGGCACGCCGGACGACTTCAAGTACCTCGTCGACCGCCTCCACCAGGCGAAGGTCGGGGTGCTGCTCGACTGGGTGCCGTCGCACTTCCCCTCCGACGCCCACGCCCTCGGACTCTTTGACGGCACGCACCTTTACGAGCACGCCGACGTGCGTCAGCGCGTCCACCCGGACTGGCAGAGCTGGACGTTCAACTACGGGCGTAACGAGGTGCGCAGTTTTCTCATCTCGAGCGCCTGCTTCTGGCTGGACGAGTACCACGCCGACGGCCTCCGCCTGGACGCGGTCGCCTCGATGCTCTACCTCGACTACTCGCGCGCGCCCGGCCAGTGGGTCGCCAACGAATTCGGCGGCCGCGAGGACCTGGCGGCGGTGGCGTTCCTGCGCCAGTGCAACGACGCGGCGCTCGCGGCCTTCCCCGGGGTGATGATGATCGCCGAGGAGTCGACGTCCTGGCCCGCGGTGACGCGCGCGACGGCCGAGTCGGGGCTGGGCTTCTCGCTCAAGTGGGACATGGGCTGGATGCACGACACGCTGCAGTACTTCGAGCGCGAGCCGGTGCACCGTCGCTTCCACCACGACGAGCTCACGTTCCGCTCGATCTACGCGGGCCACGAGCGATTCATGCTGCCCCTCTCGCACGACGAGGTCGTCCACGGCAAGGGCTCGCTGCTCGCCAAGATGCCCGGCGACGACTGGCAGGCGCGCGCGAACCTGCGCGTGCTGCTCGGCTACCAGTTCACGATCCCGGGTAAGAAGCTGCTGTTCATGGGCGCCGAGTTCGCCCAGCGCGACGAGTGGAGCCACGAACGCTCCCTCGACTGGCACCTGCTCGACGCAGCCACCCACGACGGCGTGCGGCGCTGGGTCGTGCGCCTGAACGAGCTCTACCGCGACGAGGGGGGCCTGCACCGCGACGACGCCGCCGAGCGCGACTTCGCCTGGCTCGTCGGAGACGACGCCCCGCGCAGCGTGTTCGCCTGGCGCCGCGGTGAAGGGGAGCGCTCGTTGGTCGTCGTCGCCAACCTCACGCCGGTGCCGCGCGGCGACTACGCGGTCCCCGCGCCGGCCCCGGGTCCCTGGAGGATCCTAGCCAACGGTGACGACGAAGCCTACGGCGGCAGCGGGTACCCGCTCGGCGACTCGCTGACGGCGAACGACGACGGCCACGGCGGTAACGTGCTCGCGATGAACCTGCCCCCGCTCGCAATCGTCGTGCTGGGCCGGGGGCCTCGGTGAAGGCCGCGGGGTTCCACCTCCACTTCTACCAACCGCCCCGTGAGAATCCCTGGCTGGGCCTGGCCACCCACGAGTGGAGTGCGTGGCCCTATCACGACTGGAACGAGCGGATCACGGCCGAGTGCTATCGGGCCATGGTCGCGGTCGCGCTGCCCGGCGACAACGGCGAGGTCGAACTCTACGAACCGCTCGGTCGTTCGAGCGTCGACGTCGGTCCGACGCTTCACCACTGGCTCGACCGCTACGCCCCCGACGTCGGCCGGGCCCTCGCCGATCAGGTCACCCGCGCCCCGGGCGGCGCGTCGGCACTCGTGCTCGCCGCCCCGCTCGTGCACGCGATCCTGCCGCTCGCGACCCCCGAGGACCAGGAGCGCCTCGTCGCGTGGGGGATCGAGGACTACACCCACCGCTACGGCGTGGCGCCGCGCGGGATGTGGCTGCCCGAGACCGGGGTCGACCTCGCGACGCTCGAGGTGCTCGCCGCCCAGGGCATCGAGTACACCGTCTTGATGGCGAACCAGGCCCGGCGCGTGCGCGCGCCCGGCGGCGAGTGGGAGCCGGTGGACGAGGCGACGCTCGACACCTCACGCGACTACGTCGTGACCCTGGCGAGCGGTCGGGCCATGACGGTCGTCTTCGGTCAGCACGACCTCTCCCAGCGCGTGGCCTTCGGCGGACTGATCGCCGACGGGGTCCACCTGGCCGACGTCATGGCCGAGGCCGCACGCTCGAGCGACGGCCTCGTGCTCGTCGTCGCCGACGGGGAGACCTACGGCCACCATCACCACTTCGGCGACCTCGGGATGTGCTGGGCGCTGCGCCGCCTCGAGCGCCAGCACGACGTGGCGACGAGCCTCGGGACGTGGCTCGCCGATGAGTCGCCCACCTGGGAGGTCGAGCTCGCGGCGGTCTCGGCGTGGAGCTGCGCGCACGGCGTGGAGCGGTGGCGAAGCGACTGCGGCTGCGTGACCGGCGAACGGCCGGGCTGGTCCCTGTCCTGGCGGGCCCCGCTTCGCGACGCCCTCGACTGGCTGCGCGCGACGCTCGGCGCGCGCATCGACGACGCGCTCGCCGAGTTGGTGAACTCGCCGGCGCAGACGCTGCGCGACTACGGACGGGTCATCGCCCAGACGATCGACCCGGCGGACTTCGTCGCCCAACACGCCGTCGCGCCCGACGAGGTAGTGACGACGGCGGTGCTCGAGCTCTGCGAGGCCTATCGCCACCTGCTCTACAGCTTCACGAGCTGCGCCTGGTTCTTCGCCGACCCCGGCGAGATCGAGACCTCGATCGTGCTGCGCTACGCGGCGCTCGCCATCGACGGGGTGCGTCGTCTCGTCGGCGAGGACGTCGAACCGGCCTTCGTCGAGCGACTGGCGGCGGTGCGGTCGAACCACCGGGGGATCGCCGGTGCGCCGCTATGGCACCGGGCCGTCGAGGCGATGCGACTGGACGACGAGCGCGTCGCGGCCGCGGCCGCGGCCGAGTACGCGGCCCGCGGCGACGCGGCGCGGCGCGAGCGCGGGAACTACGCGCTCGAAGTCGAGCCCGCCGAGGACCTCCTTCGCGTCACGACCACCCAGCGCGCGTGCGCGCGCCGGCGCACCTTCGAGTTCCGCGTGAACCAGACGGGTCCCTTCGCCTGGCGCGTCGCCAACGCGCGCGAGGGTGGCGAATTCACCGAGGCCGACTTCGGCGACGACGTCGTGGCGCGCCTCGCGATGGCGACGCTGCTCGGCGCGCGCGAGGGTGACGTCGACGCGGCGCTCAACGAGCTCGCGGCGCAACTGCTCGCTCGACCCGCCACGATCGAGGACGAGCGGGCGCTCGTGAGTCTCGCCGGCGCGACGCGAATAGTCTCGCCCATCGGGGAATCCGCGATCCGCCGGGCCCTGCTCGCGATCCGCGCGACCAGGGGTCCCGGGGGGTGGAGCGAGACGCTGGCCGAACTCGTCGGCGTCCTCGGCCTCGAGCCGACTCGGTCGTAGGGAGGCTCACGCGCCTCGAACCACTAGGTTTGTCCGGATGACGACGCACTTCGACGGTTCTCGAGACGTGCGACGGGCAACCGCGCGACTGGCCCGACGCCTACCCGAACCCCTGGAGGACCTGGCGTGGATCTCGTATAACTATCTCTGGTCCTGGACCCCGCGCGGCGAGGACCTCTTTCGACTCATCGACGACCACCGTTTCACGATGGCCGGCGAGAACCCCGTCCGATTCCTCGCGAACCTGCCCGAACGCGACCTGTTGCGCGCCGCGACGAGCCCCGAGATCCTCGAGGTGCTCGCGAGCGTCGCGCGCCGCATGGAAGCCGAGCTCGCCGGCCCGAGCACCCCGGTGGTCGCCGACGGACCGGTCGCGTTCTTCTGCGCCGAGTTCGGCGTGCACCAGTCGCTGCCGGTGTACTCGGGCGGTCTCGGCGTGCTCGCCGGGGACTACCTGAAAGAGACGTCGGACCAGTCCCTCGACGTCGTCGGGGTGGGACTGCTCTATCGCCGGGGCTACGTGCATCAGCGCATGGACCTGACGGGCTGGCAGCACGAGTACTGGCTCGAGGCCAACACCGGCCAGCTGCCCGCCGCGCGGGTGCGCGGGGCGAACGGCCTGCCGATCAAGGTGCGCGTGCCGATCTGGGACGGCGAACTCGCCGCGCACGTCTGGCGGGTGAACGTCGGGCGCACGCCGCTCTACCTGCTCGACGCCGAGCTGCCCGAGAACAGCCCCCTCGAGCGCTGGGTGACCGCCCGGCTCTACGAGGGCTCCCACGACGTGCGTCTCGCCCAGTACGCGCTGCTCGGCATCGGCGGGGTGCGCGCGCTCGACGCCATGGGGATCACGCCGGGTCTCTTCCACCTGAACGAGGGGCACCCGGCGCTCGCGTCGCTCGAGATCGCCTCGCGCCTGGACCGCGGGCCACTCGACGCCGACGGGTCCCGTGACCCGCGCATGGACGCCGTGCGGGGTCGCTTCGCCTTCACCACCCACACCCCGGTGCCCGCCGGTAATGAGACCTACGCGCCCGACGAGTTCTTCTCGGTGCTCGGGCGCACCATCGACTCGATGGGCCTGTCGCGCGAAGCGGTGAGCGCCCAGTCCCGTATCCAGCCGGACTCGAGCGACGAGCCGCTCGGCTTCTCGCCGCTCGCCATCCGCTGCTCGCGCTCGACCAACGGGGTGTCGCGCCGCCACGGCGAGGTCGCCCGGGCGATGTGGAACCCGCTCTTCCCGGGCCGCAGCGAGGCCGACGTGCCGATCACCTCGGTGACCAACGGCGTGCACCTGCCGACCTGGATGTCACCGACGATGCGCGGACTCCTCGACGGGTTCCTCGGACCCGACTGGGAGCGCCACGCGAACGACCCGCGCCTGTGGGACCGCGTCGACGAGATCGCCGACGTCGACCTGTGGGCGGCGCGCTGCGCGATGCGCCAGCGCCTGATCGACACTGTGCGCAGCCGCACCGTGGTGGACCGGCTCGCCCGCGGCGAGGACGTCGACTTCGCGGCCTCGGCGCAGAGTGCGTTCGACCCCGGCTACCTGACGATCGGCTTTGCCCGGCGACTCGCGACCTACAAGCGTCTCGACCTGCTCTTTCACGACACCGACCGACTGCGAACGATCATCGACCACGAGCAGGGCGCGCAGTTCATCATCGCCGGCAAGGCGCACCCGATGGACGACGATGCCAAGACCGTCGCGCGCAACGTCTTCACGCTCAACCGCAGCCTCGACCTGCCCAACACCGTGGTCTTCCTCGAGGACTACGACATGACGGTCGCGCCGCAACTCGTCGCGGGCTGTGACGTCTGGCTCAACCTGCCCCGGCCCCCGATGGAGGCGAGCGGCACGAGCGGTATGAAGGCCGCGATGAACGGGTGTCTTAACCTCAGCGTGCTCGACGGCTGGTGGAGCGAGGGCTACAACGGACAGAACGGATGGGCGATCGACGGCACCACGCTCGACGATCCGGCGGCCCAGGACGAGCGCGACGCGACGGCCCTCTACGACCTGCTCGAACACGAGGTGCGCCCGACGTTCTTCGCGCGCGACGCCAACGGGATCCCCGTGGCGTGGATCGCGATGATCCGCGCGTCCCTGCGCAGCCTCGCGCCGACCTACAGCACGGCGCGCATGCTGGCCGACTACCGAGAGCGAATCTACGATTCGGCGAAGTGAGCCCGTTCAGGCCCGAGGCGCGAACGCGTACTCGGGGCGCTGACCGGCCTTGATCTCCTCGCGCACGAGGAACTGGGCGAGCGGCAGGTCCTCGGCGTGCGTGACGCCGATGCAGCGCGAACTCGTGAGGAGCGCGTCGACCACCACCCCGTCTCGCGCCATCGCCTCGGCGACGAAGGTGGGCAGCAGGACCTCGGGGTCGCCGTC
>JAKAZI010000060.1 GCA_021809495.1 Actinomycetes bacterium | reverse complement strand
GTGCAGGCGGCGGCGAAGATCCTTCGCGAGATGGCGACCTTCGAGTCCGCCGGGGTGAGCGAGCGCGAGTGAGCGGCTCGCTGCTCGTGCTCGGCACCTCCTCGGGCGCCGGCAAGTCGACCGTGGTAACCGGACTCTGTCGCTCGCTCGCGCGCCGCGGGCTTTCGGTCGCGCCCTTCAAGGCCCAGAACATGTCGCTCAACTCCTACGTCACCGTCGAGAACGGGGAGATGGGCCGCGCCCAGGTCGTCCAGGCGCGCGCCGCGGGCGTGGAGCCCGAAGTGGCCATGAACCCCGTGCTGCTCAAGCCCGGCTCTGACGTGACGAGCCAGCTCGTCGTGATGGGTCAGCCCGCCGGAGACCTCGACGGCGGCCACTGGCGCGACAAGACGGCACTGCTCGACCTCGTGGTCGCGGCCCACGACGACCTGCGCCGGCGCTTCGACCTCGTGGTCTGCGAGGGGGCGGGTAGCCCCGCCGAGATCAACCTGCGCGACAGCGACATCGTGAACCTCGGGTTCGCCACCGCGGCGCGGGTGCCCGCGATCCTCGTCGGCGACATCGACCGCGGCGGGGTCTTCGCCACCCTCGTGGGAACCCTCGCCGTGCTCGACGGCGCCGATCAGGACCTCGTGGCGGGCTTCGTCATAAACAAGTTCCGCGGGACCCGGGCCCTGCTCGAGGACGGCCTGGCGCGACTCAGCTCAATGACCAGCCGACCGGTGTTCGGGGTCCTGCCCCTGCTCGCCGGTCGCGAGGTGGACACCGAGGACGCGACGGACTTCTCGTCGTGGGCCGACGGGCCCGCCCCCCTCGGCGAGGACGTGCTGGTGATCGGGGTCCTCGCCCTGCCGCGGGCCTCGAACCTGACCGACCTCGACCCGCTCATCGACGAGCCGGGGGTCATCGTGCGCGCGCTGCACCGGCCCGAGGCGATGGTCGGCTGCGACCTCGTGATCCTGCCGGGAACCCGCGCGACCGTGTCGGACCTGGGGTGGCTGCGCGCGCGCGGTTTCGAAGCGGTCCTCGCGCGCCGCGCGTCCGCGGGGGCGGCGATCATGGGGATCTGCGGCGGCTACCAGATGCTCGGTCGCGAGATTCTCGACGAGGTCGAGAGCGCGCGCGGCCGCGTGGACGGGCTCGGGCTCTTGCCGGTCGCGACCGAGTTCGCCGCGCGCAAGGTGTTGGCGCGTCCCGTCGCGCGCGCGGCCGACGGCTCGACGGTGACGGGCTACCAGATCCACCACGGGGTCGTCACGCGCGAGGCCGGCCGACCCCTCGTCGGCGACGAGGGGTGCGTGTCGGGTTCGGTCTCGGGCACGACCTGGCACGGGCTCTTCGAGAACGACCAGTGGCGTCGGAGTTTTCTCACCGAGCTCGCGCGCGCCAGCGCGAAGCGGTTCGTCGTCTCACCCGCGACGCGCTTCGAGGACCGTCGCGAGGCCCGCATCGAGGCGCTGGCCGACCTGGTCGACGAACACCTCGACGTCGACGCCCTACTCGCCGTGGCCGAAGCGGGCGTCGCGCCACACCCGCCCGCGCGCCTCGAACTGGCGCGCGAGGCTCACGAGTAGCCGCCGTCGTGCTCGAGGGGCACCCGCAGCCACGACAGCAGCGCGCGAAGTTTTAGGTAGGCCTCGAGGCGGGCCTCGTCGGTCCCGAGCTCTTCGGCCGCGACCACCGGCGCCCAGAGGCGCTCGACCATCTCCGGGCCGAGTTCGAGCAGGCCGGCGCTGCCCGTCGTCGCGTAGCGCGCGAGGACGTAGTGGGCGAGGGCCCCGATCGAGAGGCCGGTCGCCTCGCTGAGTCCGCGCAGGGTGCCCAGCGGGTCGAGGTTGGCGTAAAGCGCGACGTCGGCCTTGAAGTTGGCGTCGGGGTCGTCGTCGCGCCACGGGCCGCGGTAGCGCTCGAGGGCCAGGACCTCGTCACGAGAGTCGTCGCGCGCGGGGTCGGTCACCGCGTCGAGCGTACCTGGTCGAAGGGTGCCTGGTACCATGACCCATCGCGCGCCTCGGACCTCGAATCGTCATCGCCGGAACGCACTCGGGCGTCGGCAAGACCACCGTCGCGACGGGCGTCATGGCGGCACTCGTCGCCACGGGTCTGCGGGTCGCCTCGGCCAAGGTCGGACCCGACTTCATCGACCCGAGCTACCACGCCGTCGCGACGGGTCGGCCGGGCCGCTCGCTCGACGTCTTTCTCAGCGGCGAGGAGGTCGTTCGCCAACAGGCCGCGCGCGCGGCGCGCGGCGCGGACGTGCTCGTCGTCGAGGGGGTCATGGGACTCTTCGACGGCGCGGGCGAGGCCGGCGTCGACGGCTCGACCGCGGCGGTGAGCCGACTGCTCGACGCGCCCGTGGTGCTGGTCGTGGACGCGTCGGCGATGAGCGGGTCGGTCGCGGCGCTGGTGCACGGCTTCGCGCGCTTCGACCCGTCGATCGACGTCGCCGGGGTCATCCTCAACCGGGTCGGGAGCGACGCGCACGCGGCGCTCTTACGCGAGGCGCTCGAGCCCCTCGGGGTGCCCGTGCTCGGCGTGCTCGGACGCGACGACGCGCTCACGTGGCGCGAACGCCACCTCGGACTCGTGCCCGTGGTCGAGGACCCCGAGGCGACGCGCCGCTCGGTCGCGCGTCTCGGTGAGGTCGTCGGGCGCGGCGTCGACCTGGGGGCGATCACGGCGCTGGCGAGGCGCGCCCCGGCGCACCCGGTCGCGGACGTGGCCCACGCGCGATTCGCCGGTGACGCGCGGATCGCGCTCTGCGTGGGCAAGGCCTTCAGCTTCGTGTACCCCGAGAACCTGGAACTGCTCGAAGAGGCCGGCGCGCACTTCGTCGAGGTCGACCCGCTCAGCGACGAATCCCTGCCCGAGGACGTGAGCGCGCTCTACGCCGGCGGCGGGTTCCCCGAGGTCTACGCGAGCGCGCTCGGGGAGAATCGGCGACTCCTCGCGAGCGTGCGCTCGCGCGTGGGCGCCGGACTGGTCACCTGGGCCGAGTGCGGCGGCTACCTGTGGCTCTGTGAGTCACTGGACGAGACGCCGATGGCCGGCGTCCTCGCCGGGGTCCACGCGACCATGACCGACCGGCTGACCCTCGGCTACCGGCGCGCCACGACCCGCGCACCCGGGATCTTCGGCCCGGCCGGCACCGCGTTGCGCGGCCACGAATACCACCGCTCAACCGTCACCCCGGCGGGCGACGGGCTCGACGTCGTGAGTCGGTTCGGGTCCGGTGCGGGCGGGGTCAACGGCCCGACGATCTTCGCGAGTTACCTGCACCAGCACCTGAGCGCAACCCCCGAGCTCGCGCACCGGTTCGTCGCCGCGGCCCTCGCGAGCGCCGAGGGGACCAGTCGCGCGTAGGTCACGTCGAGTCGCGAACTACGCGCGCCCGTCGTTCACGTTCAAACCGCGAGCCGCGAGCGCTGGACGCTCGCGGCTCGCGGTTTGGCGTGGTCAGCGAAAGTCCGCCATCAGGTCCTCGAGGACGGCGCTGCCGGGGCAGAGCGCCTCGAAGGGGAGCTTGTTGAGCCCCTCGACGGGCGTGTGGTTGATCTGGTGCATGCTCGGGGCGCTCTCGTCGAGGTAGAGCAGTCCGGTGACGACCTCGCCGAGTCGCTGGTGGTCGCGGATGTACTCCTCGACCGAGATCCGGTTGGTCGGGTCGTAGCCCTCGGGCACCGAGCGGAACGTGATGACGCTGCCGTCGTGCATCGTGACCGAGCGCGTCTCGGGCCCGCCGATCGCGACGGCGATCTCGTCGCGCTCGGGAACGAAGTCGGTGACGACCTCCTTGACCTCGTGCTCGCGCATGAAGCGATAGCTCTTGGTCGAACCCTCGTGGTCGTTGAAGGTCACGCACGGACTGATCACGTCGATCAGCGCGAGGCCGTTGTGGGCGACCGCGGCCTTCAAGATGGGGATCAGCTGCTCCTTGTCGCCCGAGAAGCTGCGCGCGAGGAACGTCGCGCCCATGGCGAGGCCGAGCATGATCGGGTCGATCGGCGCTACGACGTTGGCGTCGCCCTTCTTCGGACGCGTGCCGATGTCGGCCGAAGCCGAGAGCTGGCCCTTGGTCAGCCCGTAGACGCCGTTGTTCTCGATCACGTAGACCATGTTCACGTTGCGACGGATCGCGTGGGCGAGGTGGCCGATGCCGATGGACAGCGAGTCGCCGTCACCCGAGACGCCGATGTAGGTGAGCTCGCGGTTCGCCGCGGCCGCGCCGGTCGCGATCGTCGCCATGCGCCCGTGGGCCGAGTTGAAGCCGTGGGCGCCGCGCACGAAGTAGGTCGGGGTCTTGCTCGAACAGCCGATGCCGCTCAACTTGGCGATCAGGTGCGGCGGCGTCGACAGCTCCCAGAAGGTGTGCGTGATCGCCGCGGTGATCGAGTCGTGGCCGCAGCCCGCGCAGAGCGTGGACATCGCGCCCTCGTAGTCGCGGATCGTGAGCCCGAGCTCGTTCTTTGCGAGCGGGGCGAGCGGGATCAGTGGTTTGGTGATCGATGGCACGTCAGTCCTCCAACTGTTCGATGATGCCGTGTCCGACGACGCCGTCGACGACCTGGGCCGCGCTGAGCGGGAAGCCGCCGTAGGCGAGGATCGAGTGCATCGACTCGATCGGCACCCCGGTCTCGATGCTGATGAGCGAGCGCAGCTGGCCGTCGCGGTTCTGTTCGACGACGAAGCAGTACTCGTGGCTCTCGACGAAGGCCCGAACGTCGGCGACGAAGGGGAACCCGCGCACGCGCATGAAGTCGGCCGGTAGTCCGCGCTCGGCGAGCTCGTCGACGGCCTCACGCACCGCGAGGTCGCACCCGCCGATGGTGATGATGCCGATCGAGGCGCCGGGCCGGTTGATCACGACCGGGGCGGGCACGTGGGTCGCGGCCGCGGCGTGCTTCAACTTCAGCCGGTCCACGACCTCCTGGTACTCCACGGGGTCCTCGGTGTAGCGACCGAACATGTCGTGGCCCGAACCGCGGATGAAGTAGGCGCCCTTGGAGTCCGATCCCGGCACCGTGCGCGCCGCCACGTGCTCGGCGTCGGCGTTGGCGTAGCGGAAGAACTCCTTCATCCCCGCGAGGTCCTCGTCGTTGAGGATCCGCCCGCGGTCCGGGACGAACGAGTCGTCCCAGGTGAACTTGGGCACCACCCAGTCGTTCATGCCGATGTCGAGGTCGAGCAGCATGAACACCGGCGTCTGGAACCGTTCGGCGAGGTCGAAGGAGGCGACGGCGAACTCGAAGCACTCGGCCGGGTTGGCCGGGAAGGTGAGGATGTGCTTGGTGTCGCCGTGGCTCGCGTAGGCGCACAGCAGGATGTCGGCCTGCTGGGTGCGCGTCGGCATGCCCGTCGACGGTCCGGTTCGCTGGACGTCGACGATGACCGCCGGGATCTCGGTGTAGTAGGCGAGTCCGAGCAGCTCGTTCATCAGCGAGATCCCCGGGCCCGAGGTGGAGGTGAACGAGCGCGCGCCACTCCAGCCGGCGCCGAGCACCATGCCGATCGCCGCGATCTCGTCCTCCGCCTGGAGGATGATGTAGTTGTTCTTCACGGTCGGCGGGTCACCCTCGTTCTCGCCGGGCACGAGCTCGCGCCGGTAGGTGGCGCACAGTCGCGTGAAGTTGTCCATCACCGCCGTCGCCGGGGTGATCGGGTACCAGCCGGCGACCGTGGCCCCGGCGTAGAGGGCGCCGAGCGCGGTCGCGGTGTTGCCGTCGATCAGGATCGAGTCGCGCGTCGCGTCCATCGCCTCCACGCGGAAGGGCAGCGGGCAGTCGAAGGTCTCGAGCGCGAAGTCGTAGCCGAGCTGCAGGGCCTTCTGGTTGGACTCGCGCAGCGCCTCGTTGCGCGCGAAGGTCTCGGCGAGCAGCGAACGCACGAGGTCGACGTCGATCCCGAGCAGCGCGACGATCGCTCCGGCGTAGGCGATGTTCTTCATCAGGATCCGCTCGCGGGGCTTGGTGAAGTTGTCGAGGCACATGCGCGCGAGCGGCACGCCGAGGAAGGTGACGTCCTCGCGGGCGAGGTCGTCGTCGAGGGGCCAGGACGAGTCGAACAGCAGGTAACCACCCGAACGGACCGCGGCGATGTCTTCGGCGTAGGTCTGGGCGTTCATGGCGACCATCAGGTCGTACTCGAGCGCGCGCGCCGTGTGCCCGTCCTTGTTGACCCGGATCTCGTACCACGTGGGCAGGCCCTGGATGTTCGAGGGGAAGAGGTTCTTGCCCGACACCGGGATGCCCATGCGAAAGATCGCCTGCATCAAGAGGCTGTTGGCGCTGGCCGAGCCGGTGCCGTTGACGTTGGCCAGCTTGATCGCGAAATCGTTGACTCGCACGGTGGGGGCCGCGTCGATGGTCATATCAGTTCCTTCCTTGGTTGGCGCTCGAGGCGACCGGGATGTGCAGCACGCCGGCGCCGGCGTAGGGCGAGATGAGCGTGAACTCCTCCATGTCCCAGGCCGCGGTCGGGCACCGCTCGGCGCACAGCCCGCAGTGGACGCAGACGTTCTCGTCCTTGATCATCACGCGTCCGGTCTGGGGCAGCGGGGCCGAGACGAAGAGCGACTGGTCGAGGTTGGTCGACGGCGCCGAGAGTCGCGTGCGCAGATCGGCCTCGTCACCGTTGTGGGTGATCGTCAGGCACTGGACCGGACAGATGTCGACGCAGGCGTCGCACTCGATGCAGGCCGAGGCGCTGAAGCCGGTCTGGATGTCGCAGTTGAGGCAGCGCTGCGCCTCGCGCGCCGTCTGGGCGGCACTGAAACCGAGCTCGACCTCGAGGTTGAGCGAGCTGAATCGCTCGGTTAGATCCACGTGGGTCATCTGCTGGCGCGGCGAGGGGTTGTAGTCGTTGTGGTAGCGCCACTCGTTCATGCCCATCTTCGCGCTGATGAGGTTCTGGCCCTTCGCGGGTCGTTCGTCGAGAGGCGTGCCCGAGCAGTAGTTGTCGATCGAGATGGCCGCCCCGTGGCCGTGGGCGACGGCCCAGATGATGTTCTTGGGTCCCCACGCGGCGTCGCCGCCGAAGAAGACGCCCGGGCGACTGCACTGGTAGGTCGTCTCGTCCACGACCGGCATGTCCCACTCGCCGAACTCGATACCGAGGTCACGTTCGATCCAGGGGAAGGCGTTCTCCTGGCCGATGGCCAAGATGACGTCGTCGCAGGGCACGACCACCGTGTCGATCGTGGTCGAGTGGCG
>JAKAZI010000012.1 GCA_021809495.1 Actinomycetes bacterium | reverse complement strand
CGAGCACGACCGCGATCATCACCGCGACGCCGGTCCAGTGGACGACGCCGTCGGGCAGGAAGGAGAAGAGCCGCAACGCGTGACGTGACTGCGCGCCGCTCAGCAGCGTGAAGAACGTGGCGAAGGCCGCCGCGATGGCGAGCACGACCCCGGTTCCCGCGGCCGGGTGGGTGTAGAGGGTTCGGGCGATGCCGGTGCGGTCGTAACTTGCGATCGCGTAGCGCCGAGCGGCCGCCATGTACTCACCGGGGTCGGCCCGTTGCGGGCAGCTCTCGCTGCACAGTCCGCAGTGGTAGCAGGCCCACAGTTCCTTGCTCGACAGCAGTTCGTCGCGCAGTCCGACCTGTCCGTAGCGGATCATGCGCCGGGGGAACGTGCCGTTGTTGTCCGAGAGGGGACAGATGGCGCTGCAGTTGCCGCAGCTGAAGCAGGCCGACACGTCGGCCGCGCCGAAGCGCTTGATGTCGGCGATGAGCCCGGGGTCGACGGTGCGCACGTCGGTGGCGGCGCTCACGAGCGGGCTCCGGACGTGGCGTCGGCGTAGAGGAAGTAACCGTCGTCGGTGGGCTCGCGCAGCTCGACGAGCTTGGCGTAGCGGCGCATCCCCATGACCCAGAACATGACCTCGTCGCTCGGACGGGCGATGGCCTCGGCGATCTCGGGCACCGTGAGCGGCCCGTTCGCGAGCGCCTCGAGGATCGGGCGGTGCATGAGCGGTTCCTCGCGGATCACCTCTCGGACGTCTCGGTTGATTGTGCTCGTCACGGGACAGACACCTCCACTAGGTTTTCGATCAGGGCGCGCATCTGGGCGTCGGTCGCGCCGAGCAGGTCGATGGCGTTGCTCGGGCAGTACGAGGTGCAACCACCGCAGCCCTTGCACACCGCGGCGTCGATGGTCGCCACGTCTCGGCCGTCCACGCTGATGGCGGTGATCGCCTCGTAGGGGCAGACCTGCTGGCACTCGCCGCACCACGTGCAGGCCCCCTCGTCGACCACGGCGACGAGGGGGTCGAGCTCGGCGACGCCCTTCATCAGCATCGCGCCGCTCTGGGCGACCGCCGCGAGGCCCGAGGCGACGCTCTCGCTGATGGTCTTGGGCCCCTGACAGGTGCCGGCGATCATGACGCCGTCGACGACCGTCTCGACCGGACGCAGCTTGGGGTGGATCTCGTTGAAGAACCCGTCGGCGCCCACCGGCAGGTGGAGCATCTTGGTCAGCTCGGTGTTCTCGCGCGGGACCATGCCGGTCACGAGTACGACGAGATCGGTCGGGATCGTGACGTCGACGTTGCCCGAGAGGGTGTCGCGCGTGGTCACGAGGAGTCGACCGTCATCGGTGCGTTCCACGGTGGGCGGGACCTCGTCGGGGAACTTCATGAAGACCGAGCCCCGCTTGCGCGACTGCTCGTAGAGCAGCTCGTACTTGCCGTAGGTACGGATGTCGCGGTAGAGGTGGTACTGGTGGACCGAGGGGTCCACCGCGGACACCTCCAGTGAGGCGTGCACCGTCGCCGAGCAGCAGTACTTGGAGCAGTACTCGTTGCCGCCCGGTTGGCGGTTGCCCACGCAGTAGACGTAGGTCACCGTGCGCACCGGTCGGTCCGCGAATCGCAGGCCGTCGGGTGAGGCCTCGACGAGTTCTTTGAACTGCGCGAGCGTCACGACGCCGTCGATGCCGTAGCCGTACTCGCCGATCTCGGGCTGGTAGGTGTCGAACCCCGTGGCGATGACGATGGAGCCCACCGTGGCCTCGACCGTGGACTCGGTCTCGCCGTGGACGGTGATCGTCACCTCGTAGTTGCCGAAGCTCCCGGACTTGGCCGTGAGCTCGGCGTTGGTGAGCAGCGTGATCGTCGGGCGCTCGCCCAGCTGTTCGAGCAGGTCGGCCACCATCGCCCGCCCATCGCGGTCGTTGGGAAACGTCGGCCCGAACTGGCCGACCCAGCCGCCGACGGTGGCCGACCGCTCGAGGAGGTACACCCGCAGACCGAGGTCGGCGAGGCCGATCGCGGCGCGCAGGCCCGCGATGCCCGCGCCCACCACCAGCGACGCTGGGGTGGTCTGCACGGCCATCGGATCGAGCGCGCTCGACTCACGGGTCTTGGCGATGGCCCCTTTGACCAGCCCGATGGCCTTGGTCGTGGCGCCGGCGCGGTCGTCGGTGTGCGCCCACGAGCACTGCTCGCGGATGTTGGCCTGGGTGTACTCGAAGGGGTTCAACCCGGCGCGCCGCGAGACGCCCCGGAAGGTGAACAGGTGGAGTTTGGGCGAGCAGGAGGCGACGACCAGCCCGTCGAGGTTCTGGTCGCGGATCATCTTGATCATGTCCTGCTGGGTGCCGTCGGAGCACGCGAAGAGCGACGTCTCGGCGTGCACGACGTCGGGCAGGTCCTTCACGGCGTCGCGCACGGCCGCGACGTCGACGTAGTCCGAGATGTTGCCACCGCAGTGGCAGATGTAGACGCCGATCCGTCGTTCGCTCATCGTGACAGCTCCAGTGTGTCCAGCTCCCGGCTGATCCGGTCGTCCTCGCGGCGACGCTCGAGGTAGGCGGCGACCTGGGAGACGGCCGCCCCGGCGTGGGTGATGGAGTCGACGATGTCCTTCGCGCCGGCGGCCGCGCCGGCGACGAAGACCCCCGGGATGTTCGTGCGGCCCGGGTCGAGGTCGTCGTCGGGTTCGCCGACGTAGTAGTACTCGTTGAGGTCCAGGTGCTCGTCGGTGAAGAGCGTCTCGACCTCGCGGTTCGGCTGGACGCCGACGGCGAGCACGACGAGGTCGTACTCCGCCTCGACGATCGCCCCGCCGTTCTCGATGTCCTCGTAGCGCAGCACCAGGTCACCGTTGTCCTTCTCGGTGATCTTGGAGACCCGGCCCTTGATGTAGGACGCCCCCATGGCGCGGGACTGCTCGTAGAACTCGTCGTAGCGTTTACCCGCGGCGCGGATGTCGATGTAGTGCATGGTGACGTCCGCGAGCGGCAACGTGCCCATGATGAGTTGGTTCTGCTTGACCGAGTACATGCAGCACAACTTCGAGCACAGGGGGTTGTCAACGGTCCGGTCGCGCGACCCCGTGCATGAGACGTAGGCGATGCGCTCGGGGACCTTGCCGTCACTCGGGCGCAGCACCGTGTTGAAGGGTCGCGTCGGCGCGAGGAGCCGGTCCATCTGCATGCCGGTGATGACGTTGGGGTAGGTGCCCCAGCCGTACTCGGGTTTGAGGTCGGCGGCGAAGAGCTTGTAGCCGGTCGACACGACGACCGCGCCGACGTCGACCTCGATCACCTGGTCCTTCGCGTTGAGGTCGATCGCGTCGGCGGGACAGGCGTGCACGCACTGGCCGCACTCGGAACACACCCCGCAGTCCAGGCAGCCCCCGGCCCCGGCGAGTGCCTCGATCTCGGTCAACACCCGTTCGACCTCGCTGAAGTCGATCGGGGCGTCGGCGAGGGACATCGTGTCGGGGGTCGCCTCGCGCGGCGTGTAGTGCTTCTGGCGCGACAGGACCGTGGCCTTGTCCACGACGGCGAGTCGGTCGTCGAGCGCGACGAACCCGTCGAGGGGTCGCCCGGTGAGGTAGCGATCGATCATGTGGGCCGCGCGGCGGCCCTCGCCGACCGCGCGGGTGATGTCGGTGGCGCCGTTGACGACGTCGCCGGCGGCGAAGAGATAGCCGATCTCGCTCTGGCGGGTCGCCGGGTCGACCGCGATGCGCCGGTCGGTGCGGACGGTGAGCGTCGAGGCGAAGTCCCCGGTGTCCGGGACCATGCCGATCGCGCCGATCACGGCGTCGCAGTCGATGACGAACGCGCTGTGCTCGACCGGCTCGGGGCGACGACGTCCCGAGGCGTCGGGTGCGCCGAGCGCCATGCGCTGGCAGCGCAGCCCCGTGACCCGGCCCGATTCGTCGCCGACGACCTCGATCGGGGCGACGAGGAACTCGAAGGCCACGCCCTCACGCCTCGCGTCTTCGACTTCGCTCGCCATGGCCGGCATCTCGTCGGGTCCGCGGCGATACGCGATCGTCGTGTGGCTCGCTCCGAGCCGTCGCGCCGTTCGCGCGGCGTCCATGGCGACGTTGCCACCCCCGACGACGACCACGCGCCGGCCACGCCAGTCGGGGGCGGTCCCGAGGCGTACGTCGCGCAGGAAGTCGAGCCCACTGCGCACACCGGTGAGGTGTTCACCGGGGACGTCGAGCGTGGTCGAGCGCGGCGTGCCGGTCGCGACGAGCACGGCGTCAAAGCCCGAGTGGTGCAGGGCCTCGAGGTCGGTGACCGGCGAGTTGGTCTGAATCGTCACCCCGAGGGCCGTGACGTTGGCGATGTCTCGTTCGACCACGTCCTGGGGGAGTCGATACGCGGGGATGGCGTAGCGCAGGAACCCGCCGGGTTCGGGCGAGGCTTCGTACAGCGTGACGCCGTAGCCCAGGCGCGCGAGCTGCCACGCGGCGGTGAGGCCCGCCGGACCCGAACCGACGATCGCGACGCGTCGACCGTTGGGCTCGGGGGCACTGACGCCGGATCCGTCGGTGGTTGCGTAGTGTCGGTCGGCGACGAATCGCTTCAGTCGGCGGATGGGAATCGATGACTCGACGTCGTCGCGCGTGCACTCGTTCTCACAGGGCGCGTAGCAGGCCCGACCGAGCGTGCCGACCAGCGGCGTCGCCTCGAGAACCAACTGGAACGCTTCTTCGTACTTGCCGTTGCGAATCAGCGCGACGTAGCCGTGCGCCTTAATCCCGGCGGGGCAGGTGTCGGTGCACGGCGAGGTGCCGGCGCGTTCGATTACCACCTTCTTCGGCACCGCCTGGGGAAAGGCGAGGAAGGCCGCGCGCCGCGGGACGAGGTCGGCGTTGAACTGGTCGGGCACCGCCACCGTGCAGACGGGTTCACACTCCTGGCAGCCGGTGCAGGCGGCCGGGTCAACGTAGGTGGCGCGCTTCTTCACGGTGGCGAGGAACCGACCGTCGTCGCCGCGCCGGATCCCGAGCACCGTGCTCGAGGAGGCCGTGGTGATGTTCGGGTGGTTGATCGTCGAGGACATCTTCGGGCCCGAGATGCAACTCGCGCAGTCGAGGGTGGGGAAGACCTTGGAGAGCAGGATCATCCGCCCGCCCACGCTCGGCTCCTTCTCGACGAGCAGGACCTTGTAGCCCATGTCACCGAGCTTGAGCGACGATTCCATCCCCCCGATGCCCCCGCCGACGACCAGTGCGTCGTAGTCCATTGCGCGTACCACCTCTCGTAGTTATTCGTTCGGGTGTTAGATGAACAGGTTGACGTTCGCCTCGTCGGCTTCGCCGAGGTAGGTCGCGACACCGGCGAACTCCAGACCGTCGATCAACTCCTCGGCCCGCAGCCCCATGACGTCCATCGACATGGTGCAGGCGATCATCTTGATCTCCTGCTCCTTCGCGGTCGCGATCATCTCGTCAATCGACATCACGTGGTTCGCGCGCATCATGCGCTTCATCAGCACCGGTCCGGCGCCGGCGAAGTTCATGCGCGACATCGCGAGCTTCTTCGGGCCGCGCGGCATCATGGTGGCGAACATTCGCTGCAGGGGGGTCTTGTCAGGCGTGGCTGGCTTGTGGTCGCGCCGCAACGCGTTGAGCCCCCAGAAGGTGAAGAACATCGTCACGTCGTCACCCATGGCCGCCGCCCCGTTGGCGATGACGAAGGCGGCGAGCACCTTGTCGAGGTCGCCGCTGAACAGAACGATGGTCTTCTTGTCGGTTTGAGCCATGACCGGCTCTCCTTTCGCAGGAACTAGGACGCGAGCACGCGCACGCGCCCGAGCGCGGACATCTTCTCGGTGAACTCGCGCATGTGGTTGACGAAGGGTTCGGCGCAGACCGAGCAGAGGGCCGCCATCATCACCCGTTGGGGCTCGAAGCCGGCTTCGCTCATCAGTGTCTGCGCGCGGGCCGCGATCCGAGCGGTTCGCGCGTTGCAGTCGGGCAGGTACGCGCACTCGTCGCCGTCGGCGCCGATGAAGACGCCGTCGAACCCGCTCTCGAAGGCGTGCAGGATCCAGGTGGGCTTGATCGCGCTCGAGCAGGGGACCGTGACCGTGAAGACCGTCGAGGGGTAGTGCAGGTGTCGGCTGCCGGCGAGGTCGATGCCCGGGTCAGAGATGTTGTTCGTGGAAAAGACGAGGATCCGCGGCCCGCTTCGCTCGTCGTGGTCGGCGACGTCCATGAATCAGACCTTGCGCAGGAAGAGGCGCAGGTAGCCGGGTTCTTCGATAACGCCGAGAAAGTCGTGGCCCATCTTCTTGCACCAGGCCGGTAGGTCCTTGAGCGTTCCGGAGTCCGTCGCCATCACCTCCATGACCGCGCCGCTCGCGACCGCGGGTATCCCCTTCTTCGCGGCCAGGATCGGTCCCGGACAGGAGGTTCCTCGGGCGTCAACGACCACGGCCACCGGTACGTCTCGTAATTCCTCAAGGGTGATGGTCATGGTGACTCCTTTGCGTCGGTGCTGCATCTCGCGGTCCCATCGGTGGTCCCGCCCTGGAATCAGGCTTAACACCGCGCACCGACTTTGTGCAAAGAATCACAAACTATGCCAAGAATAGAATAGAAATTTACAAAGTAACAATGGTATTAATCCAATGAATACAAGGCACCACGCTTCAAGCGAGGCGTCTCACCCCAGATGTCGTGGTGGACGATGTGGTCGGGTCGCTTAGACGGGCCCGAAAGGTGGACGTTGAGACGAGGCGAAGGAGGCGGTGTTCCGCACCGGACGCCTCAGGCGGTTTCAGGCTCCGCTCGCAACCAGAAGGGCACGGGCGCGTCGATCGAGGCGAGGGCGCTCGCGACGGTGCCGAACCGCTCGTCGCGGTTCTTCCAGTCGAGGTACGCGATCGTCAACTTGTCGCGATTTCGAGCGACGAAGTTCCACCACATCGTGATCGATTCGTCAAAGGGCACGCCACCGAGGACGATGACGCGGGCCGGCTCGTTCACGTCGAGGCGCCACTCGTCGATGCCGGGCGCGAAGTAGGCGAGGGAACCGGGCTCGACACGCGTGCCGTCGATCGAGACGGCGCCGCGAAGTACCACGACGCCGTACTCGTAGGCGCGCACCAGCGGCATCTCGGTCGACGCGCGCACGACCAGGTCCAGACCGACGAGGGCGGTGTCGTGGCGTGCCGGGCTCGTCGCGCCCAACGCGTCACCGACCAGCACGGTCGCCTCGCTGGCACCAATTTCCACACGTGGCAACTCGGCGTGGTGTTCGAAGGCGTGCGCTGCGTGGCGGTACTGCTCGGGTTGGGCAATCCACAGTTGGATACCCTCGAGGGTCCCTCGGTACGAGCCGGTCGGTTCCTCGGAATGCGCGACGCCGTGGCCCGCGCTCATGAGGTTCAGTTGTCCTGGTCGGATCAACTGTTCCGTGCCCAGGCTGTCGCGATGGACCGCTTCGCCCTCGATCAACCAGGTGACCGTCGCGAGACCGGTGTGCGGGTGTGGGCCGATGTCGAGTCCCCGCTCTTCGGTCACCGCGGCTGGTCCCATGTGGTCCGCGAAGCACCACGCGCCAACGGTACGGTGGGCTCGCTGGGGGAGCGCCCGACGGACCTCGATGGCCCCGACCATCGCCCGGTGTGACGCGAACACCTCACGCGTCGGGTTGGTCGAATCGTCCGCGCGCTCTTCGGCCATCTCGCCTCCGTGACCAACGATACCGCCGACACCCAGAAACCACGCGGCCCCCAGCGACGCTACGCCACTGGGGGCTGGGTTACACCGGACCACGCCGCGATGAAGGGGCCTCGGTTCGCGGCGTGGTCCAGAGGTTCGCTAGATCATCACCGTGTGGTCGATAACGCGATAGTGGCGGAAGCCCAAGAGGGTGAGAATCAGCATCAAGATAGCGAGGACGAACATGGCGATGGCCGACCAGAGGGCGATCACGCCGAACATCCAGAAGGCGTAGGCGGTGAGGAGCGTCCCTCGCAGCGTCTGACCCTGGAACACGGTCTGGACGGTCTTGGCGAGCGTGGTGTTGGAGGGGTCGGCGAGTGACGCGGCGCTTAACTGCGCGTAGGTCTTGCCACCAGTGATCTCCTGGAGGTGGACGGCAATGAAGTGGTCGGCCCAGACCTCGGCCTCGCGACCGTTGATCAGTTGTTGACCGGCGTAGGGCGTCAGGTACGGCTTAATCAACGGGTTCTGAAGTTCCGGTGAGTTCTTAGCGGGGAAGTAGATCTTCTGGGCGGCGAGCTGGCTGTGGACGGTGGAGTTGGCGAAGCTGTAGCCCCACATCAAGAGTCCACCCGCCACCAAGAGCACGACCGTGAGCAAGAGCCCCAGCAAGGTCAGTAACAAGTCCAACGTCTTACGCTTCATCTTCAACCCCTTCGGTTGTGGTACACAGCCATTCTCACGGCTTTATCGAAACAATCATTAGGGGAAAAAGTCACTAGAGGCTAAACAAATACCATCTATAGGTTACGACGAAAATGAGAGGAGATAGGCACTTTACTACTATTAAATCCCTTACTTACGGCTTAGTCATAGTCAGTTGTCGTGAGTCCGAGACGGGCGAGATAACCCACTCCCATGATGGCTGCTTCGCACCCGACTTCAGCTAACGCCGCCACGTCAGCGTCGTCGCGCACGCCGCCCGCCGCGACGACCGCGAGGCCGCTCGTGCAGGCCAGCGCGTACAACGCGAGGTCGGGACCGCGCATCGTGCCGTCGCGGTCGATGGCGGTGACGTGCACGCGGGTGACGCCGGCGTCGACGCAGCGCGACAGTGCGTCAGCGATCCCGAGGCCCCCGTCGGCGAGCCAGCCCTGGACCGAGATTCGTGCGTCGCGCGTGTCCAGGGCGACGAGGAGCCGGTCGCCGAGCGCGTCGGCGAAGAGGCCGAGCGCGTCGGGCGTGGCCCACGCCGCCGAGCCGATGATCACGCGCTCGGCGCCGGCGTCGAGCGCGCGCGTCGCCGACTCAACCGAGCGCAGTCCCCCCGAGACCTGGACGGGGATCGAACCGGCGAGCGCGATGCACCGGCCAACGAGGTCGAGGCGCGCGAGACCCGAGCGCGCGCCGTCCAGGTCGACGACGTGGATCATCGGTGGACCCGTTGCGACGATCCGCTCGATGAAGTCGTTGAGGGGATGGCGGAAGATGACTCGGTCGTAGTCGCCCCGGTCGAGGCGTACGGCGAAGTCACCGAGGAGGTCGACGGCTGGAATGAGTTGCATAGTAGTGTTGTAGCAGGCTAGCATGATGACATGACGAGTGGCAAAGTGGTTCCCGCCGAGGCGCACGAAGAGACGGCGCGGCGGTTCGAAGAGTTAGTCGACGCGTTCGTGCACCTGCGCGAGCGCGACACGGTCGCGGCGTTCCTGCGCGACCTCTGCACGACCAACGAGCTCGACGCGATGGGTCAGCGGCTTCAGGTGGCGAAGTTGGTGGACGAAGGTCTGGCCTACCACGAGGTGTCGCGCCGTACCGGCGCGTCGACCGCGACGGTGACCAGGGTGGCGCACTGGTTGCGCTACGGCGAGGGCGGGTACCCCGTCGTGTTACGCCGGGGCCGCCGATGAACCGCCGACTCACCCTCGCCCTGCCGAGCAAGGGGCGGCTGCGCGAACCGTCGTGGACGCTGCTCGAGGCGAGCGGCGTGGACCCCCAGGAGCCCGGCGAGCGAGTCCTGCAGTCCCACTGTCGTAACGCGGACATCGACCTGTTATTCGTGCGCGCCGACGACGTGCCCGAGTACGTCCAAGACGGGGTCGTCGACTGCGGGATCACGGGACTCGACCTCATCGACGAGCGCGAGTGCAACGTTGAGGTGCTCCTGCGGCTCGGTTTTGGCAAGTGTTCGCTCCAGGCGGCCGTGCCCCTCGAGGACAGCGCCGGTGGCATCGACGACCTCCAGGGCCGACGGATCGCGACCTCACACCCGCGCATCACGTCATCGGTCCTCGCGCAACGGGGGATCGACGCCGAGGTGGTGCGCGTCGGCGGTGCGGTTGAGATCTCACCGCGTCTCGGGCTCGCCGACGCGATCGTCGACCTCGTCTCCACGGGCAGCACCCTGCGCACCAACGGCCTGCGCTCCATCGGCACGCTGTTCGAATCCGAGGCCGTGTTGGTCGGCCGTCGCGGTTCGGAGGACCTGATCGCTCGAAAGGTGCTCACGACGGTGCTCGGCAGCGTCACCAACGCCCGGGCCAACCGTTATCTCCTGTGCAACGTGAACAAGGATCGCCTCGATGAGTTGACGGCGCTGCTGCCTACGCGGGGCTCGCCCACGGTTATGGACCTCGCGACGCCCGGCGTCGTCGCGGTGCACGCACTCGTTCCGGCGGCCGACATCTGGTCACTGTTACCGAAGCTGGAAGCCTGCGGCGCGAGCTCGATCCTCACGCTGCCCGTAGAACGGATGGTGCCGTGAGTCGTCCAGTCGTGACCAAGGAGCGCTTCACCATCGAGCAGATCGTGGCCGACGTTCGCGAGCGCGGCGACGCCGCGCTCGTCGAGTGGTCCCGCCGGCTCGACGGGACTGATGACTCCGAGCCGCAGCGCGCGCGGGCCTACGGCGACGTGCCCACGGCCGCGATTCTCAGTGCCGCTCAGTCCGTTGCGACCTGGCACCGCGCGCAGCGGCCCGCCGACGTAGAACTCGAGGTGTCGCCCGGCGTAACCCTGGAGCGTCGGTGGGTCCCCTTGCGCTCGGTCGGGATCTACGTGCCCAGCGGGCTGGTCTCGTCACTGATCATGACGGCGATCCCGGCCCGCGAGGCCGGCGTGGACCGCATCGTCGTCTGCACCCCGCCACGCGGCTCGGCCGCGGTGGCGGCCGCCGCCGCCCTGCTCGGTATCGACGAGGTCTGGGCCGTCGGCGGAGCCCAGGCGATCGCCGCGATGGCCTACGGGACGGCGTCGATCGGCGCCGTCGACAAGATCGTGGGACCCGGGGGTGGCGCGGTCAATACCGCGAAGCTGCTCGTGAGCCGCGACGTCGCCATCGACCTGCCGGCGGGCCCGAGTGAGGTGGTGGTCGTCGCCGACGACGGCGTCGACGAGGCGCTGATCCAACAGGAACTCGACGCGCAGATGGAACACGGTCCCGATTCGCGGGCCTTCGTCGTGCGCGTCGGCGATGACCTCGAGGCCGCGCTCGACGCGGTCGAGTCCTACGCCGCCGAACACGTGGCGTTGCTCGGACCACGGGCCGAGTCGCTCGCGGGCCGTATCCGAAACGCCGGCGCGGTCTTCGTCGGACCCTTCGCGCCGGTACCAGCGGGCGACTACGCGACGGGGGGCAACCACGTGCTGCCGACCGGAGGCTGGGCCCGCTCGACCGGGGGACTAGGACTGGAGGCGTTCATGAAGGCGGTCACGATCCAGCGGGTGAGCGAAGAGGGGTTGGCGCGTCTCGCGCCGACCATCGAGGCACTGGCCGAACTCGAAGGGATGCCCATGCACAAGGCCACGGCCCGACGATGACCAGACCCGAGCCACTCGAGGCCTACCAGTGGCCGCTCTCGAACGAACGAATCGCCGCCGCCGTCGGTATCGACCCGCGCGCGATCATCCGATTCGACGGCAACGTCGCGCCGGCGCCGCCGGCGAGCGCGAGGCCGGCCGCGATCGCCGCCGCCCTCGCCGACGTGAACGAGTACGACCGGGGACGCTACGAACCCCTACGCGCGGCCATCGCGGCGCGCCACGGCCTCACGATCGATCAGGTCGCCCTCGGCGCCGGCAGTGACGAGTTCATCGTGCTCGTGGCGCGGGTCTTCGCCGCCGGCGGCACGATCGCGACCGTTCCCGCGACCTCGTATTCGATGTATCGCTTCGCCGCGTCGATGGCCGGCGCGACGATCGTTGACGATCCATCGACCGCCGACCTCGTGTTCGTCTGTCGACCGAACAATCCGACCGGCGAGCTGCCCGACGTGCCAACGGTCGCGGGCCAACTGGTGATCGACGAGGCGTACGCCGACTACGCGGGCGTCGACGCGCTGGACGCCATTGAGGACGGCGCGATCGTGCTGCGAACGTTCTCCAAGGCCTTCGGACTCGCCGGCGCGCGCGTCGGCTACGCCCTGGCCAGCCCCGAACTCATCGCCGTGCTCTCCTCGCGCCAGGCGCCACTGTCGGTCTCGTCGCTGTCGGCGGCGCTGGCGATGGCGGCGCTCGCCAGTCCACCCGACGTCGCGCCCCAGATCGCCGAGCGCGAGCGGCTGGCGAAGCGGCTGGCTGAATTAGGACTGACCCCGGTTCCTTCGTACACGAACTTTCTCTACGTACCGATGGAGGACCCCCAGCGAATCGTCGACGCGATGCTGCCCTACGGCGTCGTGCTGCGCGCCTTCGCGGGTGGACTGCGGATCAGCGTGCGCGACGAGGTCGACGACGACCAGCTGCTCGACGCACTGGCGAGCGAGCTGCTCGGGCGCGACGCCGTCGCGCCACCGGTTCGCCACCGACGAGCGACGGCCGAAACCCGGTTCGCGGTCCGGCTGCGCGTGCCCGGCGAAGGACGCGTCCTCGTCCACTCGGGCGAGGGCTTCTACGACCACATGCTCCAACAGCTCGCCTTTCACGCCGGGATGGACCTTCGCGTCGAGGGCGTCGGTGACCCCGAGACGGGCGACCACCACGCGGTGGAAGACATGATGCGCACCTTCGGTGAAGCCCTCGACCTCGCCCTGGGCGACCGGCGGGGTCTCGCGCGCTACGGCGAGGCACGGGTCCCGATGGACGAGGCGTTGGCGCACGCCGTCGTGGACCTCTCCGGGCGCGCGACCGCGACGCTCGCGATCGAACCCGACCCGGGGATGGCCGCGCACGCGCTCGAGTCCCTGGTCCAGACGGCCCGGATCACGCTGCACGTCACGGCGACGGGCACCAACGCGCACCACGTCGCCGAAGCGGCGTTCAAGGCGGTGGGTCGCGCGCTCGCCCAGGCGCTCGTTCGTGACGGTGGTCTCGTCCGATCCACGAAGGGCTCCCTGTGAACGAGATCGTCATCGTCGACTACGGCGCCGGCAACACCCGCTCGGTGCAGGCGACGCTCGCTCGGCTCGGCCACGCGAGCGTGGTGAGCGCCGATCCCACGGCGATCGCCACCGCCTGGTACGTCGTGCTGCCGGGGGTCGGCTCGGCCCGCAGCGCGATGGATCACCTGAGCGAGACGGGAGCCGCCGAAGCGATCGCGGGTCGGGTCCGGTCGGGCAAACCGGTGTTGGGGATCTGTCTGGGCTTGCAGTTGGCCCTCGAGTCGAGCGAGGAGGACGGCGGCGTCGAGGGTCTGGGCATCGTGCCGGGCCGGGTCGTGCGCCTGAGCGACGAGCGGGTGCCGCGACTGGGCTGGTCGATCGTCGAGCCGTGGGGCGAGGCCTACTATTTCGCGCACTCCTACGGTGCGATCACCGACGACGCGGTCGCGACCGCCGAGGGGGTCACCGCCGTGGTGTCGCGCGGCTCGTTCCTCGGCGTCCAGTTCCACCCCGAGAAGAGCGGACCCGCGGGTCTCGTGTTCCTGGACCAGTGCCTCTCCCTCGTCTGATCCCCTGCCTGGACGTCGCGCACGGGCGCGTGGTCAAGGGCGTCAACTTCGTCGGCCTGCGTGACGTCGGCGACCCCGTAGAGCTCGCGGTCCACTACAGCGCCGGTGGCGCCGACGAACTGGTCTTGCTCGACATCACGGCTACGCCCGACGAGGCCGCGACGATGACCTCGGTCGTTCGCGCCGTCGCCGACGTCCTGGACATCCCCTTCACCGTCGGAGGCGGCGTGCGCAGCGTGGTCGACGCGTCGCGGATCATCGAGTCCGGCGCCGATCGCGTGTCGCTCAACTCGGCCGCCGTCACGTCACCCGCGTTGATCCAGGCGATCGCGGACCGCTTCGGTTCCCAGGCGGTGGTGGTCGCTATTGACAGCGGCGCCGGGGTCGTGCACACCCACGGCGGCCGGACGCCAACGACGCGACTCACCGTCGAGTGGGCCCGTGAGGCGGCCGATCGGGGCGCCGGGGAGATCCTGCTCACCTCGATCGACCACGACGGCCGCCGAATGGGCTTCGACCTCGAACTGACGGCGGCGGTGCGCGCCGCGGTCGCGGTCCCGGTCATCGCGTCGGGTGGCGCGGGCAGCGCCCAGCACGTCGCCGATGCGTTGGCGGTGACCGACGCCGCACTCGTCGCGTCGATCGTCCACGAGGACCCCGCCGGACTGCCCGGTTTGCGTCGAGCCATCGAATCGTGCGGCGTGCACCTGCGCCCCTGGAAGGAATAACGTGAGCGAACTACGAGCGGCCATCGTGCAAGACGACGACACTGGACGAGTGCTGATGCTCGGCTGGATGGACGACGAGGCACTCGCGCTGACCAGGTCGACGGGACTGGTTCATTTCTTCTCACGGTCCCGTCAGCGACTGTGGATGAAGGGCGAGACCTCGGGCAATACCCTGCGCGTGGTCGAGGTGCTGCCGGACTGTGACGACGACGCGGTGCTCGTGCGCGCTCGACCCGACGGACCGACCTGTCACGACGGGTCGACGTCGTGCTTCACGCCGTGGCTGTGGCGCACCATCTTGCGCCGCGAGGCCGCCGATGAGTCGGGCTCGTACGTCGCGGCGTCGTTGCGCGCTGGCGCACCCTTCGCGGCGCGCAAGGTGGGCGAGGAGGCGGCCGAAGTGATCGTGGCCGCGCTCAGCGAAACTGACGAACGCGTCGTCAGCGAGGCCGCGGATCTGTGGTTCCACCTGCTGTTGCTGCTGAGGAGTCGGGGACTGGACCCCGCCGACGTCGAGGACGAACTGCGTCGCCGTCAGCGCTGAATCGACCAAGTCGTTGCGCGAAGTTCATCGGACTCCCACGGAGTCATCACGGTCCGTTCATCGACGCCCCGTAGAACGTCTTCATGAACATCGCAACCAAGAAACCAGGTGTCCGCTTCGCGCGGTTCACCGCCCTGGCGCTCGCCGCCACCATGATCCCAATGTCCCTGTCGATGTCGGGGGCGGGCGCCTCGGCTAAAGCCACTGGGCCGACCCTCGTCGTCTACTCGGCCCAGGGATACGACTCAGCCACGGTGAAGGCCTTCAACGCCACCCACCCCGGGTTCACCGTGACCCTCAACGACAACTCGACGGGGCCACTCCTCCAGCAGATCCAGGCCGAGGGCTCGCACCCGACGTGGGGTGTGCTCTGGGTCGACGGGGCGCAGGCCTTCGCTCAGCTCGACCGTGAGGGACTGCTCGCCAAGCACATCGTGCCCCACGTGTCGTTCAACACCGTTGGTCGGGCGAACATCCCCGCCGACGGTAGCTACGTGCCGACCGGTCTCACGGCGACGGGTGCACTCGTCTACGACTCCTCACAGATCACCGCGGCCCAACTGCCCAAGACCTGGGCCGACCTGCTGAAGCCGCAGTTCAAGGGCGTGCTCGGTATGAACGACCCGACGCAGTCCGGTCCGACCTACCCGCTGATCGCCGGCGTCATGAACGACCTCGGGCACTACCGCTCCGGGTCGACCACCGCGGCCGTCAAGGCCGGGGAAGCATTCTTCACGAAATTGAAGGCGAACGGCCTGGTGATCAACGCGACCAACGGCCCGACGCTCAGCGCTATCGCGGCCCACACGATCAAGATGGCGATCATCCAGAGTTCGGCCGGGTACGGGGCCGAGGTGTCCACCTCGCCGAGCTTTCGCGTGGCCTACCTCAACCCGGTGACCGCGCTGCCGGGCGTCATCGGGATCGACGGCAAGATGCCCAAGGCCGTGCGGGCCGAGGCGCAGAAGTTCGTCGACTACGTGCTGTCCCCGAGGGGACAGCACGTCATGCAGATCGGTGACCCGCAGGGCGACTCGCTCTTCTGGCCGGTCCTGAACGGCGAGAAGCCCGCCAACAAGGTGATCCCGCCGCTCAGCACGGTGCCGATGCAGACGACGAACCCCTACGTCTGGGGACCACTCGAGTCCACGGTCAACACCTGGTTCAGCGCGAATATCAACAACGGGTAGCCCCCTTTAGATCCCCGCGGTGCTGCGGCCCTTCGTGGGCCGCAGCACCGCCTCATTGAAGGGCGCCTATGGCGACTGAACTCACTACCATCCCACCCCCGCTCACCATTCGCCGCCGGCGTTTCGCGGCGAGTTCGGTCGTGCTCTGGGTGATACTCGGCCTGCTCATCATCGCGCCGGTCGTATCGTTTCTCCTGCTTGCGACGAGTCCGAGACTCTTCCAGCAAGGTCCGCAGTACTTCACGCTGCGCTACGTGGCGCAGGCGTTCCAGGGCTCGACCGGCCAGGGCATCTTCGACTCACTCTGGGTCTCACTGACGGTGTCGGTGGTCGCGGTTATCGTGGCGACGGCGTTCGCGTGGCTCATCCAACGGACGAACGTCTACGGTCGTCGCGTGTGGGCCGTGCTCATGTGGCTCCTGCTCATCGTGCCGACGTGGATGATGACGCTGGGGTGGAGTGACCTGCTGCAGCCCTACGGGGCGGCCAGCTTCCTCGGGGTCAACACGCACTTCATCTACGGTGAGTTCTTCGGACCCCTCGGAATCGTGATCGTGCTCAGCACCGCGGCGTTGCCCTTCGCGTACTTCGTGATCGCCGCGGGACTGCGCGGACTCGGATCTGAGTTCGAGGACGCGGCGCGCATCCACGGAGCTAATCGGTGGCGCACCCTTCAGACGGTGCTGCCGATCATCGCCCCGGCGTTGCTGAGCGCCTTCGCCATCAGTTTCGCCGAGACGATGAGCGACTTCGGTGTGGCATTCACCCTCGGCTATCACGCGCACTTCCCGATGGCGACCTTCACCCTCTTCAACGCCATCAGCAACTTCCCCGCCAACTTCTCCGTGGCCGCGGTGATCGCCATCGTGTTGATCCTCTCGACGATCCCGCCGATCATCCTCCAGTCTCGGGTCATGCGTCGGCGTTCCTACGCGGTCTTGTCTGGCCGCAGTCGCCCCGCCCGGCGTCGCGAGTTCCGTCCCCTGCGGCGCGTCGCGGCGACCGCCGGCGTCGGCATGATCTTCCTGATCGCCCTCGGAATCCCAGTCTTCGGCGCCGTCGCCGGTTCCTTCGTGTCGAACCTCGGAATCTACTCGTCGAGTCCGGTCCGGCTCTCCCTCGCCTTCTATCACCAGGTGCTGCACCCATCGATCGCCAACAAGAGCCTCGCCGCGCCGCTCGTGCTGTCCAACCAGTTGGGACTCGTGGTCGCCACGGTGACCGGCGCGCTCGCGATCGTCTTGGCCCGACGGCTGATCACGAACGTCGGTGGCTGGAGCCAACGGATCACGGACGTCTTCCTGCTCGGCTCGGTGGCCGTCCCGGGCGTCGTCCTCGGAGTCGGCTACATCTTCTTCTACAACTTGTCGTTCATCAGCAGTCACGTCATCGATCTCTACAAGACCCTGCCGCTACTCATGCTCGCGCTCGTTGCCAACTCACTGCCGGGCCAGACCCGTTTCATGGCCGGACCGGTCGGCCAGATCCAGCCGTCGCTCGCCGAGGCGTCGAGGGTCCACGGAGCGTCGCGATGGCGCACGTGGCGTACGACGAGTCTGCCCCTGTTCTCGAGGGTGCTGCTCTGGGGGTGGCTGCTCACCTTCACCAAGACCATCGCCGAACTCGCGATCTCCCAGATCCTCTACCCGCCGAGCCAGGAACCGGCCTCGGTGACCATCCAGGCCTATCTCGCCAACTTCCAACTCGGTACGGGCACGGCGATGACGGTCCTGACGCTGCTCGAGATGCTCGTCGTGATCGTGGTCGCCCTCGGCCTCTACCACCTCGTGACCCCCCGGGGCTGGCGCCGGATCGGCTGGAGCGGGGTGAAGTCGTGACCGCCACTCAACCTCGAGCGGTCGGCGTCTCGGTCGAGGGCGTGACCAAGGAGTTCGGCGACAAGGTGGCCCTCGATGGCGTGAATCTCACCGTGGCCCCCGGGACGTTCCTCGTGCTGCTCGGACCGTCGGGTTCGGGCAAGACCACGCTCTTGCGCTGCGTGGCGGGGATCGAGCGGCCGAGCGCCGGCGTGATCACCATCGACGACCGCGTCGTGGTCGGGCCGCGCGGGTTCGTCGCCCCTGAGAAACGGGGCCTCGCGATGGTCTTCCAGGACTACGCGCTCTGGCCGCACCTCACCGTGGCGAAGAACGTCGCCTTTCCCCTCGCCACCTCCCGGCGCACCAAGGCCGAGCGGTCGGCGCGGGTGAGCGACCTGCTCGAGCGCGTGGGCATCGCTCACCTCGCCGAGCGCTACCCCAACGAGCTGTCCGGCGGCGAGCAGCAGCGCGTCGCGCTCGCGCGGGCGCTTTCGGCGGAGGTCGGCCTCGTCCTCTTCGACGAACCGCTCTCCAACCTCGACGCCGATCGGCGCGAGCAACTTCGCGTCGAGATCGCGACGTTGACGCGCGCCGCGGGGGTGACGGCGATCTACATCACCCACGACCAGTCCGAGGCCTTCGCCCTCGCGGATCGGGTGGGGGTGCTCAACCATGGCCGGCTCGTCCAACTCGACACGCCCGAGGCGATCTACCGGCGCCCGATCAACGCCTTCGTTGCGCGATTCACCGGACTCGCCGGCGAGTTCCCCGTCTCGTCGGTGACGATGACCGGGACCGACTGCTACGACGTCACCCTGCCCTTCGCGCTCGACCATCGGATCTCCGCGACCGCGACCCAACCAGTCGATCCCGCGGAGCCGGTGAGCCTCTTCGTACGAGCGGCCGGCGTCACGCTGGCCAACGCGAACGAACCCCAGGGAGTGCCCGGCGTCGTCCTTGACGCCGCCTTCAACGGCCGGGGCTACGACCACGTGGTGCGCGTGGGACCCCAGGACGTCCTGAGTAAAGTCTTCTCGTCGCACCGGTTCGACCGGGACCACGCCGTGAGGGTGTGTTTCGACGCGTCCTCGTGCTTTGTGATGAATCCAGGAAAGGTCAGTTCATGATTGGAGCAGTGACGGGTTCGACGGGCGTGGTGGTGCTCGTCGGCGCAGTGTTCCTCGCGTGCGCGGTTGAGATGGTCGAGGCGCTCACCATCGTGCTGGCCGTCGGGCACACCCGCGGGTGGCGCTCGGCCTTCGAAGGGACCGCCGTGGCGTTGGTGGTCCTCGCGGCGCTCGTAGCGGTGTTCGGTCCCGCGATGGTCCGCGTGCCACTGAGCGTGCTGCGTCTCGTGGTCGGCGGCGTGCTGCTGATCTTCGGCATGCAGTGGTTGCGCAAGGCAATCCTGCGGTCGAGTGGGTTCAAGGCCATGCACGACGAGGACGCGATCTACCGGGCCAAGGTCGCCGAACTGGAGTCGGCGGGCGCGACCCAGCGTGACCGAATCGCCTTCGTGATGGCGTTCAAGGGCGTGTTTCTCGAGGGACTCGAGGTCGTGATCACGGTACTGACCCTCGGTACCTCGGCCCACCGACTCGGTCTCGCCTCGACCGTGGCCGCGATCGCGGTCGTGCTCGTCGGGATCGTGGGCGTCGTCGTCGCCAAGCAGCTGTCCAACGTCCCCGAGAACGCCATGAAGATGGGCGTCGGCGTGTTGCTCGTGAGTTACGGAACCTTCTGGACGGGCGAGGGACTGCGGGTGCGATGGCCCGGGAACGACGTCATGCTCGTCGGTTTCGTGGTGCTCTACGTGGCGGTCACCTGGACGCTGGTCGCGTACCTGAAACACGAACGTCGAACCCGGGAGGTGGCCGCATGACGGGTGAGCGACCACGTCCGCTGCTGTGGCGTCTGGTGAGGGGCTTCGCGATGTTCTGGTGGGATTTCTTGATCGGCGACACGCCCGAGCTGTTCATCGCGGCGCTCGTTACGATCGGCGTCGTCGCGGCGCTGAGCCACCTCTGGCACCTCAACGGCGTTGCGGTCATCGCGCTGCCCGCGCTCGCTACGGCCGCCCTCGGGCTCTCGGTGCGTCGCGCGCTGCGCTCCGAGCGCCGGCCGAAGTGACGAGAACAGGTGGCGAGTGGCGAGTGGCGAAGCTCGTCATCGCGTGCGCGTCACCGACGGTCCGCTACCGAGCGTGACTGCGCGACCCGGGCCGTCGCACCGTCGGGATCGATTGGGAAACGTCCGAGAAAAATGCGGCGTGGCTCGCCACGGGCTCGATCGTGCGCTCGGCCACGCGGGATGAACGACCGGTGGTACTGAAGGTGGTCGTGCGCGTCGCGCGACCCGAACACGACCGAGGACCGGGTCGCGCCGAGACTAGAGGTAGTGCGGCGGTACCTCGTGCTGAGCGCGGCGCAGCACGCGGATCTCTTCTTTTAGCCGTGTGAGCTCGGCGCGCAACGCCGCGATCTGACGCTCGAGTTCCTCTCGGGTCGGTTCCTCTGGCACCGTGTCACTCTGCCACACCACCAGGGATGGCGCGGGTGCCAGCCGTCGACGCGACCCGCTTGGTCACGCCGGAGGTCACAGCCAATTCACAAGGTATTCCCACCCGTTGCCCAGGGAAATCCCCGATCTCGAGGTTACGGTGGGTTTTACCTGATCGTCGGTGATAGTCATCAGCGCAACGGGTTGACAGGGCGGCGAGTCCCATGAGTCGAGAGTACCTAGACCTACCTGAACGATGCAGTAAGCCGCGAGAATTCGGGCTCACCATGGCGATCGACAAAGGACTGCCGCTGCACTACTTCGCCGACATGGTCACGGCGGCGAGTGACTACCTGGACTTCGTCAAGTTCGGGTGGGGCACCTCGGTCGTCGACCGCAACGTCCGCGACAAGATCGCGGTCCTGCGCAGCGAGGGAGTGGACTTCTACTTCGGTGGCACGCTGTTCGAGAAGTACGTCCTCCAGGGCCGCTTCGACGAGTTTCGCGCCATGTGTCGCTGGTACGGGTGCACCTTCGTGGAGGTCTCCAACGGCACCATCGACCTCACGGACGCGGCCAAGGCCGACTACGTCGCCGAGCTGGCGAAGGACTTCTCGGTCATCTCCGAGGTCGGCTCCAAGGACCAGGCGAAGTCCGAGAATATGGCGCCGCACAAGTGGATCGGCTACATCGGGGCCGACCTGGACGCGGGGGCGGTGCTCGTAACCCTGGAGACCCGCGAGAGCGGCCACGGCGGGATCTGTCGACCGAACGGGGAACTGCGCTTCGGCCTGATCGAGGAGATCCTCGCGAGTCCTATCAGCGTGGACCGGCTGCTGTTCGAGGCGCCCACGCTCGAATTGCAGAGCTACTTCGTCACCCGACTCGGCCCCAATGTGAATATGGGCAACGTCGCTACGACCGACATCATCGGCCTCGAGACGGTGCGCCTCGGGCTGCGCAGCGAGACCCTCTGCGTCTTCGAGTCTGACATCGAGCCCTCGTACCAGCAGCGGCGGTGAAGCCACCACCGCGGGCGTCGCGGCAACTCGGCGCGGTTCGTCGTTGTCGGGACGGGACCTCGCCGAACGTGATCGAGTTCCAGCACTGCGCCGACCCGCGGACGATGTCCTGACCAGTCCGACGGGTCACGCATCACACCGACGTTCGCCCGGCTCGGCGTGCGCTGGACTCGATGGCTCGTCGTCCGCCACTTCCTCGGCGGGCGACGAGCCGGGACTCAGGCGAGCGGGTCCCCGTTGATGTCGGTCGTCCACACGCTGGCGTTATCTACCGGGTACCACCGGGTTCGCGTGATCGGCGTCGCCGCACAGCACGCGCGGATGGCCCGTAGCGTCCCGCCGTGGGTGACCACGAGCACCCGCGCACCGGCGTAGTCGGTTCGCAGTTGGGTGAGCCATCGCCGAGCGCGACCGTAAAGGTCGTTGAGCGACTCGCCGCCCGAGGGACGGGCGTCGGCGTCGGTCACGAACGCGCCGTCGGGGACGAAGACCGTGGCCGGGAGGTCGGCGAGGGGTCCGCCCTCGTAGTCGCCGTAGGAGCGCTCGCGCAGCGCCGGCGTCGTGACGACGTCGAGTCCGCGTCCCCTCGCGATGATCGCCGCGGTGTCGCGCGCGCGTCGCAGGTCGCTCGCGACGATGGCGTCAAAGACGTCCTCGTGCAGGGTCGCGGCCACGTGCTCGGCCTGGCGCACACCTCGATCGGTGAGGATCGCGTCGTCGCGGTGGCCCTGCACGAGTCCATCGAGGTTCCAGGTGGTCTCCCCGTGGCGCACCAGGACGAGATTCGGCGGTGTCGTCGAAGGCATGTCCTCGAGCGTACCGTTGCCCGACCGCGCCATCGATCAGGTGTAGCCGACGAACGACGACCGGGCGGTGCCGTGGCGCTCGACCGCCTCGGCGAGGTCGGCGAGGAACTCGTCCACGTAGGCGCCGTGGATCGGCGCGATCATCATCTGCACGCCCGAGGGGTTGTGCACGCGGTTGAGGTGCCAGCCGCGTTCGTCCATGACGTCGGCGATGGCGAAGATGTCGTCGCGCGTCGAGGTGAACGACATCAGCGGCCCGATCGAGTCGCCGAGGATCGAGAGTCCCGCGAGCGCGCTGACTCCGTCGCGAAGGCGCCGCGTCGTCTCGAGGAGATCGGCCATGATCTCGGTGTACCCGTCTTCACCCAGGTAGGTGAGCAGGGCCCAGGACGCCGCCACGGGGCTCGCGGCGCGCGCGCCGGCGACCGAGGCGTTGTGGTAGCGACCGGGTGGCCAGACGTCGTAGTCGAAGATCTGGTGACTCAGCCAGTCGGCGTCGCGGTAGACGACGACCGACGCACCCTTGGTGACGTAGCCGTACTTGTGGATGTCGCACGACATCTGGGTGACCCCGGGCAGACGGAAGTCGTAGGGCGGTATCTCGTAGCCGAGACGCTCCATGAAGGGCAGCACGAAACTGCCGATGCAGGTGTCGGAGTGGAACGGGATGCCCAGTGCGAGGGCGCGGTTGGAGAGTTCCTCGATCGGGTCGATCACGCCGTGAGGGAAGCCGTAGGCCGAACCCACGATCAGCACGGTGTTCTCGTCCACTCGCTCGAAGAGGCGCTCGACGTCCGCGGTGAACCCGTCGGTCAGCGGCGTCGCGCGCGCCTCGAGGCCGAGGTAGAAGGCGGCTTTGGCGAAGGCGGGGTGGGCCGACGAGGGAAAGACGATGTTGGCCCGCGTGATGTCTCGCTCGACGCGCCCGCGTTCGCGGCTGACCAGCACCGAGAGCAGGATCGATTCGGTGCCGCCCGATGAGAATCCCGCCCCGGCCTTCGGCGGGGCGTTGACGAGTGACGAGACCATCTCGAGCACCTCGGTCTGCATCGTGCCCAGACTCGGGAACCGCGTCGGGTTGAGGGCGTTCTCGAAGAGGTAGGCGTTGTTGGCCTCGGTGAGCACGCGGTCGACGTCGGCGCGTCCGGTGGGGTAGACGAGATTGAAGGTGCGTCCGCGCTGCCAGTCGGCGTCGGCCGTCTTGCGCGCGAAGAGGTCCGCGAACACCGCCGCGGCCGTTTGCCCCCGGGCGGGGAACGGCCGGCGAGCGGCCGATCGGTCGCGAGACTCGGGTGCGCTGGCTGCCGTGGACATGTCGCCCTCCGTTGGTCGGTCGGCTCGTCGGGCGAACCGGGGTGACGAAACCGTCACCCCGTCACGCTATCGCCGTCGCGGCGCCATCCTGGTGGCGGCGCAGGAAACGCGAAACCCCGGCGTCGCGACGTGGCCGTCGCGACGCCGGGGTTTCGCATCGATCGCTCGATCAGGGGAACAGGCCGCGGACCTCAGTCGCCTCGGCGATGCGCTCCACGCCGACGGCGATCGCCGTCTCGCGCAGGGTCACGTTCAACTCCTGGTGACGCTTCCAGATGTGGTTGAAAGCGTCGCTCATCGTCTTCTCGAGGCGTTGCTGGAAGAGTTCCGGCTCCCACATGAAGCCCTGGAGGTCCTGGGCCCACTCGAAGTACGAGGCGACGACGCCACCGGCGTTCGCGAGGACGTCGGGGATCACCGGGACGTTGCGGCTGGCGAGGATCGCCGCGCCCTCACCGGTCGTGGGGCCGTTCGCGGCCTCGACCATGATCGAGGCGCTCATCGTCTGCGCGACGCGTTCGGTGATGACCCCGCCGAGGGCGGCGGGGATAGCGATGTCACTCGGCAGCGAGAACAGGTCATCGGAATCGATCGTCTCGCTACCCGCGAAGCCGACCACCGTGCCCGCCTCGGCGAAGTGGGCGGCCATGGCCGCGGGGTTGATCCCGTCGGGCACGTGGATCGCACCGCGAACGTCGGCGATACCGACGACCTTCATGCCGCGGTCGCTCAGCAACTTCACGAGCGGCGCACCGACCTTGCCGTAGCCCTGGATGACGACACGCTGTTCGTTGGCCATGCGACCCATGCGCTGGAGCAACGCCGTCGTGACGATGGTCACCCCGAGCGACGTGGCGCCGGCGTGACCGAGGCTGCCACCGATCGAGAGGGGCTTGCCGGTGACGACGCCGGGTGTGTTGTGGCCACGCAGCATCGACACGGTGTCCATGATCCAACTCATCACCTGGAAGTCGGTGTTGATGTCGGGGGCCGGGATGTCACGGTCGGGCCCGATCATGGGCGCGATCGAGAAGGCGTAGCGGCGCGTCAGTCGCTCGAGCTCGGCGCGCGAGAGCGTCGCCGGGTCGACCCGGACGCCGCCCTTGGCTCCGCCGTAGGGGATGTTGACGACGGCGCACTTGATCGACATGTCCGCGCTCAGCGCCGCGATCTCGTCGGCGTTCACGCTGGGGTGGAAGCGGATGCCGCCCTTACCCGGCCCGCGCGAGGTGTCGTGCTGGATTCGCCAGCCGGTGAACATCCGCACCTCGCCGTCGTCCATGCGCACGGGCACGGCGACTTCGAGGATCCGCTCGGGGGTGACGATCCTCATGATCATGTCGTCGGGCAGGCCGAGCAGGTGCCCGGCTTCTTCGATTAGGGAAACCACTCGCAGCCACGGATTGAACTCGTGGGGTGGGGCCTCATTGGGACGTGTGACCACGTTGTCACCAGCCTTTGCTCTCGGTGAGAGCATTGGTGCCCTCGTTACCAGCGTAGGACACGCAACTCGAACCGGCGCGTCACGGTCCGGTACGCTGACCAATTGGGTGAAGGGACGAGACGTGAAGATCTCTACGATGCTGAGTTACGCCGGTGGATTCAAGCAGGCGGCTCGCGACGTGGCCGAGATGGAGCGGGCCGGACTCGACCTGGTGTGGGTGGCCGAGGCGTACGGTTTCGACAGTCCTTCCCTGATGGGCTACCTGGCGGCGCTGACCGAGCGCGTCGAGATCGGCGCGGCGATCCTGCCGATCTACACCCGCACGCCGACGCTGATCGCGATGACCGCCGCGGGCATCGACGCCCTCTCGGACGGCCGATTCCACCTGGGGCTGGGGGCATCGGGTCCCCAGGTGATCGAGGGCTTTCACGGTGTTCCCTACGTCGATCCGCTCGGCACGACCCGCGAGATCGTGTCGATCTGTCGTGACGTGTGGCGCCGCGAGGCGCCCCTCGAGCACCACGGCAAGCACTTCACGATGCCCCTTCCACCCGAGCGAGGCACCGGACTCGGTAAGCCCCTCAAGATCATCGCGCACCCGGTGCGCCCGGCGATACCGGTGTGGGTCGCGTCGCTCGGCGAAAAGAACGTGTCGCTCACCGCCGAGATCGCCGACGGCTGGATCCCGATCCTGTTCATCCCCGAGCGGGCCAACAACGTCTGGGGCGATGCGCTCGCGGCGGGACGCGCGAAGCGCGACCCCTCGCTCGGGGAACTCATGATCACGGCCGGGGGACTGCTCGCGATCGGCGAAGGTGAGGAGATCATCGCGCTGCGCGAGCTACAGCGTTCGATGGTGGCGCTCTACGTGGGTGGGATGGGCGCGAAGGGTAAGAACTTCTACAACGAACTCGCGATTCGCTACGGCTTCGAGCGCGAGGCGGCCACGATCCAGGACCTCTACCTGGCGGGCAAGAAGCGCGAGGCGGAAGCGGCGGTGCCGGCCGAGTTCCTCGAGTTGACCACGCTCTGTGGACCCGCGAGTTACGTCGCCGAACGGGTCGCGGCCTTCGCCGAGGCGGGCGTCACCCACCTCCAGGTCCACCCACTGGTCCAGCCGGGTCAGAGCGCGGCGTCACTCATCGAGGCCGTGCGCGCGATGGTCGACTAGTCGGTCCCGCGGCTGGCGTCGCGCCCGCCCGAGGCGAGCCACGCGGCGAACATGGTCGCGTAGGCGCCGCCGGCGGCGATGAGTTCGCGTGGGGTGCCGGATTCGACGATGCCCCCGTGGTCCACGACGACGATGCGGTCCGCCCGTTGGGCGGTGGTTAGACGGTGCGCGATCAGTATCGCCGACCGGCCCTCGAGGATCCGGTCGAGGGCCCGTTCGACGATCGTCTCGCTCTGCAGGTCGAGCGACGACGTCGCCTCGTCGAGGATGAGGATGCGCGGTCCGGCGAGGAAGGCGCGCGCGAGTGCGAGCAACTGTCGCTCACCGGCCGAGAGCGTCTGACCACGCTCGTGGACCTCGGTTCCGATGCCGTCGGGCAGCCGGTCGACGAGGTCGCGTAGTCCCACGACGTCGATCGCGCTCTCGATCTCGTCGTCGGTGGCCCCGGGACGGCCGAAGGCGAGGTTGGTGCGAATCGAACCCGCGAAGAGGAACGGTTCCTGGGGCACGACGCCGACCTGGGAGCGTAGCGAGTGCAGCGTCACCGTGGCCACGTCCACGCCGTCGATGAGCACCCGGCCCGAGGTTGGGTCATAGAAGCGGTTGGCGAGTTTGGCGATCGTGGACTTGCCCGCGCCGGTCGGACCGACGAAGGCGACCGATTCGCCCGGGGCGATCTCCAGGTTGATGTCCGAGAGCACCGGTCGATCGGGGTCGTAGCCGAAGCTCACGTGTTCGAAGGTGATCCGCCCGTCGACCAGTCCGAGCGGCGCGGCGTGCTCGTCCTCGTCCACGCTCGGCGCCGTCTCGAGCAGTTCGCGTAGCCGCGTGACCGAGGAGCGACCCTGCTGGAGGGCGTTGTACTGCTGGACGAGTAGCTGGATGGGCGAGAAGAACCGGTTGAGGTAGAGAAAGAAGGCGATCAGGGCGCCGATGGTGAGCTTGTGTTCCAGCACCAGCCGGCCGCCAATCGCGAGCAGGAGACCCTGGCCGAGGATGCCGATCATGACCGTCGAGGGGCCGTAGATGCTGCTCACCCGGCCGGTGTAGAGGTTGGCGTCGCGGTACGCGCCGACGACGTGGCGGTGGTTGCGGATGTTGCGACGCTGGCGGTTGTTCGCCGTCACGACGCGGATGCCGTAGAGCGACTCGGACAGGTCGGCCAGCACGTTGGCGATCCGGTCGCGGGTGCGCAGGTAGCCACGTTCGCTCGCGCGGTGGAACCAGATGGTAAAGACCACGAGGAGTGGCACGACGAGCAGCACCGTCCACGTCGCGAGGGTCACGTTGGTCGTGAACAGGATCACGGTGATGACCACCATCGTGAGTCCCTGGATCGCGAACTGGCTGATGCCATCCTGGACGAGCTGCTGGAGGTTCTCGATGTCGCTGGTCATGCGACTCATCAAGACACCCGCCTTCTCGTCGGTAAAGAAGTCGAGGCTGAGCCGTTGAAGGTGGGTGAACACCCGGATGCGCAGGTCGTGCATGACCCGGGAGGCGAGCCGACCCGTGACGTCGACCTGGGCTCGCTGGAGGTAGACGCTCGCGAGCGCTAAGACGAGGTAGATCGCTCCACAGACCGCGACGACGCCGAGCGAATGGTGTCCGGGGACCATGCCGTGGTTGATGGCGTACTCGGTCAGCTTCGGACCCGCCTGGAGGACCAGGCTGATCGCGATGACGAGTAAGGACCCGCCGTAGAGGTAGCGCGGGTAGCGCCCGACGAGGCGCGCGAGGCTCAGCCGCTGCCGCTCGGCCGCCGAGGGTCGTTGGGTGAAGTCGAGGTGCGCGGGCTCGTGCGTCGGCTCGGTGGCGAGCAGCTTGGTTGCCTCGTCCATCAACTCGCTCGGGATGCCCCCGAACGGCAGGCCGTTGTCGGTGGCGCTGCGGTGGCCGCCGCCCATCCCGCCGAAGGCGAACCCGCCGCCCCAGGCCATCAGTCACGCTCCGTCGTGGCCTGGGCGAGGATCTGGGCGTAGAGCGGCGTCGTCGCGAGCAGCGCCTCGTGGGTGCCCGACGCGACGACGCGGCCGTCGTCCAAGACGAGTACCCGTGTGGCCAGGGCGATCGTGGAGATACGGTGCGCGATGACGATCGTCGTCCGCCGTTCGAGAAGGGTCGCCAGCGCCTCGTGGATCCCCGCCTCGACGTGGACGTCGATCGCGCTGGTGGCGTCGTCGAGGATCAGCACCGGCGGGTTGACGAGCAACGTTCGCGCAATGGCGATCCGTTGGCGCTGACCCCCCGAGAGTGTGTAACCGCGCTCGCCGACCACCGTTGCGTAGCCGTGGGGAAGTCGTTCGATGAATTCTGACGCATTGGCCGCCCGAGCCGCCGCGATCACCTCGTCCATCGTCGCGTCGGGGCGGCCGTAGGCGATGTTGTCGCGGATCGAGATCGAGAAGAGGAACGGTTCGTCCATCACCACGCCGACCGAGGTGCGCAGCGAGTGCAACGTGAGGTCGGTGATCTCGTGACCGTCTATGCGCACTGCCCCTTCAGAGGCGTCATAGAACCGCGTGAGCAGGCGGGCGACGGTCGACTTGCCCGACCCCGTTCGTCCGACGATCGCCACGGTCTCGCCGGGTTCGATGACCGCGTCGAAGTCGGCGAGAATGTCCGGTCCGTCGCCGTAGCGGAAGCTCACGTGGTCGAACTCGATCCGCCCTTTGACGTCCACCAGGTCGTAGGCACCGGGCCGTTCGGTGACGGTCGGGTTCTCGTCGAGGATCTCGAAGATCCGCTCGGCGCTGGCCTTGGCGCGCTGGCCCATCATCACGAGTTGTCCGAGCATCATGAACGGCGCCTGGAGCATCAACAGGTACGCGTTGAAGGCGAGGATGGCGCCGATGCCCAGGCGTCCGTCGATGACCATCCAGCCGCCGAAGAAGAGCACGAGGGCCAGTCCCAGTTGGGGCAGGTTCTGGACCCACGGCGACCAGATGGCGCGCAGTTGGGCGTCTTTGATGTACGCCCACGCGACCCGCTCGGCCGCGTCGGCGAGGCGGTTGACCTCGGCCTCTTCCTGGGCGAAGGACTTCACAACCCGCACGCCGTTGACGTTCTCGTCCACGATGGTCGCGACGTCGGCGAGACGAGCCTGGGTGATCCAGGAGATCGGGAACATGACCCGGCGCATCTTGATCCCCACGAAGTAGAGGATCGGCATGACGACCATCGCGATGAGGGCCAGCACCACGTTGATCGAGAGCATGAAGGCAAAGGCGATGACGCCGATGAAACTCTGCACGACGATCAAGGGCGCAAAGGTGGAGTACATCTGGACGCTGCGGATATCGCTGTTGGCCCGACTGATCAGCTGACCCGATTGCACCCGGTCATAGAAGCTGAAGGAGAGCCAGGCGAGGTGCTCGTAGATCAACGAGCGCAGGTCGGCCTCGACGTTATAGGCGGTCCTAAAGACGTACTGGCGCGACACGATGCCGGTGATCCCGGCGATGACACCGACGACCAGCACCTCGATGACCGCCGTACGAAGGGTCGCGGTGTGTTGGATGAGTGAGTGGTCGATCGCGCCATTGAGCAGCTTGGGCACGAGGGTCTGAAAGACCAGACTGACGAACGAAAGGCCGATCGCGATCGAAAAGGGGACTCGGTGAGACGAGATCACCGGCAGGATTCGCCGCCACCACGGCAGCGTCGGGTCTCGGGAGATCTGCGCGCTCGGACCGCGGTAACTCGAGTAGACGCCGCCCAGCGGGTCGCTGTCCGCCCGATCGACGTCGTTTCGGGCGTCCGCGTGCACAGTCACCGATGTAGCGTACCGGGCGCTCTCTCACACGCTGCTCGTGGAGCCGACGCGCAATCGTCGCGCGACGTAGTCTGGCGACGTGTCTACGCCACTCGTCGTCAACCACCCCATCGTCGCCGACAAGGTCCGCCAGTTGCGCGACAGCGCGACGTCCAACGCGGACTTCCTGCGCCTCGCCCGTGAGATCTCCCGCTTCGTCGCCTACGAGGCGTTCCGAGACACGCCCACGGCGCCGACCACCGTCGACACGCCCGTCGTGACGGGGGCGCCCGCGGTGAAGATAGACGCTGAGTACGTCATCGTGCCGATCTTGCGCGCGGGGCTCGGGATGAGTCCCGCGGTCCAGGAGGTATTGCCCCACACGCGGGTCTGTCTCGTGGGCCTGCGCCGCAACGAGACGACGCTGCGCCCCGACGTCTACCTCGACGGACTGCCGGACTCGCTCGTGGGCGCGCACGTGGTGATCTGTGATCCCATGCTCGCGACTGGGGGTTCGCTCGACATGGTCCTGTCGATGCTCGCCGCCCGCGGCGCGACCGACACGACCGTGCTGTGCCTGATCGCGGCGCGTCCGGGCATCGAGTTCGTGCTGGCCCGTCACCCCGACGTGAGAATTGTGGCCGCGGCCCTCGACGAGGAGTTGACCGACTCCGGTTACATCACCCCCGGGCTCGGCGACGCCGGCGACCGACTCTTCGGACCGCCCGTTCGCTGATCACTCGCCGATGTCCTCGTTCCAGAGTTCGGCGTGGTCGTGGATGAAGGTGCCGAGCAGTTCGACGCACGTCGGGTCGTCGAGCACGATCACCTCGACGCCGAGGTCGGCGAGCCACTCGTGACCGCCGACGAAGTTCGCTGACTCGCCGATCACCACGGCGCCGATGTTGAACTGGCGCACCAGTCCCGAGCAGTACCAGCACGGCGAGAGCGTCGTCACCATCACGGTGTCGCGGTAGTTGCGGCGTCGGCCCGCGCGGCGAAAGGCGTCGGTCTCGGCGTGCACCGATGCGTCGTCTTCCTGGACTCGGCGATTGTGACCGGCGCCGAGGAGTTCACCCGAACGAGTGAAGAGCGCGGCACCGATGGGGATGCCGCCCTCGTCTCGTCCCTGTCTCGCCTCGTCTACGGCGGTGGCGAGCATGCGACGGGCGAGGTCGTGATTGAGTGGTGTCGAAGCAGTCGTCATGGGCTCAGTATGCTCGACCACGGTGGAACGGCGCGCGTACGAGGTGGAGATCGGCTCCCAGCGGGTGTCGTTGCCGGTGGTGCCGCTGTCCGACGGCCTGTCACTGGCGCTGCTGATCACCGTCGACATGGGCGTGCGGTTCATGTCGCGGGCCGGCGAGGAGCTGGCGGCCCTGTTACGACCCCACGACGTGGACATCGTGGCCACCGTCGCGACGATGGGCATTCCGCTCGCCGTCGAGGTGACCCGTCACCTCGGACTCGACCAGTACGTAATCTTGCACAAGACACCCAAGATTCACCTCGCCGACGCCGTCACCGAATCCGTCAGGTCGATCACCACCGACGCCGATCAGAGACTCCTGTTCGACCGGGCGAGGATCGGCGACGTCGCCGGAAAGCGCGTGGCCATCGTTGACGATGTGATCTCGACCGGTGCCTCGACGGGCGCGGCGTTGCGACTACTGCGCCGCATCGACGCCGAAGTGGTCGCGATCGGAACGCTGGTCACCGAAGCGTCGCTCTGGCGCTCGGCGTTGGGCGACGACGCGGCGATGGTCCAGGCGCTCGGAGCGATCCCCGTCTTTCACCCCGACGGAACGGGCGAGCTCGTCGAGGACTGGGCGGGCTGACGCATCGCTCGGAGATGGTCGCAGTAAAAGACACGTGTGACGCTGTAGGTTTCAGGCATTACTCACCCCCTGCACAGGCCGTTCTCAAGGAGAACGGTCACACTGGTATTGGTTACAACTTGTCAACCGAAGGAAGGGCATATGAACCGAATTTCGAATACGAAGGCGTTTCGACGCGTCGGCGCCGCCGCGGTCGTTGGGGCGCTCGTCGTTGCTGGCGCCGGGATTGCTGGCGCGTCGACGAACACCAACGCTCGCGGTGTAGTTATGAGCACATTGAGCGCGCGTGCGGCGAACCACCACCATGGATCGTCCAAGGTCCGCCCTATCGAGGGCTGGATTAAATCAATAACCGCGGAAGCTGGAATCCCAACGTCGATCCTCGTGATCACGCATCTAAACGTGCCCGTGACGGTCACGTTCCTGCCGGGCACGCCGGGCACGCCGGGCACGCCAGGCACGTCGGGCACAGTGGTCGCGATGGATCACGTCAAGTTACATCTGATCAACCTCGCGGCTGGTGAGCGTGTGCATGTCACCGCGGCTTCGGCTCCGACGTCGACCACGTCGAGCTACGTCGCGGCCACTGTGATGATCCAATCGACCAAGGTCCACCCGATCGATGGAGTGATCGCCACGCTAGATCTGACAGCCAGCCAGCAATACATGACGTTCAACACGCCGAAGAAGGGGACCGTCACGGTGTACCTCGGTGCTGAAACGGTCGTCGTCAACGGTGGGATTGTCAGTTCGTTATCTTCGAACAGTCTGAGCGCCGGCCAGCACGTGCACGTCATCCTCGTTCCGACTACCCCGCCGACTACCCCGTCGACTACCCCGCCGACTACCCCGTCGACTGCGTTGCTCGTGAGGGTGCAGAACCAGTCATAACCACTGACGAGTCGATCAACGACGTGGCCCCGGGCAAAGCCCGGGGCCACGTCGTTGCTAGCGGACGATTCAGCGGTTCGGCTCGAGCTCCTTTTGGCGAGCAACCTGCATCCCGACGTAGCCGGTGACCTTCTCGAAGAGGAAGTAGAGGATCGCGGCGACGAGAATGCCCATGGGAATCGAGAAGTCGGCGCCCCCGAACCAGCCCGCCTGACCGCAGTTGGCGCTGGCCGTCCCGGTGCAGTAGAACGCGCCGAAGTGGTTGGATATCGGAGTCATCCAGTGGAACGGGAAGTTCACCGGCGGCGGCGCCTTCGAGTAGGCGATGGTTGAGGTGACGAGTCCGACGACGAAGGCGACGATCGCGTTCCAGTTGACGCCGCTCTTGCCGCCGAAGTAGAGGCCGTCACGGTCGGTGCGCTGCAACTCGTCCGGGTTGTAGCGGAACCTGCGAAGGATCCAGTCCATGATGTAGACCCCGAACCACGGCGCGATCCAGACGATGATGACGCCGACGAACTCCTTCATGTAGAGCGAGAAGGTCGACTGGAACATCGCGTAGATCGTGAGCAGGCCCGCGATGATGCTGTCCATCACGACCGCCTGATAGCGCTTGAGGTGGATTCCCATGGCCTGGACCGACACCCCGGAGCTGTAGAGGTCCAGTGAGTTGATGCCGAAGAGCTGGATAATCGCAAAGATCAGGAATACCGCGATGACCCAACTCGGGATGAAGTGCTGGCCGTAGAGCGCCGCCAGCGGGTTCGAGCCGTTCCACGCTGCCACCTGGGCGCTGGATGAGATGAAGGTGTAGGTGAGTGCACCGAGGGTCATGAGGACGATCTCGGGCAGCGCGGTGCCGAGGAAGACCCACCCGACGATGGCTCCCTTCTTCGTGTCACGAGGCAGGTAGCGCGTGTAGTCGTTGCCGCACTCGGTCCAGCCGAGTCCCGACAGGGCGATCGTGAATGCGAGGCCGGCGGTATAGAGCTCCCAACCGCCGAGGAATCCCTTGAAGTGCACCGAGCCGTGCTTCAGGTCAAAGATCGCGAATAGGGCGAAGATCGCGACGAAGGGGATGATCAGCGCGCGCAGGATCTTGACCATCGTGGCGTGACCCAGGTAGGGCATGACGGCCTGGATGGCGGCGGCGAGGATGATCAAGATCACCTTGAGCGGACTGCTGACGTGGATCCCGGCCATCTGGAAGAGCACCATCGCCGCGCCGACGATGAGGATCAGCCCTTCGGTCTCGAAGCCGAGCTGGGTGATCCAGTTGAAGAAGCTCACGATGCGAGATCCGCGAAGACCGAACGGAGCGCGGCTGATCGCGAAGGCGGTCGTGCCCGACTCGGGTCCCTGCAGCGAGGCCACCCCGAGTAGCAGGTAGGAGAGGTTGCCGAGAACGATGAGACTCAGCGCGGTCCAGAAGCTAAACCCGAATCCCATGAGTATCGCGCCGTAGATGAAGTACTCGACGTTGACCGCCGAACCCGTCCACATCGCGCCGATATTTCGGGCGGTCGCCCATCGCTCTTGTTCGGGGATGAAGTCAATCCCGTGTTGCTCTATGTGAAACGGCTGGTCTTCAACCGAGCCATCGTGTGATTCCAGCGTCGACG